>NZ_CAMZOG010000043.1 GCF_947331445.1 Parendozoicomonas sp. Alg238-R29 | reverse complement strand
TCTGAACATGCAACCGTTTGGATAGCCCAACCTCTCTTAAAATCTGATGAATTGCTGGAAACTCATTTTGAAAAAATGGCAGATCTTTCCCCTGATGACACTATTTCTGTTCTTGGTGAGGATATAACTCTTGACGACTTTTTGGGGCAGGTTACTGGTGAGATTATAAAAGGAGTTAAGAAGCTCCATGATTTAAATCAGGGGTTTATCTCCCGGGATGAAGAAGCCGGATATGAAAAAATCATTGAAGGTTTTCTGGATGCCAAGTATCCGAATTATGCCCTGGATCGATATGAAGAGTCAGGCGAGCTGGTTTTAAAATACTTTGATCTCTTCCCAGCGCACTTGCTGATGTTCGGACGGCACCCAACGGACAGTAACGGTCATACCCAGTATGAAGTTTTTGACCGATATTTTCATCGATCGGAAGGTATTGATAGCTTGGTAAGAAAAGGCATGGTAGGTGGCTACAAAGAGAAGTATGCCGGATATTCTCAGCCAGCAACAATGTTACAGAAGCTGGCAGCCAGTGCCCTTGACCTTCTTTATCAGAAAATAAGCTTCACAGAAGCCTGTGGCATGATAGGCAATAAAGAAGGCAACCGTTACAGGTTGCTTAATACCGTGATTGAAAAGATTAATAAATCTGCCTGCTTTAATGGATTTCGTGCTCAGGTTACGATTGAAGAGGCGATCCAGTACTGGCAACGGAGAGTGGAGAAAAATATGCTTCTTCGCCTTGCTCTTGATTTTCTTTCCATAGCTGGACTCCTAACCCAGAAAGAAGACCAGGAAACTGAGTTGGTTATGTCTGAAACCTCTGATGAAAAGAAATTAAAGGCATGGGCAAGAGAATTATATAACGGAGAGCTTAGTCATCTCACTTCTGAGGCCGAGGAGGGTTATTTAACGCCAGACGAACTTTTGTCTTACCTTAGAGGGATGGTTAGTAGATATATTTCTGGAACTCACAGGTCTGGAGAACCTGTTCAGCCCAAGTATCAATACTCCGAGGGTGCTCCTCTTTTTAGCTTGTCGAGACCTCTGAAACATCCTGAAATGTCGAAATATGCGCTGGGCCAGATAGGGGAAAGTGCCAAGTCTGAACTGGATAATATTGTTAAGGCAGTGAGAGGAGATAGTTTAACAACAGAGCAGAGGTTAAGTGAGTTTTACAAAGCAGCTCGAGAAGAGGCGAGAGCCAGGGGTAACGATATGCGCACACTTGCTGAGGCTGAGAGTTCATTATCAGTCGTACAACAACCTCAGAACTCTGAGGTTGGAGGCAGTGGTGACGTGAGTGGGACGACGCGTCCCAGAACTTTACTATCCTCACCCTCGCAGCTTAAAGGGGGGCCTGTGCCTTCTTCGCTGAAAACAGTGGTGAAGGCCCCTGCATATGGGGGTGAAGAAAAATCGGCAACTTGTCAGCTGCCACAAAACCCTATTATTGTTGATTACCGTACAGATCAACCCCTGAAAATTTTGCAAGATGAGATTTACAAGGTTCGTAATGACCCTGGGCATCAAGAGAAACCCCATGGAGCGCTTTTGACCTTGCGGTTGACAAGGGCTGACAATGTTACAGTTTTCCCTCCTCTTTCAAGAGATGACTCGCAACCCTCGCAACCCCTGCATATTGCTTCACTGGCTGGTCGTGTGTTATTTGAGCAGAGAGCGCCTCTTATGATGGATGACCCGACTTGGCGTTCCTGTTCATTACGAAATGCTATACAGCCTCTCGTTCCTGCCTTAAGAAAAAAAGCAGAATTCACCTCGCAAACAAGGGAGCTAGAGGAAAAAAAAACAAATACAAGGGAGCCAGAGCAATGGCAGAATACGATACCTTGGGACAGCATTGATTCCCCAAAACGTATGCCTAATGCTGATGTCCACACTCAGGGCATCTGGCACTCATGGAAACTGTTGGCAGCGATAGAGGAGTCGCTGGAGCAAACACCTCTGAACAATGAAAAAATCGATCTTGCTCAAGAAGAGCAGCTTTTGCAGGCATTGGTGCTGGTATTTGATCTAGACGTTTTTATCAAGCAAGAAGATAGTAAAGAGATTCATTTACTTCAGGCTTACCGAATGTGGTCGGGTTATTGGGGGGCATTTTATAAAAATCTCTCTCTACCAGAAGCAGAACGTCATAGATCAGAAGCAAGAGCCGACTGGCTGGATTTAAAGCTGTCGAGAAAAGGGAGGAAAGGTTGGGAGCTGGTTGAAGCCTCCCCTTCCCTGCAAGCAATCAATCGTCTACCTGCCCGTGCATCTCAACCGTTTGATTTCTCTCTGCTGCCTAAGGTTCCGAAACGGCCGACCGCCATATCGAGAGAAAACCTCGCACCTTTTCCGTTCATTCTATCACCACCCTATACCACGACGTTTGAAGCAGAACTTCCAAGCTCGTTTACTCAGACAGTAAGTTCTCCTTGGGGGAATATACCATTCCCGATACGCCGTCAAGACAGTTACTCCAAACCTTTATAGCGTCAACTATCCTTGGCTGCGTTCGTCAAACAAAAGTGAATAATTCGATGGATGTCCGCAGTCGTGCAATTGGTTCTGCGCTGCAGCAGGGTCAGGTAATCAATCAGTCTTGCTATGTTGTTGGTCTCGGCAGTGAAAGAGGTACGCCTCTGGAAGTTATCGGTCAGGGGGTTATGCAGTATCTGGATACTCTGGCAATAGATGTTAAAGATGTCATTGTGGCCAGCATTGCCATTAAAAAACACGACCCGGCCTACGATGGTTTTGCCCGAGTTCACGGGGTGCCCTTTATTACCTGTGATGCTGTTACGCTTCATTCCGTGGCCGTCAGCACCGATTCCGGAGTCCCTTTACTGGCTCCCGAATCTGTGAGTGAGAGATCGGCCTTGTTTTTCAGTGGAGCCAACCAACTGCTGGCTCCTTCGTTCAGGTTTCGGCTTTGTTTTAACGAGCGAGGGGTGGTGGTTTCCGTGTGTAGGGCATCTGCGTAAGTGGGTAAATACGTATGGCGTATCTGGATTTTCTTGGCCTGATAGGGTAAAAACGCACCCGGGTAGACAGAAACACACGTACAAACTGTTGCCCACCATTTTCAGGATAGGGGCTATCGTAAAAGCGTTTCTCTGGAGAACCGCAGTTTTTTAGGTAGCTTCTTAAGAAATATACGATCTGCAAAGGATTGCAGTATCGGATTCGCCCGACAATAAAACCATCCAGAGCGGGAGAACTTTAATGAGTATACCCAAGACCATGCTTGACCTGTCACCCCACGGGATCACTAATGCAACAGAAGTCGTTCGCAATCCGTCGTATGGCCTGCTGTTTGAGGAAGAAACCAAGCCAGAGCTTGAGGGTTATGAACTGGGCAGGGTGACAGATCTTGGTGCCGTTGCAGTCAATACCGGTATTTTTACCGGTCGTTCTCCTAAAGATAAGTATATCGTTAAAGACCAGACTACAGCAGACACTATCTGGTGGTCTGATCAAGGGAAAAACGATAACAAACCTCTTTCTGAAGAGCACTGGGCTCATCTCAAAGGGCTGGTAACAAATCAGCTTTCCGGTAAGCGACTGTTTGTTGTCGACGCTTTTTGTGGTGCAAACCCAGACTCTCGTCTGGCCGTCCGTTTTATTACAGAAGTCGCGTGGCAGGCGCACTTTGTTACCAACATGTTTATCCGTCCGTCAGCAGAAGAGCTGGAGAGCTTTGAGCCAGATTTCGTGGTGATGAATGGGGCAAAATGCGTAAATCCCCAGTGGCAGGAAATGGGGCTGAACTCAGAAAACTTTGTTGCCTTTAACCTGACCGAAAAAGTACAGCTGATTGGTGGTACATGGTACGGCGGTGAGATGAAGAAAGGTTTGTTCTCGGTAATGAACTATCTGCTCCCTCTCAAAGGCATGGCGTCTATGCACTGCTCTGCCAACGTTGGCAAAGACGGTGATGTGGCAATTTTCTTTGGTCTCTCCGGAACGGGTAAAACCACTCTCTCTACTGATCCCAAGCGTGAACTGATTGGTGATGACGAGCATGGCTGGGATGATGATGGTGTGTTCAACTTTGAAGGTGGCTGCTATGCCAAAACCATCAAGTTGAGCAAAGAGGCCGAGCCAGATATCTACAATGCTATTCGTCGTGATGCGCTGCTGGAGAACGTGGTTGTCCGGGACGATAACAGCATAGATTTTGACGATAACAGCTTGACTGAAAATACTCGGGTTTCTTACCCGATTCACCATATCGAAAATATCGTGAAGCCGGTGTCCAAGGCTGGTCATGCCAACCGGGTTATTTTCCTGGCAGCCGATGCTTTTGGTGTTTTGCCTCCGGTGTCCAAACTGACTCCTGAACAAACCCAGTACCATTTCCTTTCTGGTTACACCTCAAAGCTGGCTGGTACTGAGCGTGGCATTACTGAGCCAACTCCAACATTCTCCGCAGCCTTTGGCGCAGCATTCCTGAGCCTTCACCCAACCCAGTACTCTGAAATTCTGGTGAAGCGCATGCAGGCTTCCGGTGCTACGGCTTACTTGGTGAATACCGGTTGGAATGGAACAGGCAAGCGTATTTCCATTAAAGCGACCCGTGCCATTATTGATGCCATTCTGGATGGATCTATCGATAAGGCTGACACAATCAATCTGCCGTACTTCAATCTGGCTGTTCCTGCCAGTGTTCCAGGTGTTGAAGATACTGATATTCTCGACCCGCGGAATACTTGGAGCTCCGAAGCTGATTGGGACGCTCGTGCCCGGGATCTGGCAGGACGCTTTGTTGTTAACTTTGAGCAATACACAGACAATGATGCCGGTAAGGCTCTTTTAGCTGCAGGCCCTCAGTTGTAATAACAATATTTTGTGTGTTCAGAACGGCTCGCATTGCGAGCCGTTTCTGCTTCTGGAAATGTTTTACAATCAACAGAATTGTACGCCTAACCTTCCGGTCATACATTCTCGTGATCGAAGCCCTTAACCTGAGTTCCCAGTGAACATTGGCCTGGGAGCCGCAATCTGATGATGTCCTGTAAAACTGTTATGACAGATCTTGTCTGCCCGCTATGTGGCGGAACCCACAATGTCTCTTTCTGGAAGGATAAATACCGAGAGTATCTGCGTTGTCAGGAATGCGAACTGGTATTTGTTCCCAAAGCCTGGCATCTCTCACCGACCGATGAAAAAGCCTGTTATGACCTCCATGAAAATGTAGATGGTGACCCAGGTTATCAACGCTTCCTGTTCCGAATGTTTTCACCCATCACTGAGCTGGTGGCACCACCGGCAACAGGGCTGGATTTTGGTTGTGGGCCAGGTCCTGTATTGGCAGAAATGTTTGCGGAAGCCGGTTACTCCATGAATGTGTACGACCTGTACTACGCAGATAATCCTGATGTTCTGGATCGCACTTACGACTTTGTAACCAGTACTGAAGTTGTTGAACATCTGGGAAATCCCAGGGATGTTCTGGCCAGGTTGCTGGATATGGTGAAACCCGGTGGCTTTTTGGGGTTGATGACTAAGCTGGTGAAAAATCAGGAAGCGTTTCAGAACTGGCACTACATCCGAGATAAAACCCATATCAGTTTTTTCAGCCGGGAAACATTCCAGTGGTTCGCGAACCAAACAGGTTGTGAGCTGGAGTTTGTAGGGAATGATGTGATTCTTCTAAAAAAGCCGGAGAACATGCCAGAAGAGAATTAACGCCTATAGTTATTCCTCAGTAAAAGCCGAGTAAATCCGACAGGAGCCATGAGTTTATGAGAAAAAACGATATTCTCGGATTGGGACTGATGGTTTTTGCGTTTTTTCTCGGGGCTGGAAATCTGATCTTCCCTCCCTGGGCAGGGCAGCTTTCCGGTGAAAACCTCTGGCTCTCACTCACAGGTTTTCTGGCTACAGATGTTGGGCTCTCCCTTTTGGCTATTATCGCCATTGCCATGGCAGGCAGTGCGGAAAACCTGACTCGGGATATTCCCGGTGTACTGGCTTTAGCATTCTGGATGGCAGCTTACATTATTATTGGGCCGGCTTTCGCTGTTCCCCGAACATCCGTTGTGGCTTATGAGGTTGGCATCCTGCCGTGGCTCGGCGGAGAGTCGCCGCTCTATCTTGCACTCTATTCCATTATTTTCTTTTCAGTCGTGGCTTGGCTGTGTGTATTTCCAGGACGGTTGATAACAATTGTCGGCAAAATATTAACCCCTGTTCTTGCAACGGTTCTGGGGGCGATATGTATTGCCATGATGCTTGAACCGGAAATCGTGCTTGGTCCCGGGCAGGGAGCATGGGCTGAGCATGCCATGCTTGAAGGTGCTGTTCAGGGTTATCTCACCATGGATACCTTGGGAGCTTTGGCTTTTGGTATTGTGATTGCCGCTTCGGTTCGGCGGTTTGGTGTGACAGATCGCGGAGCCATTATTAAATACACCATTATGGCCTCTCTTATTGCCGGAATAGGGTTGTCGCTGGTTTATCTGGGATTGTTCTATCTCGGAGGAATCAGTCGGGAGATTGTGCCGGATGCCAGAAATGGCGGACATATTTTATCGATAATGGTAACCCATTTATTGGGTGATGCCGGGCAGATCGCTCTTTCCGTTGTCATTACTCTGGCTTGCTTAACCACAGCTGTAGGAGTGACAACATCTTTTGGTGATCACTTTCACCATCGCTGGCCCAAAGTGGGTTACCGATTCTGGGTGATGTCGGTATCGTTTCTTTCCATGATTGTTGCTAATGCTGGTTTGAATACTTTGCTGAAAGTATCCATACCTGTGGTGGTGGCTATTTATCCTGTGGCCATCATGATTATCTTTGCTGAAATCCTCAGGCAGAAGGTAGTCGTCACCAGTCGCTGTATGCAAGTAGCATTAGCTGTGGTTTTTGGGTTTAGCTGTCTGGATGGTTTAAACGCGGCAGGTTTAATGGGAGCAGAATCCTTTGTGCATTCAATCCCCTTGTTTGATAACGGCCTTGGCTGGCTTATACCGGGGTTGTTAGTCATCCTTGCTGGATGGATAGTGCGGCTGCCAGAATTGTTCTCCCGTAAGAGAAGTGCGTAATTTGCCTTGCGGGTGCCCGCACCCTGTGTTATTTCTTAAACAGAATATTTTGAGCTCAAAGATTTAAAAATGAACCTTATGTCTTCCAACAACCTACTTCTCGTCATCGTGGTGATTATTAACTCACTGCGGGGGCTGATTATGGGCTGAAGAAAGACACAGACCAGAATTCCAGAAACCCCCGCTCCGAAAGGACCGGGGGTTTTCTTTTGGGCGGAAAGAAAAAGATCGGCAACCAGTAGAGGGGCAGACCGATGACAACAGCAGCAGACGATTCCGAAAAGCCAAAGTCTGAAAAGCCAAAGTCTGAAAAGCCAAAGTCTGAAAAATCAGAATCCGGCCACGAGCAACATGGATGCACAAGTGGCGCAGAATATGTTGTTCAGGCACTGCTTGAACACGGAGTCTCCACAGTGTTTGGTTACCCCGGTGGCGCAATTATGCCGCTATACGATGCTCTTTATGAAAGTCCGATGGAGCACATACTTTGTCGACATGAGCAGGGAGCAGCCATGTCTGCAGTTGGTTTTGCCAGAGCCAGCGGAAAAGCTGGGGTTTGTATTGCTACCTCCGGGCCCGGGGCTACAAACCTGGTGACCGGGCTGGCCGAAGCCATGTTGGACTCTATTCCTCTTGTTGCATTAACCGGCCAGGTTCCAACTTCAGTACTGGGTACAGATGCGTTTCAGGAAGTGGATATGCTCGGGCTAAGTCTTGCCGTTACCAAACACAGTTTTCTGGTGTCGTCAGTTGATGAACTTCCGGAAGTGATTGAGCAGGCTTTTCGCATTGCCCAATCTGGTCGGCCAGGACCTGTTCTTATCGACTTGCCCAAAGATATTCTACAGGCCATACCCTCTACGGTTCTTCATAGTGTCAGGGAGGAAGGTTGTCTTCCTATGCCGGAACCTGATGATCTTGAGCAAGCCAGAGTTCTTATAAGCAATGCGAAAAAACCAATGCTCTATGCCGGTGGCGGTGTTGGTATGGCCAGCGCTGTTGAACAGTTGAGACAGTTTCAGGCTTTGACTGGCATGCCTTCAGTGGTCACCCTGAAAGGTCTTGGTTCAATTGCCCCCCAAACTGCCGGTTATTTGGGAATGCTGGGAATGCATGGCACACAGGCTGCCAACCTCGCGGTGCAGGAGTGTGATCTTCTGGTATGTGTAGGTGCACGGTTTGATGATCGTGTGACTGGTCGGCTGGACGGGTTCGCCCCAGACGCAAAAGTTATTCACTTGGATATAGACCGGGCGGAGTTTGGTAAAAGGCGGCAGCCGGATGTTGCCCTGCAGGGCGATCTTTGCCGGATTCTTCCAGCCATCGCAGTGTTCTCAGATTGTGAGGTATGGCAGAAACATTGTCAGGCTATGGCCCATGAATACCGTTGGCAATATAACGCCCCTGGGGGCACAGTTTATGCTCCAGCTTTGTTGAATGAGTTAAGCCAAAAGCTTCCGATCAATACAGTGGTTAGCTGTGATGTTGGGCAACACCAGATGTGGGTTGCCCAGCATATGAGTTTTTCACGTCCTGAGAATCACCTGAGCAGCGGTGGGCTGGGAACTATGGGGTTTGGCCTGCCAGCCGCCATTGGTGCTGCCTTGTCCCGCCCCGACGATACAGTTGTCTGTGTGAGTGGTGATGGCTCTATCATGATGAATATTCAGGAACTGACAACACTCCGTCGTCTGAACCTTCCGGTAAAAATTGTTCTTCTGGATAACGAAAGATTAGGCATGGTTCGCCAGTGGCAAACCCTGTTCTTTGATGGCCGCCACAGTGAAACCAATCTTTCTGATAACCCGGACTTTATCGGCCTGGCCAAAGCATTCGGGGTGTCCGGAAAGACAGTCTGGCAACGGGAGCAGGTTACAGACGCTTTAGAGGAAATGCTTGCCAGTGATGGTCCTTATTTCCTGCATGTGGCTATTAACGCGGAAGGGAATGTATGGCCACTGGTTCCACCGGGTGCCGCCAACCACCAAATGCTGGAGGGTATCTAATGAACACATTATCCGATAGCAATAACAGTTTTCACAGTTTGTTTATTCACACTGCCAACCGGCCAGCGATATTGGAACGTGTTCTGAGGGTTGTACGTCACCGGGGTTATACACTGTGTAGCCTGAGTATGCCGGAGTCAGACAGTGGCGATGCAAGTATTTATATGCAGGTTCGTGGACTCAACCCTGACCAGCTTTTGCGGCAACTTGAGAAGCTGGTGGATGTTCACAATGTTGCTCTTCTAAATGAAGAGCAAGAAGTGTTGAGAGCATAGCCAGAAGCTATGCGTCATTAATATCGATAAGGATTTCTGCCCGACGGTTGCTGGCATCGCGGGGGTTGTCAGAGTTGCGTAATCGTCTGTCCGCCATTCCTGCAACCTGAACGATACATTCACTGGGAAATCAATATGGGTTTCAAGAGCCGCTACACCGGTCGCTCTGCGGCAGTATTGAAACCATCAAATAGACGTTTATTGCCGAAGCGAGTTTCCCGGGCAAGATCACCCATCTCGTTGATCATTCCCCTAATTTGCGTTTGCATAGCTTTGCGCTCGTTATAGGAATAACTGCTGCGCAGGGACTTTTGGGTCAGGGTCAGGTTCAGCATCCACCCAATTAGACTGGCTCTTCTCTTCAGAGCATTCTCAGCTGTTTGAACAATGGCTATGGCATTGCTCAGGTTACCCATGGGAATATTTAGGTCTGTATAGCGGACAACACATGTTTCCTTACTGTTCTACTTCTTACTGCATAACTGTTCTACTGCTTACTGCATATTTTTACTGCAAATAGAGGAATCGAAAAAAAATGGGGCAATTTAAATATGCATTAACTTAGATCAAAAAATAAACAGCGATATCAGAAGCAGTATATATTAGAATCCGCACCTTTTTTTCGGAGGTAACTACCATGTCAGAAATCGACTGGCTTGAAATGCTCGGCTATTTCGCCACACTGCTCACCGCTGTCAGCCTGAGCATGAGTTCTCTGGTACGCCTGCGCTGGTTCAATATGTTCGGTAGTTTTTGCTTTGGTACCTATGGTTTGCTGCTCGGCGCTCTTCCGGTGGTTCTGCTGAACTATTACCTTGTAGCCATGAACATGTTCTACCTTTGGAAAATGTACAACGAGAAGAGCCATTTCCGTGTACTGCCAGCTTCTGTTTCTGATCAGTACTTGAATGAGTTTATTAATCTGCATAAGTCTGAGATTAAAGAGTTCTTCCCTCCGTTCAGCCTGCGTGATGACCGTGAATACACGGCGCTGATGATTCACCGTGATCTGTCTCTGGCGGGTGTGTTTATCTGCCACCGTAACGAAGATAACACCATGGAAGTGGATCTGGACTTTGTTCTACCTCCTTACCGTGACCTGAAACCTGGTCAGTTTGTGTTCTGCGAAAACAGCAAGTTCTTTACCGAACAGGGTGTTTCCAAGATTGTTTCTGCCGAAGGCTCTGAGGATCACGCGACTTACCTTGCCAAGATTGGCTTCTCACGCACCAATGGCCGTTTAGAAATGGCTCTTCAGGGCTGATTCCGCTTAGGTGTGTTCACAGTTGCAATGTTTAACTGTGAACACACCCTGGCTATCCCCTCAAAACTCGGTGCACCTGCCGATAACTTATAGAGTTATCGGAGTGTACTTGATGAAACTGTTCAGCTTTGTTCTTGCTTCCTGTCTTGTAGTGACTTTCGGATTCCAGATTTACCAGCTGGAAGAAGTGAATCGCCTCCTCAACCTGCCTGCGACTGCGGCAGGGCAGGTTGCTGAGCCTTCTTCCGATGCCGTACGCGAACCACCCTTCGATGTTGTAGCGACCCCAGAAATGGATGCTGTTGCTATTGCTATGTTGGAATCTCTACCTTTAAACCATACCCGCAGCATGGAAAATGTTGGATTTCTGACGGTGAGTAGAGAAACCGGGGCAGTGACGGCTTCCCAGCCAAAGGAAATGAAAACGCGGTTTCATCGCAATATTGCCCGTGCCAGATTTTCTGTACCGCGTGATGGTGTCGTAGCTATTTATCATGATCATTTTCGGGGAACACTGCCTGGGCCGGGAACTGGCGATGCGGGGCCGGTTTATAAAGGCTGGGTGAGTTATATCAAGGATGAGCGGGGCAACATCTTCAAAATTGAGTTTTCTGAACAGTGGAAAACGCCGAGCAATCCTAGAAGCGGCTGGCGTTTAACCAGCTTGAAAGGGCGCAGCCTGCCGGGGCAAAACATGTGGTATCCGGGCGTAACTTTTACCCGCTACGCCCGTGGCTCTTCAAAAACCTATGTGAGATAGGTGAGGCTAGGTGTAGCAAGAAGCTTTTCAATCTGGGCTTCAATCATTTGTCGGTACTCCTGTTCCTCTTCCGGGCTGGTATAACCATTGAGTCTTTCTTTTTCCTGCTGTAAAACGCCTAGAAGGCGACCGCCAGCGCCGGTGTTTTCGGGATTCATTTCCATTAGATCAGAGAGATAATGAATTTGCTCTTCAGGTGTTAGACTGGGAGCCAGTGAGTCGTAGTTGTGCCATGCATCCTGACTATTGGGAGAATACTTCAATTGGTGGTCAACCCAATGTTTCATAAACAGGGTGCTATCAGGAATCGCAATGTGCAATGAGTGAAGACACTCCTCGGTCATTTTATAAGCTGTTTCTGCAGGGTATTCTTCTTGAATAGCTTCTCTGAGCTCAGTGAAACTCTCCCATAATTCCGGGTTACCTGGATCACTGGTAAGTCGGTTTTTAATTTCATTGAGTTCGTCCGGCCACTGGGATTCATCGATGGGTTGCTGCTCGAGTGCTTCGGGAGGCTTTCTGTTTTCCAGCTCTTCGGTATTACGCTTGGCTTGTATTCCATCAAAGTTTGATTTGAATGGCGACTCCCCAGAGGTTCGGGCAATTTTCTGATCCAGTTGTTTGAGTTGATCTTCGAGGGCATTAAGTTCCCCCAGTTTTGCGTTGTGAATAGTTTTATGAACTCTTCTGGATAATGTAGTGAAAGCTGCACCGAGTTCTGACCTGCGGCCTTCATAGGCAGGCTTCTGTTCAAACTGTTGGATTAAGGCCAGGGTGTCCTGGAGAGTTTTGGTTAAACCTTTGCCAGGAATATTAATCAGGTGAGGCAATGCAGAAGCCTGCCAGCCTTCAATCTGATTTCTAACCTGTTGGGGCTTCCCCTGCTTGAGTTCACAACACTCGTTGAAAAGAAACTGATGGTCCTTGGGAATAGCTGCAAGATCACTAAGCTCTCCCAGATACTTCACCGGATCGCTATTGCGTAACTTGGAGAGTTGTCCACTGGCCAAATGCAGGGTGGATAGCGGATGCTTAAAAAATGTAAGAATCCAATCTTTGACACTTTTCCCGGAAAGGTGTTTCCCCAGGTTTTTTCCTGCAAGGAGAGGCTGTGCATCAACCGGTTTAACCCTTCCCAAGGTGGGGTGGTGAGCCTCTACCGGGCCTTTAATATCTACACCGTTATTAGGGGGGAGGGAGACTGGTCCTGGATTTTTCAGGGGATCCATAATGGGTAAAGCATCCTTGCCAAGGTTATTTATTAATCCTAGACAAGGATGGAAAAACGGGGGAATCAACCTTTCAGGGAGTCCATGGTTAATCCCTGCTGTTACAGAGCCTGTTGCAGAGCCTGTTGCAGAGCCTGTTCCATCATCTGTTCGGCTATTCCCTACGCCACTGGCTGCTGTTTCTGCGAACAGGCTCGTGCCGAGGGCATTCAAACCGGCCGGATTTACAAAGTTGGAGAGAGTGATCTGGCCAAGGCTCTTAACCGGCAATAGGTACGAAAACAGTGCCATCCTGACCGATAGAACAGCAGATCACTTTGGGTTTGTGCCCACTCGACCAGTTGTGCGTTTGCCTGATTTGTTGATGGAGTGTCTAAACTGCCATTCCCCAGAGACAGGGTTTCTCTCGCTTGCTGGTGAAGACCCAGGTGGTTGTCGAAACTGATTGCCATGCATTTTCCATCGGCAGGTTTAGGAACACCTACCTATGGGCAATCTATATCGAGCAATCTATGCACCATATGTCGTTTATTGGTTATTGGGCATGGATATGCGATTTGTATCCGTACTTGGAGGGGAAGAACGTTGTTACACTTTTCCCCGTGAGGAAACTGTTTTCTAACCTCGCGGAATTAAATGTCCGCTGACAGGTTCCAGCGGAACAGGTTTGTCGGAAAATTTGATGTTATTCAGCGAGGTTTCATTGAAATCCGTAACCAGAAAGTGTTCAGTCTTTATTGTGATGTTGACTGTTTCGATGTTGGCTCTTGCTGAAGGTAATGGAATACCCAACCCGGCATCGGACATCGAACGGGTAACTATTAACCTGTTAAAAGTTCAGGCAAAAAGTCTGTCTGCCAGCATCCCCAATAGCCAATGGGAAGTCGATGTGTCTTTGCCTGCCAGTGTCAGCAAGCTGGCTCCCTGTACCGTCCCCCTTTCGGTTGATGGCAGTCGGGTCTCTAATGCTGGGCGCCAAAGGGTTAAGGTGTCCTGTGAAGGCTTTCGCCCTTGGTCTCTGTATGTGAATGGTGAAATCTTGATACAGGCTCCAGTGCTGGTGGTAAAAAATACAGCTGCACCGGGAACTGTTATTGCTTCTTCGAATGTGGCTCTGGAAATGCGAAACCTGGCAAAACTCCGGCGCGGCTACATAACAGATATTAGGTACCTCGAAGGAAAAAACCTTCGTCGGAGAGTTAGACCTGGTGATGTTTTGAATGACACTCTTTTTGAACGAACTTTTGCAGTGCGTAAAGGTAACAGAGTGCAGATTCGTTCCGGCACTGGCGGTTTGTCCGTTACTGCTTCCGGCACAGTTATGGATGATGGCGCGATTGGAGATAGTGTGAGAGTTCGCAATAATTCCAGCGGCAAGGTACTTTATGGTCAGGTTCAACAAAACAGTGTAGTGACTGTTGGGCTGTAACAGGATCTGAGTTTAATTTTCAGTGTTTTATGACGACTCCTGAAGTCAACAGAGAGTCCGGAATTTCAGCATGACTACAACTCGTATTTCCGCCTCGGTCGCAGATTTTTCTGTGGAAAAGTCACGACGTGCGGATAACCGGAAAAATAGTATAAAAACAGAAGAGGCCAGTCAGGATTCTGTTTCTATCAGTGCCGACGCCGCTCTTCTGCAGGAAGCTGAAGCTCTGGCAAAGTCTGCGCCGGATGTGGATATGGACAAGGTTGAAGAAGTTCGTCAAGCGATTGTGCGCGGTGAATTGAAAATCGATTATGAGAAGCTGGCACAGAAGATGCTCGACTTTGAGGCATCACTGGAACCGAAGTAGACAAACCTTCAATGCCTGCACGTATCTTTACCGCTCCTTCTTCCGATATAGAAAAAATGCAGTGTATGAAAACACTGCTTCAGAAACAGGCTGAGTGCCTGCGAAAGCGGAATATGGATACACTTCCGCTTTTGAACGATGAAACATCAGAACCGTCGTCTGCATTGCAATACAGTGTTGCAGAAAGAGAGACCCTTTAGCGGCTCTTGGGTTTCAGAGTTCCCCGCAGGGCATGCAGACGTTTTTAACGACTCATGCGTCTACAGAAAAGCTGGATTTGTGGCTGGAGTTTTCTCGCCTTGGCCGGGAATGCCAGACAGCTAACAACCTTTCTGGCCAGTTGTTAAATATGCAGCAGGAAATTATCACAACCATGCTTGATAGACTTGGCCGCGGGCAGAGTCATGCAGGCTATTGGGAAGATGGTTCCGATGGACGTTACGGTGAATCTGTTTCTCTTGGATATGCCTGAAAACTTTCAGTGAATACGCCGCGATATTGGCGTATAAAGACTTTCATTCTGACTGTGTTTTTCAAGGGAGCAAAACGGATGGATGTTCACCTGACACTGAACGAAGCTCGCGTTGTTGGTTGTTTACTGGAGAAAGAAAGCACCACCCCTGATCAGTATCCTCTGACCCTGAATGCGCTGGTGAATGCCTGCAATCAGAAAAGCAGCCGTGATCCTGTATTATCTCTTACCAGTGCAGAAGTGACTCAGGCGCTGAATAACCTGATAGATCAGCGTTTGGTCAGTGAAGAGAGTGGCTCCAGAACCTGCCGTTACAAACATCGTTTTTGCAATACCGCCTTCAGTCATCTTCAACTATCTGAGCAGGAAAGAGCCATTGTCTGCCTGATGCTACTGCGTGGCGCCCAAACTCCGGGAGAGTTCCGCAGCCGCTCCGGACGCATGGCCACATTCGGGGATGTTTCCGATGTTGAGTCTGCGTTGCAGGAGATGGTTTCCAAAGAGTTAGTCGTGCAGCTGCCCAGAGAACCTGGCCGAAGAGAATCCCGGTTTGCTCATCTTTTTTCTGGTGAAGTTGATGTGCCTCCTGCCATTAAAGCAGCGCAAAGCGACAGGGAGCGTATACGCGAGCTTGAGCAGGAAGTGGAAGAGCTGAAAGTTGAGGTAGAGCGTCTGCGTTATCAGCTCAAGGCTAATCAGTAATAGGCGGGCTGGTCGTTCCTGTTAAAGACAGAGTGCTGAGTTTGTCCTGACCTTTGCCGCTGTACAGGTAATGCCTTTTCTCCCAGTCAGCGGCTTTCAGCGCCGCTGATTCGTATGCTTAATTGAGAACGCCCCCTGGGATTCTGGATTTTATTTTTCCTTTAATGGCTCACCATCAATAAAGATACCCGCCCAGCCATGCCGCATAAATTGCCGGATATTCTGGTGATCATCGCCTTCCGGGTTTTCTAAAACATGCTCCCGGTAATAGTGACCAAAACAGGCCAGAGTCTGATCTTTAGAAAGGTTGTTCATTTGCGAGAAAGCAAAAATCTTGCAGGACCCCGAGTTTTGGCCGGGTGCATTTTTGATATCTCCGTTACTGAAATCAGTAGGAGTAAAATCATAATGCTGATCGATGACTGACATAGCGTCAGTGAATTCAACGGATTGAGGTTCTTTAGCAAGACGGTTCAGGAATTGGTTGAGCATGGTCGTTCCTGTAGCTATTTATAATTCTGGGATGAAGCTTGTTATATTAATTCAGCAGAGCTTGCACAGCACCATAATATGCCTTTGGACTCACGTGCACCTTGTATTCTTGCGGGGAAGAAATGCCTTAAAAGTGAGACACGTGTCTTATTGTCACCCGCCATGAGTGCCAGCTGCTCAGTTCGTCTGACAGCTCAGCATTGCATAACCGATCAGCTTCTTTGATCTCGCGCATTTGGCAGGATGATATTCTTTTGCTGGAAGGCTGGGGATTAACTACCGTTTTTAAAGCGTCAGTCGAATCCACTCAAATATTGTCGATCCCTATTTTTGAAAACAACATGGATAACTTCAGGCTGGCCGGACGTATAGAAACCCGTATGCGACGCTGTGGACAAGGTGTTGCTTATTTGCTCAAAGAAAACGGGAGGTTGTATGGGGACGGGATATTGATGAATGCCGGCGCCGGGTAGATGTCCTGGACACCCTTTTGGAGTATGAGTTGGCATTAGCCCCGAAACTCAGGGCTTAACCAACCACTCAGGAAGTGGCGTTATCTTGTCGTTTATTTGATGGCGATACTGTTTTTGGAAGCCCTTAACAGCAGTAATACGGTCTTCACTCTGCGGATGTGTGCTTAAAAATTCAGGTATTTCCAATCCATTCTGTTCAGCAATAAACATACTGAAAATGTCTTCTGCTGCTTTGGTGTGGCCGTAATGATTTTTCAGAGTAAACAGAGCTTCTTTATCAGCTTCTTGTTCCATATCCCGGTTAAAGCCAAGAGTTGTCAGTAAACTGATTTGCCCGACAACCTGTTGAGCAACTGTACTGTCTCCCGCACCAACCAGGCTGAGCATGGCAAGGCTTACGGTAACTCCTCTTCCCATAGCAATAATAGGATCCCGATGTTTGATATGGGCGATTTCATGGGCAAGTACCATTGATAAAGCATTCTCGCTCTTTATTTTTTCCAGCAAACCTCTGTAGATAAAAACGTGACCACCCAGTGTTGCGAACGCATTGACCTCATCACCATCTATGTAGTGCACAGTGATTGTCATGTCTTTTGGCAGTTGTTGGGCTACAGATAATCGATCAGTCATTTCTTGCAGGTACTGCTGATGCTTGCTGGTTTCTGTTGAAGCCTCGAAGAGTTCTGCCTGAAAGTGGTTGGCAAGTTTTTGCTCAACGCTGAAGGGAATAAACCGCACAAGGTATTCCGCAGTGATCGCCAGTACCATAATAATGGCGATCACCGTTAGACCTATGCCGAGCAACATATAGAAAAAATCCTTCAGAGGGTGTTCATCGGTAACATTGATGCCCTCCGGGATTTTCGGGTTACTGTAACTCATACTCAGGGCGCCTGAATCAGAGCTGTGCCGTAGGCATAAACTTCAACACACCCTGTCTGGTCTTTGGAACCTTTGGTGATAGACGCGGTTTCCAGCTTTACGTTGATAATCTGGCTGGCACCCATTCGTCGGGCATCTTCCTTCATGCGAAGAATCGCCTCCCGGCGAGCGCGTTCAATTAAGGTCTCATAGGCTGTTACACGGCCACCAATCAGGCTGCGTAATCCTGCTGCGATACGCTTGAAGTAATCGATAGAAATAACCACATTACCGCTAACCAGTTCGCTGCGTGCCGAAGAAAATCCTGGTGCAGGCAGGCGTTCGCTGAATGTGAGAATATCCCGGAGCTGCTCTTCCCTCTTGATGATAGACTTAAAATGTCGCTTTTCGGCAATGCGTCCAAATACATACCCCAGAGTTAGCAGGGTAAGAAAAATAATCAGATCATACATGGCTTACTCCAGAATCACGGCTGTTCCATAAGCAAAAAGTTCAGCCGCTCCGGCAGTAATGGATGACGTTGAAAACCGCACATTGATAACGGCATTGGCGCCGATAGATTCCGCTTGTTTTACCATACGTTCGGTAGCTTCTTCCCGGGCTTCGGTGAGCAACTCGGTGTAGCCTTTAAGTTCGCCACCAACGATATTTTTCAAACCTGCGAGAATGTCTTTTCCTGCATGTTTGGCACGTACTGTGTTGCCCTGCACCATTCCAAGGTGTTGAGCAATTCTTTTACCAGGTACCACTTCGATATTAGTTATCAGCACCTTTGACTCCTGTTTTTATTGTTGCAGCTACTGTTTATGATGATTTGGACAAAAGTGTATATGCTTAACCGCTCTCAGAACATAACCAACAATCCAAAATAACCATGTTCTGATCAACAAACTGTTAATGAGGTGGGGGGGAGAGATATGCTGGGTACTGCATTAAGCAAGAATGCCACACGTGCCATGCTTCTGGGTTCAGGAGAATTGGGTAAAGAAGTGGCTATCGAGCTGCAGCGCTTAGGTGTTGAGGTGATTGCTGTTGATCGTTATGCCAACGCGCCAGCTATGCATATTGCTCACCGGTCTCATGTGGTGGATATGCTCGACGGAACAGCCTTAAGAACTGTGATTGAGCAGGAAAAGCCGGATTACATCATTCCTGAAATTGAAGCCCTTGCGACCAGTGAACTGGTGGAACTGGAATCCGAAGGTTTTCATGTTGTTCCTACTGCACGAGCCGCTCAGCTGACTATGGACCGAGAAGGTATTCGCCGCCTTGCGTCCGAGGAGCTTGGATTGCCAACCTCCCCTTATTGTTTTGCCGACAACGAACAGGAATATAAAGAAGCTGTTGCCGCTGTTGGTATGCCCTGTGTTGTAAAACCTGTTATGAGTTCTTCCGGCAAGGGGCAGAGCGTTGTTCGCACGGAAGCTGATATCGATAATTCCTGGCAGTATGCTCAGGAAGGTGGCCGTACTGGCCGTGGTCGGGTGATAGTTGAAGGTTTTATCGACTTTGATTATGAAATCACCTTACTCACTATTAATGCTATTGATGGTATCCATTTCTGTGCCCCCATCGGACATCGGCAGGAAGAAGGTGATTATCGGGAATCCTGGCAGCCCCAGATTATGACGGATGCAGCTCTGGCAGAGGCACAGCGTGTTGCCCGCACTGTTGTGGAAAATCTGCAAGGATTTGGGTTGTACGGCGTAGAGTTGTTTGTAAGGGGTGATAAGGTCTGGTTTTCAGAAGTTTCCCCGCGGCCGCACGACACGGGAATGGTCACTCTTGCCTCGCAGGACCTTTCTGAGTTCGCGCTGCATGTGCGTGCTTTTCTGGGATTGCCTGTTGCCGGTATTCGCCAGTATGGGCCTACTGCTTCCGCAGTTATTCTTCCTGAAGGGAATAGTGAAAATATAGGTTTTGATGAACTGGATGCAGCACTTGTTGCTTCGGGCACAAGCTTGAGACTGTTTGCTAAACCTGCTATCAATGGCCGACGTCGTTTAGGGGTAGCTTTGGCTACCGGTGAAACAACAGAAGACGCTGTTTCACGGGCCAAGACAGTTGCTGCATCTGTGGACGTTAATTTGTAAATGTTGGTACGGGCATCCGGCCAATAAAACGATTGGTCAGGGTGCCTAACAGCAGTTCATCTCCAACCTGTTGCACGGATGTAATCACGGACACCGTATCTCCACTTGGGTCGTGCAGGCTGCCTGTAACCTTTCCCTGTTCATTCAGCGCGACCACAAGTCCATAGTGAGTGGGTCCGGGCCACATAAATCGAGGCAGGCTGGCAACCAGGTTTTTAAACCATGGATACTTGTGACCCCAGTCGACGACCTTCTTTCTCGGTGTTGCCATTGCTACCCAGAAGGTTCCATCGCGGCTGGAAGAAATGCCATCAGGCAAACCAGGAAGATTATCGATGAAAATATCTGAGGTTCCGGCTTTTTCGCCATTCGGACCATCTTTCAACCAGTAACGGGTTACTTGATAGCGATAGGTTTCATTAACCAGAACAAAGTCTTCGTTTTGCGACAGTGCTATCCCGTTGGCGAAGTAGAGATCCTTCAGCAGTACTTTAGTGTCACCGGTTGTAGGAGAGTAAGACAGAAGGCGCCCATAAGGACGGCCTTCGAGCAGATCGAGGATATAATCGGGTTGGTTGTATTTGCTGCTGGCATCGGAAAAATAAATAGTACCGTTAGAAGCAATATCCAGATCATCAGTAAATGCAAAAGGAATGCCTTCAGCTTCTGTTGTCAGGACTTTGATTTGCCCCCCTGGGTTAATGGATAACAACCCTTTCCAGGAATCAGCAACAATCAGATTATCTTGGGCGTCAAAATGCAATCCTAGTGGGCGGCCACCGGTATTGGCAAAAACTTCTCTGGTACCATCTTTCAAAAAGCGGATAATTCTTCCGTCATCACACCCACCATAAATACGTCCTTGACTGTCTTTGTCTACATCTTCCGGGCCCACGCAATCTGTTGTGTCGATGGTTGTGATACCAGATAGAACTGTATTTGGTGACAGTTTGCCAACCATCTCTGGAGTTTTCGGGGGAGCCCAGTGAACAGAATTCAGCGCTAAAGATTTCACGGGTAAAGATAACAGCATGGCTGCACACACTGCTGGCAGTATTCGGCAGAACTTTAAGGGGAGCTTTAAGGGGGGGAGCCTTAAGGGGGACAGCTTCATGGTTTGTACCTGATGGTTTTTATTTTTGTCCCAGTATAATCACACCTCACCTGAAAATTGTACTGAGAGCTTGAATGGGAATATCTCTCCACCCTTGTAAAGTCACCATGCCACCGGAAAGAACGGACTGCGCTACCGTTCTTGAGTTTCTGATATCTCAGTTCTCTAAAGTAGACGAGAGCATTTGGCGGCAACGTATCGCGGAGGGAAAGATTCACTGGGATGATAAAACTCCGGTAACTGAAACTGACGCCTACGCACCATACAAGCGTGTGTTCTATTATCGGGAAGTGGAGCAGGAGCCTGAGATTCCATTTCAAGAGACCATTATCTTTCAGAATGATGAGATACTCGTAGCCTGCAAGCCTCACTTTCTTCCTGTTACACCTGCGGGTATTTATGTGCAGGAATGCCTGTTGAACCGGCTGCGCAAGTACACAGGTATTGAGGCTCTTGCGCCTATGCATCGTATTGACCGGGAAACAGCCGGTATTGTTTTGTTTTCGGTCAATCCAAAAACTCGTCATCGCTATCACAAGCTGTTTTCAGGCGACAAACTGATTCATAAAACCTACAAAGCTATAGGGCGAATCCTGGCAGACAATAAGCCTTATGTCGGTCAGGAGTGGAATATAGAAAACCGTATAGTGGAGGGTGATCCCTGGTTCAGAATGACAACTGAAGCCGGTGAGAAAAACGCTCATTCAGTGATTCGATGCCTGACAGTTAGCAGCGACAAAGCATTGTTTGAACTCTCCCCTTTAACGGGAAAAACTCATCAGCTTCGACTTCATATGAGTAATCTCGGTTATCCGTTGATGAATGATCGTCTTTATCCTGAGCTTCAGCCAAAATCTCCAGATAATTTTGAGAAACCACTACAGCTGTTGGCACACAAACTGGAATTTGTTGATCCTGTCACTCACGAAAAGAGATTTTTCGAGAGTGACAGGACATTGATGGTGTGACTATTCAGGCAATATCTTCTTCCAGTCAGGCAATATCTTCTTCCAGAGAGTGTCCCTTCATTTTTTCGAGATAGGCATTCACCAGATGGGGATAAGCTTTGGCAACAGAAGACACAATAAAGTCCATGGGCACATCCGCAAAGGTGCCGTGATCAGCCAGATACTCCATATGGCGTGAACCATCGGTGCCATATTCGTGGAAAATAGAATCCTCACGACCATTAAATTCCAGCGGTGCCACGCCCATTTTTTCGCAAAGGTCAGCATTAAATGCTGGTGTGGCTTTCACCCATGTGCCATCAAGATACAACTCAATAAAACCGTGCATAACAAAAACATCGTTACGCAGATGGTCAATCAACTGTTGGCTGGAAATATGGTTTTTTACATCGGCCAACCCTAATCTGGCAGGGATGCCGATAGAGCGGCAGGCTGCGCCGAGTAATACCGCTTTAGGGATACAGTAAGATTCCCCCGCTTCCAGACAGTAGCTGGCACTCAGGGTCGCCGGGTCGGGGCGGAAAACGTAAGGGTTATAGCGGATACCGTCCCGAGTGGCCTTGTATAATCTGATCGCCTGTTGAACGGGATCCCGTTCCTGACCAATTGCACCGTGAGCCCATGCCTGTACGGCCGGGTGTTCGTAATCAAAGAAAGACGTTGGCGCCAGATACTCCTGCATAGGGATGATCCTTGGGGTTATTATGTTTTTCGTATGCGAGTATATCAGGCGGAAACTCGTGTTCATTGGCGCGAATACCGCACAGTAGTTGGTCTTTTATTCCATTAGAAGGGCGTAAGTTTTTGGAATTTGAATTCAGAAGAGATGTGACAGGCGAACTTGCCGCCAGTTTTTCTATGGGCCATGAGGCAATCGCGGCCTGGTTGTTGGAGGAAGTGGGAAGTCGTAAAGCTGTATTGCCTGATCTCTACTCAGCCATCAGCCAATTACAAAATTGTGAACGTTGGGAATATTTGCGGGATGGGCAGGAGTATAATCTGCGCCTGACTCGATCTGAGGCTGAAATCTGTAATGCACAGATTGATTTTGAGGCCGATGATATTGATGCAGACCAGTGTGAAGGTCTGGGTTTTTACGATGATGAGGCTCGCTCCAGCTGCGGGTTGGATGATTTTCTCAATATGTTGCAGGAGTGGGAACGTTTTGTTCGCTCTCGCTAGACAATAAACAGAGTACGGACACGCTTGAAAACACTGATTTCCAAACGGGTTGTAGAACCTCTTCAGGCTTTAATGAAACAGGGACTGAGTCGCCAGTCTTTGGCTATGACTCTGGCGATAGGTTTTGTTATTGCCACTTTCCCTGTTTTTGGGGTGACTATGGTGCTGTGCGCTGTGATTGCCGCAAGAATGGAGCTGAATCAGGTCGCTATTCAGGTTGCCAACTACGCCGGTTATCCACTGCAGTTTCTGCTGTTTGTGCCGCTGATTCGACTGGGGGAGTCGTTTCTGGGGTTAACGCCAGTTTCCATCGATCCGTCCACGATTGGCTCGATGATCTGGCAGCACCCACTGGTTTTTATGGAAACTTATGGTCTGGCTGTGGGTGGAGCTTGTGTGGTCTGGCTAATGTTGGCTGTTCCGGTTATCTGGCTGCTGCACAAACTGATATTACTGTTTATCCCTGCAGACGACGCAGCATGATGCCAGCCATTTCATCCTGCCTGCGCTGTTCGCGCCGGCCTTCTGCGAGCAGTTCTTCCTGTTGATAACGTTCAATCAACAGCTCGGTTTTTCTCACTTCAAGGTTATTATCCCGGAGTTGCTGGTTTTTGCGACGCTGCTGGGAGTGCTGAATAGCAACCTGCTCGTGGAATTGCTGGGTGCTGTTGAGCATTAATCCATTGCTGACAGCCCCTTGGGGGAGGTTATGGTTGCAGCGGAAGCGCTTCCATTGCAGGCTGGTTCTGGATGGCTTCATCCAGAGTTGGGTTACTGCCTTTGCGGTAAGCGCCAAGGGTGAGCAAATCTTTATTCTGTCGGAGCTGAGACCAGGGTTTGCGGAATTTGTTGCCTGTTGCTGGTGAACTGGCGTTGTAATCTGGGGCATAACCCGACTGATGGAGGCTTCAATATCTATTGCCGGATAGTGGTCGGATACCGCCAGATTTCGTGACAGAGCAATATGACCATCAAGAATCGCCCGGGAAGCATCGGCGATAGGATCCTGCTGAGGGATCAGGCTGAATACAGAGGGTGGATAACCTTTAGTGGCAGGAGGTTCGCCAATGGCTAGAGCAATTTCCCGCGGAGCTTGGGCATAACGGGTGAGGGAATCCATAAACAGAAGAACATTCTTTCCCTGATCCGTCGGGTGTTACGCAGAACAACGGCACCAATTTTCAAAAGTTGTGTGCGCAGTGTTGTCATCTGGGCACAGCGCGTCTGAGGTAGCCGCTCCTTAAAGACTCCAACAAGACATAAGCCATTCCAGATAGCAGTAAGCGGAACGGGTTCGCCCACCCTTTCTGGCAGCTTGTTCTATCGGAGAAAAGCCACTGTTGTTCCTTAATGCGGTTTTCCATATCGCCCGTAGACAATATCGTCTGTCGTATAACCACTTTGCAGAGCCTGGCAATAATGCCGCCAATTCCAGGGCGAATGCGCAACGACCTGCCAGAAATCACACCTGAGGTTTGCATCAGGAACTACTGGGGGTCAGAAGATAAATTTTCAGCTCACGACCAGCAGTAATAATGTTTGTTGGTCTAACACTGTTATGTTGTTTTTCTAGCAATGACAAAAGTCATATTTTAAACTTGCTGGTATTTTTATCTTTTCACCATAATGCTGAAATAAAGTGATGGGGTTACAAACTGAAATGAACAAAAAAAAACTGATTGTAAGCTCCTTACTTTTATTTTTTAGCTTAATTGGTTCGCTTGGATATGGGATATATGGTTTCTTATACCCTCAAGATATTTCTGTATATCTTAAGGCAGGCATTCCACTTTGGGGGATTGAAGCATGGGCAATAGTCTTATTCATAAGTGGAATGATGTTGCTCTCTATTCAATCATTTAGAGCAGCTCTGTACCTACTTATTGGCAATTCTTTATTCACTATTACTTGCTTTATTTATATAAGCGATGGTTTAGGCGCCTTACTTGAAGTGATATACTTATTTATCCCTGTTATTTTATTAAAGCTTGGCAGTCCTTTTTCTTATATAAAAGGAAATAAAAGTTTATAGCTAAAATCACAAATGAAAGAGTGAAAAATAATTAAACATTCAACTCTCGAAAACAATTAGCACGTAGAAAACCTTTAGAACTATCAGTGTAAATATTAAGGTCAATGCATATTCAACAAGTAGCTAACATTTAGCAACCACAACAAGTCAATCCAGCCGACCGCCTACGGCTGATTGAGGCGTTATCTGTATCAAATTGAATTCAGGATACTGATACTTCCATAACCACAGTGTCATGTTTTCTGCGGCTATAAAGAAATATCCCGATAAATATTCCGAGGCTTACCAGAGATACCGCTATATAACCGTGAGGCCAGAGCATTCCAACCCCTGCAAAGCCACACAGCAGACGAGAAAACACGTTTAACCTGCTTTCCAGATATCCTTCCAGAAGGGCGACAGTGGCATAAATGCCAAATACCGAGAAGAAGAATACTTGCAACACTTCCTGCCAATCTCCACCAATTAGAGGTGTATATGCAAACAACAGAGGCACGATGTACAAACCTTTGGCAATCTTCCAGGAGTACAAACCTGTGATCATCGGTGGAGTTTTAGCAATGGCCGCTGCAGCAAAAGCTGTTAAGCAAACTGGCGGGGTAACGTTACTGTCCTGGCTTAACCAGAAAATAATCATATGGGCTGCCAACAACATCATCGTCAGCGTTTCCGGAGCCAAAGCCTGCTCCAATAATGTGGCCTTGAAATCACCAGGTACCAGCTCAAGAAGAGCAATTGCATCAGGGCGGTTTAAACCAGACGACAACTGCATAGCTTTTTCCGGGTCAGCTAACAGGAAAAATGCTTTCGCCTGCTCCGGCAAGGTTCCATCAACCATCATATCGATCAACGCGGTCTGCGCTATAAGCTGATAAATAGCCGGAGCTGAGAGGGTAGCCAAAACTATATAGGCCGCTGTAACAGGCAGCCCCATCCCCAAAACCAATGAAGCCAGAGCCACCAACACAATAGTTATCAACAAGCTGCCATTCGCCCAGTCACTCACCATTAGAGAAAAGGTATTACCAACACCAGACGACGAAATCACATTAATCACCAGCCCCACACCAATTAGCAGCATGGCAGTTTTGGCCATATTTCGGGAACCATCTGCCAGAGCATCCAAGACTTCTCGAATGCCCATTTTATGTTTGCCAAACCAGGAGGCTGCGATAACAGCGAGAATAGAAAAACCTGCCGCATAGGTAGGTGTGAAACCTGTCACTAGCAAAGCGACCAGAAAACCCAGGGGCAAAAGGTAATGCCAACCTTTCTTCAAAACGGAAAGAGCGGGCTCTGTATCTGTTTCCACCACGTGAGCATGACTTCGCTGAGCTTCAATACGCACAAAAAACGCAACAGAGAGGAAATACAACAATGCAGGCAAAGCTGCCCAGGTAATAATTTCTACATAAGAGATCTGGGTAAAAGTCGCCATAATAAATGCGCCCGCTCCCATGACCGGAGGCATAAGCTGCCCGCCAGTAGACGCTGCTGCTTCCACTCCCGCTGAAAACTTCGCCGGAAACCCTGCTCTGCGCATCAAAGGGATAGTAATCACACCAGTGGACACAGTGTTAGCAACCGATGAGCCAGAAACAGAACCCATCAACCCGGAACCAAATACCGCGACAAAACCTGGCCCACCAACAAACCGCCCTGCCACAGCCCGGGAAAGATCAATAATAAAATCCCCCGCGCCGGACTTAACAAGAAAAGCGCCGAACAGTATAAACATGAACACATAACTCCAGCTGATCCGGGCAATCGGCCCGAACATTCCCTCTGTGCTGAAGTAGCTGCGAAACATCACTGTTTCCAGACTCAAACCGGGAAACTGAAACACTCCACCAATATGCTTGCCCCACCAGAACACGTAAGTGAGTGCCACTAGAATCATGGCTGGGATAAACCAACCGGCTGTTCGGCGAGTCAGCTCCAGAACAATGGCGATAGCAATAAAAGAGAAAATCCAGTCGCTGGTAATGAATGTCTGCCCCCGATCAAACAGGGCTGTTTCAAAGAAGATAAGGTAGGCTGCAGAGGATAAAGCAAGGCCACCCAGCAAGAAGTCGGTACTGAGTAACCATTTATTTTCAGCTTTATTAGAAACGGCGGGAACCATTAACGCACAGATGAGAGCAAAGCCACCAAAGTGGATGGCAGACACCCAAAGCTCTGACATTGTTCCCAGTGTGTTAAACCAGATATGCAGTAGAGCGAAAGCGATACCGAACCAATAGATAAAACGTCCGGCCAGTGAAGATTCTTCTCTTTGAGTTTGTTCAAAGGCTGCAAGCTGTTTTTGTAATTCTGCCTGCTGAACATTTGGCGTGTGACCAGACATACACCGTCCCCGGCCTTCTGAGATTTATTATTTAATCGTATCGCGGCAAGAAGCAGGTTGGGTTAGACGCGCAGCGTCGTAACCCAACATGAATACATGTATCAACGAGGCTGCAGGTGACCAGGAATGATAATTCCCTGTTCTGCAAAGTATTTCGCAGCTCCAGCATGCAGAGGTACAGGCAAACCAGCTATCGCCTTCTCTAACGCCATAGCTTTAGTGGCTTTGTGAATACCATTCAGAAACGGCAGGTTTTCATAAACACTCTTCACCAACAGATAAACATCTTCTTCCGGCAGATCATCGCGTACCGCCAGAAAGTTTGGCTGAGCAATGGTGTTGATAGGTTTATCCTGGCCAGGATAGGTGTTGGCAGGAATAGTATAGGGTGTCCACAGCTTGTAGCCGTTATTAGCTTTAGTCAACTGCTCTGGAGTGAAGTCCAGCACAGTCATTTTTTTACCCAGAGATGCATAAGCACGGGTAATCGCACTTACTGGCGCACCGGCCGGAATATTCATCCCTTCAATGGAACCGTTTTGTAATGCATCCGCACTGGGGCCATATCCAAGATAAGCCAGATCAAACTTCTCAGGATTGATACCCAAACCGCCCAAGATATGACGGCCAGACCCTTCGGTGCCGGAGTTACGCTTACCAATAGAGAACTTTCTACCATCGAGCTTGGCAAGGTCTGCCACAGTCCCGGTTTCCACAAGATCACTTTCAATCACAAAGTGCTCAACATTTTGCCAAAGCATGGTGACAGAACGGAGCTTATCCTGCTTACCCTGACTGGCTAACCGGCCTTCACCACCCCAGGCCCAGGCACCATAAAGCCCCTGAAGAATGGCGAACTGCGCTTCATTCTCACGGAGGAGTTTCACATTTTCGCCAGAGCCAGCGGAACTGATAGCCGACACTGATACTTTATGTTTGGGCTGAAGCTTAATTTTGCTGAGAGTTGCCAGCGCAACACCTACGGGATAGTAAGTTCCACCGGTAGAAGCTGTTGCCAGAATATAGTCACGATTATCTTTGGCCTGAACAGCGGAACCAATACCAAGTGTCAGTGTGGTGAGGGCAACGGTTAACCCTTTTACAAAACTACGCCTCGTCCTTTTGGGATAAGCCATGGAAAGCCACCTTTTTATTTTTATTGATAACGGCGGTTTTCATATTGTCAGATAATTTTTCTAAACACCACACATAAAGAAGACCACTAAAAAGGGCTTTCTTTTGGTGCGAAAACAAATGCTAAATCGTGCAATGCACCCCTAACCCGTAATACCAAATATTTCAGGTATGAACATTTTCGGTAAAAACGGAAGGGGTGACAGAGTGTATTCGCTTAAGAATTATAACCATGGCAATAGTCACTACTACCTCTGTTAAAGAGTTGTTTAGACAGAGTCAATACCGGGAAATGATTTCTGAGTATTTGAGGAACTCGACAATAAAAAAACCAGCTTAGAGCTGGCTTTTTTATTAGGTCATCTTCGTGACACAGTACTGCTTGGACTCACAACACTTACACATGCTATTCCCGCCATCGTCCCGAAATGGGCCGCACTGGGGGTTGATCTGTGCAAACCTGCGATAAAGGTGCTGAACGGTGATCCACCCGGCCGAAGCCAGAAAGATCACGGCAACAACGACAAGGTATGTCTCAATCATAGAGATTCCTCTGACTATGCCAAACCAGCAAAGCCCATAAACGCAAGAGACAGTACGCCGCCAATCATGAGAGTCATAGCCGCCCCCTGTGCAATGTCAGGCGTTTTGGCCAGTTCCAGCTTCTCACGAATACCTGCCATTAACAGCAATGCCAGAGTGAAGCCGGCACCGGCACCCAGAGCAAATACCAGACTCTGGACAAAGTTATACTCACGGGAAGTCTGGAACAGAGTCAGGCCAAGAATCGCACAGTTCGTAGTAATCAGCGGCAGGAATATACCCAAAGCCTGGAACAAGGCCGGGCTGAATTTCTTCACCACCATTTCTACTAACTGCACAGAGGATGCAATCACTGCGATGTAGCAGATCAAGCGAAGGAACTCGATGCCCAACTCACCCAGAATCAGGTTAATGGCATAAGCCGCAGCCGAGCTCACCAGCATAACAAAAGTCGTCGCCATACCCATATTCAGGGATGTATCCACCTTATTGGATACCCCCAAAAACGGGCAGATACCGAGGAACATGGCCAGTACAAAGTTACTGACCACTGCCGCATTCATGAAGATTGTAAAGAGACTGTCGTTCATCAGGCATGCCCTCCTACACTGCAACCACCGCTGGCGGCTCCAATCTTTTCTTGCTTGCGCTTCTTATCCCAGGCAAACAGAATCAGCCAGCAACCCAGAACGAAGAATCCACCTGGGGGCAAAACCATTACAACCCAAGGCTCAAAGCCAGCAGGCATAATGCTTACGCCAAACAGTGCTCCAGCACCAAGAATTTCACGTACTGCCCCCATGCTCAGCAGAGCCAGGGTAAAGCCGATACCGGAACCAAAACTGTTCACCACAGTTGCACCCAATTTCTGACGGGAAGCGTAGGATTCCGCACGACCAAGGATTACGCAGTTCGCAACAATTAACTGGATAAACGCACCCAGGGCGTTATACAGATCAAGACTGATCGCCTGAATCAAGTAATCCACAATGGTGACGAACGTCGCAATAATCACAATGTAAGCAACAATCCGCACCTGCTTGGGAATAAAGTTCCGGAAGATAGATATCAGCGAGCTGGACATCACCAGTACAAAGGTGGTGGCCAGACCCATGCTAATGGCGTTGATCGCCGAGTTGGTCACTGCCAGTGCCGGGCACATACCCAGCAACATAACGAAGACCGGGTTCTCTTCCCAGAGTCCGCGCAGAAACGTATCCGCACTTATGTTTTCGTATTCACCGGGCTTGCTCATTTGGCGCCCTCCGTTTCAATGCCAACTTTCTTGATAAAAGCGAGCTGACGGTTGATAACCGGAACCATCTGCTGAGCCGCACTGTTAATGGCATTACCAACAGCCTTGGAAGTAATGGTTGCACCACTGATGGCGTCGATCTCCCAAGGGTGCTGCTTGCTCTTGTTAGGTACAGTGACAATGGCATGGGCCAATGCAGTACCAGCGTCGTTCAGCTTGGCTACCAGATGATCGAAGTTGGCGAGAAAGTTCTCATCGGTCACAACCTTGTCACCCAGACCGGGAGTCTCAGTCATGGTGAGAATCTGATACTTAATAACCGCTTCTTTCTCCGGGCTGTAACCAAACATCACGTACACCGGACCAGCGTAACCAGTGGCAACGCCGGGAATGGCAACACCCACCAGTTTGCCCTGACCATCGTATCCACCATAAACCAGCGAACCAGTAGCACCTTCCGGTGCTACGGCCAGCTCGCCACCTTCAAAGGTGAACGTTTGACTTGCTGATGCACCCGGCACAACATTAAAGACCGCAGCTTCTGTTGCCGCCTTTTTGTTTGCAGCAATGTACGGAGCCGCCCACTGCACAACCAGAACCACGAACAGACCGGACAACATGGCGATGACTGCCAGTGTACGGAACATGGCAAAGCTGGGAGGCGCAGGAACTGTGACGTCAGGAGAAAGAACCTGCTCCTCATCAACATTCACTACGGGAATGGATTCACTCATGCTCCCTTCCCTCCTTTGTTAAGAGCTTTTTCAGGCTTGCGATAACCGAATGGCTTTTCCTGGGTAAAGGTATCGATCAACGGCGCGCAGGCATTGGCGATCAGAACTGCGTACATCGCCCCCTCTGGCAAGCTGCCGAACAGACGAATAATCACCGTCAGGAAACCAATCATCAGGCCAAAGACCCACACACCCTTTTCAGTCAGTGGCGTGCCCACCATATCTGTTGCCATAAACACGGCCGCCAGCATCAGGCCACCAGAGAACAGCATAAACAGAGGAGAAGGATAAACACTGGCATCCATCAACCAGAACGGCAGACTGGTCGCAACAGTGCCCAGCATAACGGCCACCGGAATCTTCCAGCCCATTACGCCTTTGTAGACCAGCCATGCGCCGCACAGCAGAATCAGCAGCCCGGCTGTTTCGCCGGAAGAACCGCTGACTGTGCCAAACATCAGGTCGGTAGCACTGGCGAAATCGCCACCACCGCCAATCATCTTCAAGGGAGTTGCACCACTCCAGCCGTCTACCTGATTTTGAATCCAGCCAGAAGCATCTGCAGGCGTCATAAACGGAAACGCCAGAGAAGATGGTATAAAGGAAGTGAAACGCTCAGGCAGGAAAGCAGGTGTCCAGGTGGTAATGGAAACCGGGAATGCCGCCTGTGCAAATGCACGACCAACCAATGCAGGGTTGAACGGATTCTGACCCAAACCGCCAAACAACACCTTACCCAGTGCGATAGCCACAAAACCAGCCAGCGCCGCCATCCACAAAGCAAAACCTGGTGGAAGAGTCAGACCCAGCAGCAAGCCAGTGATCACAACGCTACTTTCACGAGCCATAGCTGGTTTGCCAGCTAAACGGTTGAACAGAGCTTCTGTCGCCATACACGACAGAGTTGTAGTGATCAACAGCACCAGAGCACTGAGACCAAACAGCCAGATAGACCAGACGCAGACAGGCAACAGAGCCATCACTACACTGGCCATGATCTGCCGAACCGTCAGCGTCTTTTTCAGATGCGGAGAGGTCCGGATTTTCATGGAGATGCTTTTATGAAAGTCCGTATGTCCAGACATTTAATTAATTCCTCACTCGTCTAAGCCGGCTGATTACGCTGACGATGGGCGCCCTTGGCGACACGGATCAGCTGGGTCAGAGGAATATTGGAGGGGCAGACATTCGCGCAGCAACCGCACTCAAAACAGTCCCACATGTGAAACTTGTCAGCCATATCTTCGTAGCGATCATTCTGTGCCAGTCGGCCGAGAGTACTTGGGTTCAGCAACATCGGGCAGGCTTCTACACAGGCACGACAGCCGATGCAGGGCATCTCTTCGCTCTCATCAGGAGATGGCAGAGACTCTGGCGGAAATACCAGAACACCGGTAATACCTTTGGTGCAGGCAATGTCGGTCGTCGCAATAGCGCCACCCATCATTGGTCCACCCAGAATCACCATACCCGGGTCGTCCATAGCTTCGGCATGCTTGAGCAGCTCAGGCAACGGTGTTCCCAGAGGAACCAGATAGTTACCCGGTTTATTCACACCCGAGCCACTGACAGTCACGATACGCTCAATCAAGCCACGGCTTTCCGGTACCAGTTCACCAATCTGGGCGAGAGTACCCACGTTGAACACCGCACAACCGATATCCGCCGGAATACCGCCACAAGGCACTTCAAGATCCAGCAGACTCTTGATCAGCATTTTCTCGGCACCCTGAGGGTACTGTGTCTTAACGGCTTCACAGGTAATGTCGCTGTTATCACCGGGAAATGCTGCGATAGCTTCACGGATGCGTTGAACAGCATCCATTTTGTTATCTTCAACACCAATGATCGTACGGGTCGCACCTGTCGTTTTCATTGCCAGACGTGCGCCCCGAATCATATTCTCGGCGTACTCCAGCATGATGCGATGATCACAGGTCAGGAAAGGTTCGCACTCACAGCCATTGCCCACCAGCGTGGTAATTGTCTTACCCTGAGGCGCTTTCATTTTCACGTGCGTAGGAAATGCTGCACCGCCTAGACCTACAACGCCTGCACTCTGCACCGCCTGTACCAGTTCGTCCGGTGACATAACATCGGTATCAACTGTTTTGCGGTACAAAACTTCCTGGGAAGAAGACGGCCAGGTACGGATAATAATCGCAGTACCTTTTGTGCCATCTGGCATGGAAACAAGCTTGTCCACAGCCGCGACTGTACCAGTGACAGGCGCATGAATCGGAGCAGACACATAGCCACCAGCTTCAGCAACCAGTTCACCACGCACAACATCCTGCCCTTTTACAACAACAGGTTTGGCCGGAGCTCCCCGATGCTGCGCCAGAGGCAAAACCATTTCCTTTGGAAAAGGAATACGGCGAATCGCCTTGTGCTCAGTCTGTTCTTTATTTTCTTCAGGATGAATCCCGTGCCGGAAACCGCCCTTGGCACCTAACATCTGGAGAAAACCTTTTTGAGATTTCTTCATAGAGACAATCCTTGCTGAGATGCAGATTGGGGCCGACTAAAACGAAGCCCAACATTACGTTGGGCTTCGCAAGCTCAGCCCAACCTACGGTTCAATTATTGAAACTTCTCAGCACGCTTGATCAGCTTCTCCACATCCTTCTCGCCCATATCCGCAGGCGCGCCGGGGTGCAGACAACCTGCAGGGCACTTCTCAGCAGCCTTCACAATATCTTTGAAAGGACCTGCCTGAGCGTTCAGGACAAATGCCGTTCCATCAGAATCATTCTTGCCGAAGATGCTGGAGTTAATATTGATGCAGTCGTCACAAGCCGTACATTCACTAGACTCGATCCAGCAAGCATCGCCAGAGGCTGCTGCAGGAGCAGGAGCTGCATCAGAAGACGCTGTCGCAATGATGCTCGCAGCAGGTGCTGCAGAAACATTGCCGCCAGCCAGATTCTGGATAGCCGCAGTCGCAGCGCCAGCAAAGTCGGCACGGGCTTTCGCTTCGGCTTCCTTAACGGCGTTAACGGTATCCTGACCAGTGATACTGCGCAGCTGGTTCCAGAAGTGAACACGCTCTTCAGTGGACTGAACCATTGGAGCAGCACACAAAACACGCTGGAGATGATTGTTCTTGTCAGTACCCATCACGTATGGGAACAGACCTTCACGATCCTCTTCAGACATTTCGACGAACTCGTGCATTGGCACCATGTCATCATTCCAGGTATCAACCGGCGCAACCTTGAAGTGCTTGGCAAAGCGGGCTTCAGTCATGGCGAAGTCAGCAAAGGTTAGAGGCAGAACCATCTTTTGTTCATTGCCTTGTTCGTCCTGATAGATGATGGTCTGTTCCAGCCACTTCTTGTCCAGACCGGCGTTACCTTCCAGGCTGGAGCATTCGATGATGCTGTCACCGTGTGCTGGGTTGTAGCTGAACAGTGGGTAAGCACGGGAATCAACCGCAACCTTGGCCTGGGTCTTGGCAACGTCATCAGCCACACCGTGTTCTGCAGGACATACACAGTAGATGTTGAACAGCGCAGGATGACGCGCATTCAAACCATCAATAAAGCCTTCCAGCAGGTGAGTGGTGTGAGAGATGGAGCTCTGCAGAATGTAAGAGGTACGGTGAGCCAGGCCAATCAGGCTGATCTCTTTCCGCTTCTCTTCAATCTTACCGGGCTTGGCTTTGCCGTAGGGAGACATATCGGCAACCTGACCAACGAAGGAAGAGGTACACGCCTGACCACCGGTGTTGGAGTAAACCTGAGTATCCAGAACCAGAACCTTCAGCGGGTGACCGGAGGCCAGCAGGCGGGACATGTTCTGGAAACCAATGTCGTACATCGCACCGTCACCGCCGATCGCTACGATTGGTGGGCACAGGTGGAATTCTTCATCAGTGAAGTCTCTCCAGTTCATCTGAGTGAACATGGCGTCGTATTTGGCGAAGTCGTAACCTTCTTCCAGCTCGATCCTGGCCTGACGCAGTAGCTTGAAACCGTCGGCCATCTTGGCCATGTGACCTTCAAAGATACCCATTGCCAGAGATGTGCAATCCTGGAACAGGTGGTTGGCCCATGGGAATGGATAAGGGTTGTAAGGGTAGGTAGCGCCCCATACGGACGTACAACCAGTCGCGTTGGTAGCACCCATGAACGCACGACCAGTGCCGTGATTACCATCAGTGTACAGCCACTTGAGGTGCTTCAGTTTTTCCATCAGCTGAGTCACCCAACGTAGCCATTTGGCGTCGATAGGCTTGTCCGAGTTCTGGCCCATGCTTTGGGTCAAACCGGACAGGGTCAGGTCATGGCCTTTGTGCTCTTCGATCGCTTTGGCAACAGCGGAGGTGTCGGAGAAATCAACGTCGCCGGCCAGTTTCATACGTACATGAGTTTCCAGCTGGGCAACCAGAGAATCGATTTCTGCCAGATGCTTCTTAACGCGAGGCTGCATCAAGGCGCTGACGGTACCTGTGAACAAACGGATAACCGTTTTTTCTGCACAACCCAGGCACGCACCATCACCAGACACAGTGGCCATGTAGTTGTCTTTGTCCATCAGCAGGGTTTCCAGAGCACCGACCTTCTCATCAAGATCATCGATGCGGCTGAACTGAGGACCAGTGGTCGGCAGATCGTTCCAGAATTCCCAGTTTTTACGAATACGGGCAACGTCGTCTTCAGTCTGGGGAGTGGCTACCAGAGCACCATCCTTACAAACTCTCACACACTCCATGCAACCCTTACAGGTCATGGGGTTCAGAGTAATCGAGAAGACACCGCCGGAGCCTTTCTGCTTCTTCTCCATGTTGGTGTAGTAAGGCTTGGTGATAGCGAAGCCAAAGTCACCGGTCACGTCCAACAGCAGAGCGAACTCTTTTTCCAGACCAGTTTTCTTCTTCTCGTCTTTCTCATCAGCCAGACGTTCCAGAACAGCCTGATCGATCAGGCGGGCAACGTTTGCTGCTTCACCCTGTTGATCTACCAGTGCACGAACACGCTTCTCGAGAGCACGGGTTTCACGACGCAGATGCAGAGTCGGGTTGCCCTTGGTTTCAATACGGTCAACAGCGGTTTTGAAGACTTCTTCCAGAGTGTTGGCCAGACCAGGCAGTGCACTGTCAGGACAAACGGTGTAGCAGTCGCCACAGGCAGTACACTTCTCAGGAATGTACTGTGGGTATTCGAAACGAATCTGGGTCATGTCACGGTACACACCGGTGCCCGCAGGCATCAGGGACATGGACATGTTGGGATCAGCTGGATTGTCGTTACCCTGCCCCTTCGCGTAGAAAGAACCGGCCTTATCCCAGAAGTCGTGGATATCAGTCTGAGGGTTGCTGGACGCAGGTGCGCGGCTCAGCATGATGGGCAGTTTCTCTTCCTTACGCACCTGTTCAGCGTGAACGCCGACCACTTTCTCGGTGATCTCTTTCACTTCATCGAAACCACGACGCACTACACGGATGTTGTCGGTAACGATGCGATCACCTTTGTGGCCAAACTTGGCCCGCAGCTGACCTTCGATCGCGCTAAACAGGCCTTTCTCGTCCAGGCCGGCCTTTTCCATCAATGGAGAAGCAGCGAAGAAAGAACCCTGGAACACGTTGCCCTGCATACGGAACTGCAGTTCAGCATTAGACGCTTCTTCACGGGCAATCTTAAAGCCATCGATAAAGAATACGCGGATGTTGCGATCGACAATTTCCTGTTGGAAACGACGAGGAATCAGACCCCAAACCTTGTCGGCTTCAGTCTCTTCACTCTGGATGATGAAGGTACCGCCTTCCTTCAGGCCCTGCAGAGGGTTGGAGTGCAGGAACACTTTCGCATCAGGGGACATTACTACGTCAACGTGGCTGTATTCGCAGTTGATGCGAATAGGCTCAGGCGCTGCACACAGGTAGTAAGTGGTTGGCATACCTTTCTTTTCGGAACCGTACTTAGGGTTCGCGCGAATGTCATAACCCAACAGATCGTACAGGGTCATGGAAAGGTTCTTACCCGTAGTGATCATGCCCCAACCGCCGATGGAGTGCATACGGACGGTGATGGAACCTTCTGGTAACAGGTTAGGGTTCTCGGAACCTTTCAGGCTCATGCTCTGAACCTGTGGGTAACCGTCCAGGATTTCCTGACGACGGATTTCGTCTTTCGGGTTAGCAGCTTCGTCACGTACGAAGTCTATACCGAGGTAGAAGAATGGCTTCTGAGCACCACCTTCCAGCATGTTTTCAATGGCAGCAATCACGCCTTCTGGCTGGAAGTCACGGGAACCCAAGCCATAGCAACCGGAGTACAGACGAGGAGATTCATCTTGTTTGAAGCTGTCGTACAGTGGGTATGGCTTCTCGGCACCCTGTGCCACCATGCTGTTTTCCATGCACTTGGTCAGCACCGCGCGCACTTCACGAATAATAGGCAGATCTTCTGCCAGCGGCTGGTCGGTACGTTCCAGTACACAAACGCCCTTACGGCCTTTCAGTACTTTACCCAGCATATCGCCAGGGAACGGACGGAACATAGTCAGGTTAACAACACCAACCTTCAAACCGCGGGTTTCGCGCAGGTAATCAGCAACAGCATTCGCCTGCAGAGGCATGGAACCCTGCCCCACAATCACGTAGTCAGCGTCGTCCATCTTGTAGCAGGCAACACGATCGTACTTACGACCGGTCAGTTGGAAGTACTCTTCCATGCACTGATCGGTAATGTCACGAATGTGTTCAAAGAAGTAAGGGCGCTGGGCAGCAACAGACTGCATGTACGCGTCCTGGTTCTGTACAGGACCGGCAACGATAGGGTTATCCACATCCCACAGTTCAGGTACACGACGGCGCTTAGGTCCGTAGATCATCTTCTGGGCTGGAGTCGGGCAGTCGATGATGTCGTCTGGACGGCCACAAAATTCTTCAACCAGTTCACGCTCAGGAACCTGTACGGGCTCGATCAGGTGAGTGGTCAGGAAGCCATCCTGGGCAACGATGGCTGGCGTCAGGGACTGTTCTGCAATCTTACGACCAATCAGGTTCAGGTCAGCAGCTTCCTGCGCGGTAGCACCGAACAACTGGAAGAAACCCGTGTCATCCACACAGTGGTAATCATCGTGGGAGCAGTGAACGTTCAGGGTAGACTTGGTCATGGCACGTGCGCCTACGTTCAAAACGTAAGGCAGACGTTTACCAACCGCCGCGTACAGGGATTCATGCATGTACGCGATGCCCTGGGCGGAAGAGAAGTTAGTGGCACGCAGACCACTCATGGCCATACCTGCAGTTACAGCAGCAGCGGCGTGTTCGGATTCAGGCTCTACAAAAATCAGTGGACGACCACCAACA
>NZ_CAMZOG010000042.1 GCF_947331445.1 Parendozoicomonas sp. Alg238-R29 | reverse complement strand
GTCGCCCTCGCTCGATAAGAAAACCAGCGTCGTCAGTTTAGTCTACGAATCGTGGCTGAGGTTAGGTGGTAATCAGGATGTTTTTTAGATTGTTTAATACATCATGGTAAATATTGTCGCGATAATCAATAACACACTTTGTTAAATGTAATAACTCTTCGGTTGTTAGGGTTGGCCTGTTGTGTTCTCGGTTATTTAATTTAAATTTTAGGTCGGTATCTTTAACAAAATGAGCAATGATGTCTGGTCGTGATATGAAGTGAGAAGAGACCTTGTCGAGACGATTAAAAATAACGTAACCTGGCTTTTCAGTACTGAATGCAAGAGCCTGCGCCTGCCATCTCATTGCTCGTTTACAGGCTTCTGATAGAGTCATAGCAGATTCAGGTACATCCAATAACGAGCAATAATTTGGTTTGCAAAGGACATTCTGTAATCTCTGCTTTAATTCTTGGCTTTTACTTCCTTTTTTAAATATTTGAACGTCATGAAAATTTGATCCACTCACTCCTTCATCAGGATGAGGCTTTCTCAGGGCGATGCTCTCATCAGAAAATGCGTATCGATCATCTGGTATTAGATTCAGGGGGGGAGGTGGGCCAACTATCCTTTTCTGCCATGGCTCCATTAAGGTATGGCGTTCGATATTATTTGCTGGCGTGTCATCAGGACATCGAGTATTCGGAGTGAGCTTCGAATAAGTGTGTTTAACTTTCCTTTCATTTAGGCATGTTTCCTTTTGATGAGGCCATTGAGATGTATGAATTAATAACGTGGGAGCCCCAGAGGCGACAGCAACTTCACTTGATGTTGGTAAATAAATGCTAGTTTTTGGAACAATTTGTTCGTCATACTTACAAGTACCTGAATCCGAACAGTTTATTGAATATCCTATTTCTGAATTTGTTCCTTGCATTATGACCTGCCTCATTATCCATAATCCACTTTTAGAGCCATGGAAATCTGAAAAGTTCCGGCGATAAAAAGCAGTTAGTTCTTATAATATTTTCAAACTTTATAATCATGTTGTACATTTTATTGGTTAGATAGCGATATTTGAATACACGGTTCTGTTGCAAGCTTTCAGATAAATCAAAAGTCATTATTCTCCAGACACAATTATGCCGTCAAAGAGTAAAAATACTCCCACGGTTTCGTTGACTCAGAATCTGAATATTGGCCTTTTCTCAGCATATGAGATAGCGCAATACCAGCGAGTGCCGCCTTGGCAGAATAGAAACCCTTGAACTGCATCATAGTGCGGGTAATCCTTTTCACAAATCGATGATCCTCCTCCACAATGTTGTTCAGGTATTTGCTTGGGTAAATGGTGATCTTTGGCTCTTTATCCTTGAATGTTGTGTTGATAGAAGTGAGAGCAGATATATTGCTGCCGCTTTTATCAATACTCACTTTTTCTGGTTGTCCATGTTGGCGGATAGCCTTACGGAAAAGGCCTTGGCAGCTTTTTATCTCGCTTTTTGGTAAGAAGGCAATCAGCAGCACTTCCTTAATCATACGCAGACTGAGAGGATAAGTGATATACCAGCGAACAGCCTGCAGAATGATATCTTTGGGGAAGTGGCGACCGGAAAACGTCATCCGTGAAAGCTCAGAAGTGGAAGAGGTTGCGGGTTCTTGCTGGTATGGGCTGAGTTTGCAACAGAACCTGAAATTCAGGTTGTTGCAGTGCTTCTGGCTTCGTAAGTTGTCTGACCTAAGCTGAGAAGGTTTTGCTTGAGAATGATCAGGAAGCTGTCGGTCATTTCACTAAGGTTTGAATTTTCTTCCGTTAGCCACCGTAAAATAACCCGGTGAGCGGCTCCGGCTATCATATCCAGTAGTAATTGAACGGGTTGGTTACTCAGAAGTCCGGTAGCCTGTGCCTCTGTCAGTAAGTTTCCAAGGCTGTCCATTAGAATGGTTTGGGTGAACTCTTCATTGCCAACCCAGTTTACCGGAGGAATATTCAGGAAAATAATACGGGCGACAGCCTGATTACTTTCGTAAAAACCAAAGAATGCTCTGGCACATCTCTCAGCCCTTTCAATAACAGAGCCGCCACTTGATGCGGCATGACTCACGCTTTGATAGAGCACATCCATATCTTCCCTAATACAGGCAAATAGTAGCGACTCTTTGTTGCCAAAGTATTTGTAAACCGTTTGCGGGCTGACTTTGGCTTCTTTGCAGATATCTCGTACGCCGATATCGTTGAAGGTTCCCGCTGAGAACAGGCGAATAATCGTCTGGCGCAGCTTTTCAAGTGCATCAGGGCTGATTGTGCGGCGGTCGTTGTGTTTTTTTGGGGCTGTCATATTTATCTGTATAGCTGTTAACTCTTATATCTCAGAAAACGAGAAACATTATTGCCGCTTTGTTTTCTGTAATTAGATAAGTATCTGACCTGTGTTCATCATACCAGCAGTCGCTGCATCTGGTGCTATATAATAATAAGGTGATAGGTGTCGTTTATGGGTTGTTCTGCAGGCTGGTGCGCGGGTTCGGCTATTTTTCATCAAGAATGTTGCTTCTCTTTATGGCATGTTTCGAGCTCTGGGAATTCGTGCAGGATTGGTTCGGTAAACCGCAAGGTTGCAAAGCTTGACCTTCCAGTTAGGGTAAGGGTTATCTTGTGATCTATAACCTTGACAGGAGTTGTTGTCATGAGTGCTTTGACAGACACATTTATAACCCTCTCTTTACCTGGCATTTCCTGTGCCGGTTGTGTAGGGAAAATCGAGAAAGCCCTGAACTCTGTTCCGGGAGTCACCTCCTGTTCTGTAAATCTTGCTGAAAAAACGTCCCGCGTGAGTGGCACTGCCGAGCCTGAAGCTGTTCTGGCGGCCATTCAAGGTATTGGCTTTGATGTTTCTTTGGTGGAAAGCGAAGCAGAAAATCGCCGTAAACAAGAGTTACGAGATCAGCAGGAATTAACCCGACGAAAAAAGTATACGGCACTCGCTCTTGGGGTCAGTGTTCCCCTTATGGCTTGGGGGATGGTCGGCGGTGATATGACAGTCACCCCAGGCATCAGTCAGATGTACTGGGGGCTGGTGGGTTTAGTGACTCTGGCTGTGCTGGTGGTTAGTGGCGGGCATTTCTTCCGTGGATTGTGGTCTTCTTTGAAAAAACGCAGTGCCACTATGGATACTCTTGTTGCTTTGGGTACCGGTGCGGCATGGTTATTCTCTATGACTGTCGTGCTGTTCCCTGAAGCACTGCCAGCCGCTGCACGGCATGTATATTTTGAAGCCTCGGCCATGATTATTGGTTTAATCAATTTTGGCCAGATGCTGGAGTTGCGTGCCAAAGGCAAAACCGGCGACACCATTAAACGTTTGTTCCACTTGCAAGCCCCAATGGCACGCCTGGTAACGGCCGAAGGGGAAAGGGATGTTCCCGTTGAAGCGGTAAAGGTTGGCGACAAGATTCGTATTCGTGCTGGTGACAGCGTTCCCGTTGATGCCATTGTTCTGGAAGGAGAATCCCTGATTGATGAATCCATGTTGACGGGTGAGCCAGTACAGGTTGCCAAAGCTACCGGAGATTCTATAAGTGCTGGCACATTAAACGGCAATGGCTCTGTTCTGGCACAGGCGGAAAAGGTTGGCAGTGATACAGCTCTCGCCCGCATTATCGCACTGGTCAAACAGGCGCAGAATTCTAAAATGCCTATCGCTCAGCTGGCGGATAAAGTGGCTTCAATCTTTGTGCCAGCGGTTATTGCTATAGCGTTTATGGCTGCAGTTGTTTGGCTGGCAGTTGGCCCCGCACCGGCCATCACTCATGCTCTTGTGGTCATGGTGACAGTTTTGATTATTGCCTGCCCCTGTGCCCTTGGTTTGGCAACTCCCATGTCGGTCATGGTTGGTGTAGGTAAAGCGGCGGAATTGGGAATGCTGGTGCGTAAAGGTGAAGCCCTGCAAACCGCAAGTGGCCTGACCACAGTTGTTTTGGATAAAACAGGAACAATTACCCAAGGGCGACCAACAGTAACAGCTATCGAAGCCTGCCAAGGGTTTACAGAAGAGCAGGTGCTTACCCTGGCTGCTGCGGTTGAGGCTGGTTCCAGTCATCCACTGGCGGAATCTGTAGTTGCTGCGGCTCAACAGAAGAATTACAACCTTTCAGCAGTTACAGACTTTGTCTCTGAGACAGGAATGGGAATTTCTGGTTATATCGATGGCCAAAAAATTCTACTGGGAAATGAGCGGCTGATGTCAGCAAATCAGGTGGCTTTTGACCAAATGAAAACAGTGGCAGCAGAACTGGCAGCTATAGGGCAAACTGTAATGTACCTTGCCGTTGCCAATCAGTTTGCTGGTTTGTTAGCTGTTTCTGATCCCATTCGTGAAGATTCCGCTGCCGCAATTAAGCGTTTGCATAAGCTGGGTTTAAAAGTGGTGATGCTGACAGGTGATAACCCGCAAACCGCGAGAGCTGTTGCCGAACAAACTGGTATTGATGTCTATCGCGCTCAGGTCTTGCCGGAAGATAAGGAGGGTTATATTCGGGAGCTGCAGGATCAGGGGGAAATTGTCGGCATGACTGGCGATGGTATCAACGATGCACCAGCTCTGGCTCGGGCCAATGTTGGTTTAGCGATTGGGGCCGGTGCTGATGTAGCCATTGAAACAGCGGATATCACTTTGATGCGTTCCTCTCTGCACAGTCTGGCTGATGCGATTGAGCTATCCAGAGCCACACTCAAAAATATCCGTCAGAATCTTTTTGGTGCCTTTCTTTATAATTCCCTGGGTATTCCTGTTGCAGCAGGTGTTCTTTATCCGCTCACCGGTATGCTGTTGAACCCGGTTATTGCCGGTGCAGCTATGGCTATGTCGTCTGTAACCGTGGTGAGCAATGCCAATCGTTTGCGCTTGTTTAAACCACAAAGAGGCCAGCGGGCATGAACATTTCCAAAGCATCCGAAGCAACAGGGCTGACGGCGAAAACTATCCGGTACTATGAAAGTATTGGGTTGGTGTCGCCTGCCAGCCGCAAAGACAATGGCTACCGCGATTATGATAATCAGCATATCCGTGAGCTGAAGTTTGTCAGCCATGCCCGAGAGTTGGGGTTTTCTCTGGAGGAATGCGGAGAGTTGCTCGGGCTCTACCAGAAAAGTGATCGCAAAAGTGCTGATGTAAAAGCTGTGGCTTTGGCCCGTATTGATGACATTGATCAGAAGATTGTTCAACTGCAGGCCATGCGTGACAGTTTGAAAACTCTTGCATCCTGTTGTCATGGCGATGATCAGCCAGGTTGCCCGATTCTGGATAACCTTGCAGGGGAGTAAACGTCTGGTTCTGGAAGCCGAAATTGAACAACGGAGAAATAGCCTACGCTGTGGTGAGTTTCTTTAGAGTTTGATGCAATGGTTTCACCCGGTATGTCTGATGAGGATGCGAAAGCCAAATATGGGGAAGTGAAAATCACTGATTTGCCATCGAAGGCAAGTGGACACAAAAACTATTTGCGTACGGCTAAACAGCCACAAGGCTGAAAAAAACGGGCAACCATTTGGTTGCCCGTTTTTTTACTTGAAGATTTACTCGGAGTATTCAATGCCAACAATTAACCAGGGCCCGTCTTCACGCTCCTGTTCAAGATGCCAGATATCGGTAATATTCTCTTCCACACGCTCTACATTATCGCGGTAACGACCGCTGAACTTTAAGCTGAGTTCTGTTTTGCCCAGCATGTAATCGCTTCGTACCAACTCTGCATCCACATACATCACTTCGGTGTGCTGATCACCAGTAAGAGTGGCACGCTCCTGTTGCAGGTGAACAAAAAGGTCTGGAGAAACATATTCCCGAATAGTTTCCATATCACCGCTATTCCAGGCGTCCTGGATAGTGCGGTAATGGTTGCGGGAACGATTCAGGAAACCGTTCAGGTCAAAGTTTGGCGGCAAATTGAAAGACACATCACTTTCCGATGAACCAAAACCGCTGTTCTGGGGTTGAGCCTGGGTTTGGCTGCCGGTGTTGCCAAAGTCAGCATCTTTGGATACATCCCCAGACTGCCGGAAATTGACATCATCTGCCCAGCTGCTTTGATTCTGGTTATGAGTCTGGTGAGTATTGGCACCTGCGCCCTGCAAGGCTGTTTTGGGTGAGTGGTGTTCTCCATTCATGGCAGACGTTTTCGCCCGATTCATGCCTTTCAACAGTTTGAACAGAACGAAGGCGAGGCCGGCAATAATCAGAATATCCATAAACTGGATACCTTCGAATGCGCCGCCACCCAGCAGTGAACCAATTAATCCACCAACTAACAGGCCACCTAACAGCCCTCCCATCATGCCGCCGAAAAGACCTTTCTTTTGTGCTTTGCCGGTGTTGTTCAGGCCACTCTGGGTTGTACTTTTGTTAGATGCCGTCGTGGGTGATTTAAAGGAGCTGGGCTGAGCCGGAGCAGTTTTAAAACTCTTGCCAAAGGATTTGCTACCGCCAAACTTTTTGGCATAGGCATCAGTTGGCGCAAGAGTGCAGGTAAAGGCCAGCATAACAGCCAGTACCGGTAGAAGTCGTTTCATCATAGGTTTACGTTGGAACTCCTCGGGAGTGTCATGCGGGTGAACTGGCATCCTAAATTGATGGTGACATAAGTCAAATTTTTCAAGGGGTGGGGAGTAGGTAAATGTTCTGATTGGATGACCGTGTGGCGACAATATCCTCTGCCAGGGGGCGTTCTTAACGTTTTGGTTTGCCGGGTTTTCTGGAGGCTCCAGAAGATCTTCCGTGGTTTCGGGGTGAAGGCCTTTTTCCTGTTCGATTTGGAGCCCTCTTAAAACCTGTACTGGGCTTTCTTGGTCCAGTGGATTCTGGGCGTTTTAACAGTTCTTCCGGGGCGGGTAAGGTTTTCCATTCTCCGATGTTCAGATTATCGACTGTCCACGAGCCGATAGCGTAACGAACCAGTCGCAGGGTAGGAAAGCCAATAGCTGCGGTCATACGCCGTATCTGGCGATTCCGGCCTTCTGAAATTTTAATCTCCAGCCAGGTATCTGGAATGCTGGCTCTTACCCGGATTGGAGGATTACGCGGCCAGATATCAGGCTCTTCGATTTTGCGAACTTTGGCCGGGCGGGTTGGCCCATCCTTTAATGTTATTCCTTTGCGGAGCTTGTCTATATCTGGCTCTTCCGGTACTCCTTCTACCTGCACCCAATAGGTTTTCTCCATCTTATGGCGTGGGTCAGAAATCCGGTTTTGTACGGTGCCATTGTTAGTGAGCAGAAGCAGGCCCTCACTATCCCTATCCAAACGGCCTGCTGCGTAGACTCCAGGGCGCTTAATATAATTTGCCAGTGTGTCCCGGCCTTCACTGTCTGTGAATTGGCAAAGCACCATAAAAGGTTTGTTAAAAAGAATAATTTCGGGAGAGTCAGACATAGAGAAGCAACAGAACCAGAAAACAGGCCGGGATTATACGTGCCGGTTTGCAAAAGGTATAACGGGTCGGTAGGGTTGCCGGGTTTTATTCCTGCCTGCGATACATCTGTTATGCCTGATATTTGCCCCGACACCGAAACTCTCCTTGAGCCAGGTTCTGCTCCTGAGCAGGAGAGGCTCGATATTCTTTATCAGGATGAGTATCTGGTGGTGGTGAACAAGCCATCGGGGTTACTGGTTCATCGTTCGATGATTGATCGCCACGAAACCCGCTTCGCCGTGCAAATTGTGCGGGATCAGATTGGGCAACATGTATTCCCAGTTCACAGGCTGGATAAACCAACATCCGGCGTACTGGTATTTGCCCTGAGCAGTGAAATAGCCCGAAAGTTGGGAGAGCAGTTTCAGGAAGGAAATGTAGAGAAAACCTATCTGGCCGTTGTTCGAGGGATTACACCGGAAGCTGGAGTTATTGATCATGCCTTGAAAGAAAAACATGACAAGATGACAGACCGTAAAGCGAGAAAAGATAAGCCAGCGCAGGAAGCTGTATCGGAATATCGTCGTTTGGATACTGTTGAACTGCCGGTACAGATAGACCGCTACCCTCAAAGCCGATATTCACTGGTAGAAGTAAAACCCCGCACTGGCCGCAAGCATCAGGTTCGGCGACATATGAAGCATATTGCCCATCCAATTATTGGCGATGCGAAACATGGAAAGGGTAACCACAACCGTTATTTTGCGGAGCATCTGAATGCTGGGCGGTTATTGCTGGTGTGTACTGAAATGAGTTTTTCCCATCCAGTGACTGGAGAAAAACTAAAGATAAATGCTCCATTAGACACCGTGTTTACTGATTTGATAAAGCGGTTTGGGTGGGTGTATAAGTGAGCTGTTAGGGCAATAATCAGCAACAATTGGGTACAATATGGGAGAGATAAACAGAGCAGTCTCCTATATGAGCGTGCATAGCTTGTCTTATAGAGAGTTTGAAGAGTATTCATTAGTACATCTTGGTGATAGGGTGAAATATGCTGGGAATATTATTGGATATACTTGATTTTTACGTAAAGACTCTCGATAGACACCACCCCCCAAACCCACTACCATAGCCGTTATGAGTACATTTATAATTGTTCCAGTCGGTGGTGCAACGAACATTGATCAAATATTGCCTCAGAAATTTGGCAATAAGGCCTTGCGGCTGCCAAATGGTGAGTGGCTCGTTGCCTACGACGGTACTAGCCGTCAGCTCTCAGACGATATTGGGATTAGTGAATCTCCATCTGGCTCTGCTATTGTTCTCAACTTTTCTGCCTATTGGGGTCGTGCAGGAAAAGATGTGTGGGAATGGATAGCGGCTAATGGAGGAGCCTGATGTATCACAGACCTGATGCACGAAATAATCCTACAACAACACCAGATCAAGTAGGGAATGCATCCGTTACGCCGCAAGGTTTTGGTCAAGTCGATCATAGCTTCACACTGCAAGCAGTAATGGAATTGCAAAAAAGTACTGGTCAGTTAACCAGTAGCGTTGAGTCACTGAAAGACGTTATTGAAAAACAAGATAAAAAAATTACCGATCTTGAAAGCACCGTTACTGGTGTGTCAAAGAAAATATATGCAGCTACAGTAGTTTTGATAATTCTTGTAACGGTTGGAGGCTTTATCGTTAACAAATCATGGGATCTGATGGTTAAACAAATCACGTTCCAGCAAGAACAAAACATTAAGACCTCCACACCTAAGCCCTAACAAGAAAATCCAGTTGACGCCTATGGCACATCTGATTTAGGCGTTAGAACTCTTCTGCTCATATAACAGGCAATATTAACAGCACTCCTTGATATACGTTTTATGTCTTATATTATAAGGGAATATGTGCTAGAAAAATAGAATGAAAGATGATCCTGTTTTAAGTATCCGTAACAGTGCTATCGCGTCATGTATTGGTGGTGTTTCAGTGGCCTGTATACTCGGATCAGTGAAGTATTTACCAACAGGACTTTTGTTTCTAAAGAAGACAGTTTTCTCGATCTGGCTGTTATTACAATCCACTTATTCTGTTCCACTATGGTTATTTCTCATTCTTATTACCTGCACAAGTGTTCTATTTTATTCTGCAATCATAAAAACCAGAAGCTTTGCTTTCGAACCACGTATTAAATCCTATATTTCAGATGAAATTTATGATGTTAATTGGCGGTGGAAATGGAGAGGAAATGAGATTGTAAATCTATGGTGTTATTGCCCTAAATGTGATGGAACGCTTATATATGATGATAATAACTGTGATCACGCTTTCTGTGATAGACAAACAAAATTTATTTGTGAAAATTGCGATAGAGAAACAATTTCCACTATAAAGGGTGGGAATAAACGGTATACGCTAAATATGATAAAAAGAGAAATTAGACGAAAAATAAGAACTCAAATAAAAGAACACAAGTTCTAACAAATGCTTCCAGTTCGTTCCGGGGCTAAAGCCCCTCCATCCGACGTGCCCTCGGATGAAGCAGGCGTTAGCCGTCTTAAGAGAGTTCAATGCAAAACTTCCATTATTTTTCAGTCCACTATTTTAATGATTGGCTTTATTGGGATAAACGATTCATTGATATGATTGCATCAAATTCAGATAAAGAATCAGCAAAAGCTCTACTTGATGCTGCAAAATATTACAAAATTGTCAGAAATTTCAAAACTATTGATGAACCTTATAGGTTTAAAAAAGCCCATGAGATATTAAATACTGTTGAATCAATATCGCATGACAATGTTTCAGATAAAGTACTTGAGTTGGCTTTTAAATTTGAGAACTCATATGGAACTAATGCTATTTTAGCAGCTTCAAAATTGCTTTGGTTAAAGTTTAAAAGCCCAGTAATTATCTATGATAGTAGAGCTTATAACTGGCTAAAGCGGAAAAATAATAAGATAACCCTGGGTGAATATAAAAATTACAGGGATGCTTGGCTAACCGAATTTGAAAAAGTATTACCAACCATCAAAGAATGCTGTTCTGAGTTAGTGTCTGTGAAAAAGTTCACACAAGCTTACGAACTCAGTGATAGCGAGATTTCTTCATTAACATCAGAACCTTGGTTTCACGAGAGGGTTTTTGACAAATATCTCTGGTTCAATGCATAAAAACGGCTAGCCCGAATATTTCACCAAAATCAGAAGGGCGAGATGGGTTTAACCCTTACCCTCAGCCGTATTATCAATGACCCTCGGATATTGAACGTTGCCGCCATAAAACCGAACCCCTTCTGCGTCAGCGTATTTATGCGCTGGCCCTTGGCTATGACGGGGACGATCTGAACGATCATCAGCAATTGCGGGATGATCTGGCTTTGCAGGCCGCCGTTGATCGCGATGAGCGTTTAGCCAGCCAGATAACGCTGTGGCCAGATAACGCTGTGTCGTTTTGAAATGGAGTAAGGGGGAGGTGTGTCTGAAAACTCTGCTGGTATCTCTTTATGCCCAAGATTTAACCATGAGGTGTTCTTTCCATAAGAACATCTCATTTGCAGGATAGTATTGGAGCCTGATGACATATCCGGGTTAGCGTCACTGTAAACATGCCCGCCCCCTCACAATAGTGGAGGCGGGTATGTTTCTTTGTCGTGGTTTATCAGGGGGTGGTGAATGTACCGTTATAGATACCGTTCTCCTCTGTTCCCAGAATAGGGTTGCTACCAAACATCATCACCCGGTTTACACGTTGCGTATCAAGGCCATTGTTCACTGCCTTCCAGCCCGTGCGGCCATCAGTGAAGCCCATAAGAACGCCATAACCTGTGACGGTTAGCAACAAGCTGTCCTGATAAGCAGCAATGCTACCAACTGAACTGTTTCCTACTATCTGGGTAAGATTGCCACTGATATCCTGCCAGCTATCAGCACCATCGGTAAGACGATAGACACCGTTACCTGCTCCATACACCGTACCATTGTTGTATGCCAGTGCTTGTACATCCGTAGCATTCTTTAACCCGTGATTGATTTTGGACCATGACTGCCCATCTGATGTTTTCAACGGCCCAAGACCCATGCTGGCAGCATAAAGGCTTTTTTCCGTCGCAAGGAAGTCCTTCAGAACACTTGTTTTCTGGTCAAACGTTTCAACTTGCTTCATCTTCGGCGAACCCGAGGTGTAATCAGACACTTCATAGATGCCCCACTGGTTACCCGCATATATTTTTCCATTAAACAGGGTGACGGTTGCTCCAGCAGAGGTCGGCAAAACATCAGGAAGTTTAATTTCCGCTGTGGTGTGACCACCATCCTCACTGTAGAACAGCTTTCCACTGCAGGTGACCATCACAGTTTTACTGTTTTGACTGTCGATATCTTTCACAGTGTTCCAGCCAAGGGTATCCATGCCTTCTTCCAGCTTTTCCGGGTTGTGAATAACCCACTTCTCTTCATCAGCGTAAAGGAAAACATTACTGTCGCAATCAACATAATTAAAGGTAGCGGCCTGATAAGGGGAAGAAATGGCTCCAGAGGCAACAACCTGCAGATAGCCATAATCACCGGCAAAAGCACTGGCATAAACACTGGTCACAGTATCAATCTGTTTTACGGCTCCGGTATTCGGGTCATAACTCTCCAACACACCCTCATCAAGCAAAGCCATCACCAGTTGATCATCCACAATAGACATGGAAGAGAGAGGGCGGTCTGGCCTGTCAAAAGTAGCCCAGTCAGACTGTCCAGGATGACCTGAAATCACTTTACTGGTCTGGAGTGATGTGTAGGGACGCTCCCCTAGATAGGGTTGATTGGTGACATAGATCCGGCCTGTGGAATCATGGGTCACACTGCTGATCGGCGGAGCAGTTCCAAGGTCATTAAGATAAGCACCTTGCTCCCAGTTTTTTCCATCGCGGCTTGAAAAAACAGAAGCGATATCAGTTGGATTAGGTTTCGCGTAACTCTGGCCGACGACATAGAAAGTGTCATCAATGACAGTCACGGGCTGCCAGGACCAGCTGCCAACATAAAAGTAATCTCCCACCTCGTTCCAGGTCGCCCCGTTATCATTACTGTAAATTAGAGAGGATTGGGGAACATCTGTTTTAGCGCGACTCATTGCCAGTAATGTACTGCCATTAGAAACAATGAAGCTGGAAGTATAACCGTCGACACCAGAAGAAGATGTGTCCAGCTTCTTCCAACTGACACCCTCATCATCAGAAATGAACATTCCCTTTGAGGACGCTATGACCAATGCATCATTATGGGTGATGATGTTGAAAATCGAAGCCTTGGAGACAACAGAATTCTTGACCGCAGTCCAGGTTGCGAGATTGTCCTTGCTCATGAAAAGCCCTTCATCCGTAGCGATGAAAAAAACATTCCCTTTCAACAAAAGGTCATTCATACCGTTGATATGATCCGGGCTGACAATAACTTTGTCTTGTCCATAACCATCACTGGTATAGAGCTTTCCGTACTGTGTCCCAAAGTAGAGTTTGTCTTCAATTTTTTTTACAAAGTTAACGCTGCCCCCATGAACTTCATTTAAATGATCCCAGGTAACACTCTTACCATCAGCCGTACCTGCCACAGAAGACGATAGAGACTTATAGTCAACAGCATTTTCCTGCGGAGCCCCTAGAGCCAGAGTACTGGCACATGCTAGAGCCAGGAGAGAGGGAAGCCGGAATAAACCGACATTGCGAGAGTGGTGAGAGTGGTGAGAGTGGTGAGAGTGGCAAGAAGTACTACTTTTTCTTGTGTTGTTTACAAAGTATGTCATAACGGGTGTCCTTCAAGTGATAGATCGGCACCTCCTGGCTGGTAAGAGGGCTTCTGGCCAGGAGAGTTGCAGACTTTGAGAACCAATGAGGCAGGGAGTTCACTTTCACAGCGAAAGATGTACAAACGCTTTGACAGACTCGTTAGCGGCGCTGTTCAGCGATTAAGTTGAGAGTGAATTAAGTTGAGAGTGAATTAAGTTGAGAGTGAATTAAACTGTCGTCGACGTATTTCATTGGCTGGAGAACGTCATGACAGAAACATTCACCCTCACTTCCCAGACTCTACCAACGATTAGAACAGAGCTTTTGTGTCACCGCGTGATGGCACTGCTGGAAAACGATCAGGCGGAGCTCCTTCAAGGAATTGTTGAACTGGATGAAGCCTTCTTCCGTGAATCTCATAAAGGTTTACGCCACCTCAAACAGCCCGCCAGAATCCCGACTGGGACAAAATGTACGGGAGAAGGTTTTCCATCTTCAGCATGTGAATGCCTACCACAGTGAACTGAAAGGTTAGATTCAACCACTTTATTGCTGAATGCCGACAAGGCCCTGTGTGATCACGAGGAGATTCTGTGGACACCGGGCCTGCCCGAAGTAACTCTTGCCATTGCTGGCGCAGACCTTGCCATTACTGGCGCAGACCTTGCCAAAGTGTTGGAAAAGGTGGGCAACCCTGTCTTCTGGTTATAGTGCTTAAGCTTTGTCTTTTTGTCGTTTCTCAAAAGCGGCCATCTGTTCTGGTGTGGCAGGTAACTGATATTTTTCCTTCCACTCGCTGTAGGGCATGCCGTAGACTCTTTCTCTGGCCTGCCCGTCGCTAACTTCCACACCAGCTTCATCTGCTGCAGACTTGTACCACTTTCCAAGACAGTTGCGACAGAAATCCGCCAGAATCATCAGATCGATATTCTGCACATCTTTATTGTTATCAAGGTGCTCAAGTAATTTGCGAAAGACCGCTGCATCAAGTTTATCTTGAGTGGCTTGATCAAGGTCTGTCTGAGAGAAAGGAGTGGTCATTGTTGTTATATCCTGTACGGCCTGATTTTGTGCAGGAAGTCTAACGTGGTGATACGGCCAGAACCAGTATCACCACAAGGTTTACAGAAGGCTGTTTAAATCGGCTTAAGAGGATCTTCTCCATAGTAAGCCCGGCGCAGAATTTCCTTGATTTCGGTAATCAGCGGGTAGCGGGGATTCGCAGGAGTACACTGATCATCAAAGGCAGCTTCAGCAAGAGCATCCAGATGAGTCAGGAATTGATCTTCCGGTACGCCAGCTTCCTTCAATGACGAAGGAATCCCCACATCCCGTTTGAGCTCTTCGATAGCGGTAATCAGGTTCAGAACCTTGGCTTCATTATCTTTACCTCCCAGCTTTAAATGGTCAGCCACAGACGCATATCGGCACTTGGCAATCGGGCGGTCATACTGTGGGAAGGCGGCCTGTTTGGTGGGGTTGTCTGTGGCGTTGTAACGAATCACATAGCTGATGAGTAACGCATTCGCGAGACCGTGGGCCAGCTTGAATTCACTGCCGATCTTATGAGCCATGGAATGGCAAATACCGAGGAAGGCATTTGCAAACGCCATTCCGGCAATGGTGGCAGCATTGTGCATTTGCTCACGGGCTTTAGGATTACAGGAACCTTCTTGGCAAGCAGGCCGCAACCATTCAAAAATCATAGATGTGGCTTGCAGGCAGTGACCATCGGTGTAAGGTGTTGCCAGCACAGATACATAAGCTTCCAGAGCATGGGTCAATGCATCAATACCGCCCCAGGAGGTGAGTGTTCGCGGCATTTGCATAACCAGGTCGGCATCAACAATGGCAATGTCTGGCGTCAGCTCATAATCCGCCAGTGGGTATTTCACACCGGTCCTTTCATCAGTCACCACAGCAAAAGGTGTGACTTCAGAGCCAGTTCCCGAGGTGGTTGGGATAGCCACAAACTTCGCTTTTTCCCCCAGTTTCGGGAAGTGATAAATACGCTTGCGAATGTCCATAAATCGCAGCGCCAGCTCTTCAAAGCGTACGTCTGGGTGCTCGTACATTACCCACATGATTTTGGCAGCGTCCATGGGGGAACCGCCACCAAAGGCAATAATGACATCGGGCTGGAAGTCGTTCATCATGGCTGTGCCTTCAGCTACAACGCCCAAGGTTGGGTCGGCTTCGACCCCTGAGAATACTCTCACGGCAATACCATGTTGGCGCAGAATGCCGGTTACCTGACTGGCCATGCCACTGCTGGCGAGGAAGCCATCGGTGATAATGGCGGCACGCTTGCAGCCATTCAAATCTTCAAGGGCAACCGGCAGGCAGCCACGGTTAAAGTACACAGATTCTGGCAACTTGTGCCACAGCATGTTTTCGCGCTTCATGGCCACAGTCTTGACATTGATCAGGTGTTTTACACCAACGTTTTCACTGATGGAGTTACCGCCCCAGGAGCCACAACCCAGAGTCAGGGATGGGGCCAGCTTAAAGTTGTACAGGTCACCAATCGCCCCTTGAGATGCAGGCATGTTCACCAGAATACGGGCGGTCTTCATGGCCTGGCCATATTCTTCCAGACGTTTGGTTTCCCGATCCTGATCTGTATACAGCACTGATGTATGACCAATGCCGCCAAGGGTAACCAGCTCGGCCGCTATCCGGGTAGCATCGGTAAAATCTTTGGCTTTATACATGGCCAGAGTGGGGGAGAGCTTTTCGTGGGCGAACGGCTCCTTCTCTGAAGAGTCAGATACCTCGGCAATTAACACTTTGGTTTCCGCTGGTACTTTAATACCGGCAAGTTCAGCAATTTTGACGGCAGACTGACCAACAATGGCAGAGTTCAAGATGCCACCCTTCAGTAACACTTTGCCCACTTTGTTAGCGTCTGCTTTTTTCATGACTAAACCGCCATGATTAAGGAAACGCTCGCGGACTTTTTTATAAACACTCTCGACAACAATGACTGATTGCTCAGAAGCGCATACAACTCCATTGTCGAATGTCTTACTCATAAGTATTGAGCTGGCGGCCTGCTTAATATCAGCTGTTTCATCAATAACAACAGGAGTATTACCGGCTCCGACGCCAATGGCCGGCGTACCAGAAGAATAAGCCGCCCGAACCATCCCCGGGCCGCCGGTAGCAAGAATCAGGCTGATTGACGGGTGTTGCATAAGTTGGCTGGAAAGATCAACGGTTGGTTGTTCAATCCAATCGATCACGTTGGGAGGAGCGCCAGCGGCTGCGGCTGCATCACGAACAATGCGTGCAGCGGTACAAGTGCTGTTTCGTGCTCTTGGATGCGGAGAAAAAATAATAGCGTTGCGGGTTTTCAAAGCCAGGAGTGCTTTGAATATCGCGGTACTGGTTGGATTTGTTGTGGGCACTATGCCTGCAATAACGCCAATTGGTTCGGCCACTTTAATAATGCCGAAGGTGGGGTCTTCTTCCAGAATGCCACAGGTTTTGTCGTCGCGATATTTGTTATAAATGTATTCCGAAGCAAAATGGTTTTTAATGACCTTGTCTTCAATAATCCCCATCCCTGTTTCTTCCGCTGCCTGTTTGGCCAGGCTAACTCTGGCATCGGCGGCAGCCAGAGCGGCACTTCGGAAAATTGCGTCAACTTGTTCCTGAGAAAAGCTGGCGTATTGTTGCTGTGCTTCCTTTACACGGGCAATAGTTTGTTCAAGTTGCTGACTGTCGTCTGCTTTCATTTTAACGCCTCCCTGAAAGGGCGAAAAAGAATCCACGGAGAGGAGGTCACAGAATAGTCGAGAGAGGGTTATTTCGATGTGGCTCTATAGTTCAATTTTTTGCTCTATGTGGCGCAGTAGAACATATCGAGTCATTGCCAAGCAGATTTTTCATACGCTTCTATACTGACCGCGCTTTTGCTTCTGCCTTTAAGGAATAAGCATGATTAAACGGGGTTTTGCGGTATTTACATTTGCTCTTCTGTCCACCTTTGTTGCCAAGATTCAGGCATCATGGCTGGTGGGTGTAGGTAAAAGTGATATTACTGGCCCAGCTGTAGACATCGGACTTTTGGGATACGGAGAATCTTCCCAGGTTGCCAGAGGCATCCATGACCGAATGTGGGCCAGGGCATTTGTGGTGGCAGAACCCGTTACCCAGAAGCGGGTGGTTATTGTTGTACTGAATGCGGCGATGGTTTTTGGGGATGTCACCAGAGAAGTGATTCGTCGCCTCCAGCTTCAGTTTGGCCCACTTTATCAGGATGGAAACATGCTGATACTGGCGGATCACAGTCACAGCGCTAATGGAGGTCAGGGCGGTCATTTATTATTCAGTCTGGCTGTTCATGGTTTTTTTCCAGATGCTTTTGAGGCCATGGTTAGCGGAATTGTTGATTCAATTGTTCAGGCTCATAAAAGTCTGGCCCCCGGAAGAGTTTTGATAAACCAGGGAGAGCTGTATAACGCTAGCGCGAACCGTTCTTTGAAAGCATTTTTGCGTAATCCCGAATCAGCGACCATGAAATCCATTGACCCGGAAATGGTAGTGATGAAGTTTGAGCGGGATACAAAACCTGTCGGTATGCTGGGCTGGTTTGCGACACATGGTGTTTCCTTTCCCAAAAATAATCTGCTGATATCTGGTGATAACAAAGGCTACGCTGCTGCATTGATGGAGAAAGAAATGGGTAACGGTTTTGTTGCCGCATTTCCCCAAACTAACGCTGGAGATATGACCCCTAATGTTTTTATTGATGGTACCGGGCCGGGGTCAACGCCGGAGGAAAGTGCGCGCATTATCGGGCGCATGCAGTTTCAGAAAGGACAACAGCTACTTCATGAGGCCACCCGTGAAATAACCGGAGCGATTGAATGGCAGCATGAATATGTGGATTTCTCCCAGCAAACCGTTTCTGAACAATTAACCCACTTACCCCGGCCTGTTGATACATGTCCTGCGACCGCGGGTTATGGCTTTGCCGCGGGAACGAGAGATGGGCGACCCCAACCCTGGGAGTTTTTCTTTAAAGAGGGGTACAAGGAGCCTTATTTCCCCTGGACCACCATTAGTGATTTCTTAACAGGGCTGACTCCGGAAATAGCTGAGTGTAATTATCCCAAGGTATCTCTGTTGGCTTTGGGGGCTCCCCATGATTTTCATTATATAAACTGGGCAATCAGTCATGTCTTGAGGTGGAATGTGCCTTTGGAGATCAGCAATTACAGCTGGACGCCACAGGTTTTACCTGTATCTTTGGTTCAGCTGGGTGATGTGGGGCTGCTTGGCGTTCCCGCAGAGTTTACCCGGATTGCCGGGCACCGTTTGAAGAAGACGGTTGAAGCCGCAGCGGGAGAAAGGTTTAAAAAGTTGATTCTGGCGGGTTATGCCAATGATTACAGCCTGTATGTGGCAACACCGGAAGAGTATCAAGAGCAGCTGTACGAGGGTGGAGCCACATTGTTTGGACCATGGACCTTACCAGCCTATCAGCAGGTATTCAGTCGCTTATCAGAAAATCTGATTCACCCGGGTAGTTTGCCAAAATCAGAGGCTATACCAGACAACCTGAATCAGTATTACCAGAATGTTGAAGTGCCGCCTGTCACTTGCGCAGGATATGAGGAGTATGGCCGCCTTTTATCATCAACTCCTCAGGTGGCGTGGACCGGACAAGTCGTTAAAGCCTGTTTTACCTCGACCCATCCACGCCTCGCCGTACGTCGCTTGGACACATTTCTTACCGTTGAAAAGCTGGGAGAAAATAATCAGTGGCACAGGATTGCAACGGACGATGACTGGGATACGCGTTTTTACTGGTATGCGGATTACGCTGGCGCATCGTCTGGAGAAGCTTGCGTAGAGTGGCATATTCCTTACGACACTTCGAACGGTGTGTATCGCCTTGGGCATCAGGGTATCTGGCGAAGCCCTCAGGGAGGAACAGCCACTTATCATGGATATTCCCGAGGTTTTGCGGTTGTGCAGGAAAGCCAGCGCGGTACGATGTTGATACTTACCAGAAAAATATTGTCTGGCCGGTGACTGAAGGCGATTGGCAATGAGTGCTTTACGGCTCTGCCACTGCGAAGTGAAGTCACAGCGTAAGGCTCTATAGGTTTTCACGGTATACTCCGTTTTTTATCTACGGGGTAAAACTGTTGAAACGCAATCGTTGCGCAAGATGTGAACGGCCTGTTTCTGTGTGTCTGTGCCCGGGACTTCATGCTTTTCCTGCTCCTGTTGATCTTGTTTTGCTGCAAACTCCAAGAGAACAGAAGCATGCGCTGAATACGGGGCGCATCGTGAAGCTGGGGGTGCAGAATTGCAGGATTATTGTTGGCGAGAACTTTTCTGAGCATTCTGAGTTGAATGCTCTTCTCGATGTGGCAGAAGGGCGAACATGGCTTCTTTATCCTGGCGAACAGGAGTTGTTGCCTCAAGAGATTATGCGCGGGGAAAGGCAACAAACTGAACACGAGCGACCTGTGGTTATTGTACTCGATGCGACTTGGCGAAAATCCCGTAAAATGTTGCACCTCTGCCCGCGGCTTGGGGAATTACCCAAAGTGGTTTTACCAGAAGACAGTGTATCCCGTTACCGTATTCGAAAGGTTCCCGGAGATGGCTTTATTTCCACCGTAGAAGCAACGGTGGCTTTGTTAGAGGAGATAGGGCATCCGCCGAATTCCTGTCAGCAGATGCTTGATACATTTGATCGTATGATCCAGTTCCAGATTGATGCTATGGGAAAGCAGGTCTGGGAGGCTAATTACAGTTCTTAGCAGTTTTTAGCCTTCTGGCAGGGAGAAAGAACTTTTCGACCATTTCTGTCTGGATAGGCAGATTCTGTCGGTTGCTATGTATACACAAAGTTCCAGAGTCTTTTCATCGGCCAGAGGTTTGAGACGGGCGCTGTAGGTTTTACCGGAATCGGGGTCCAGTACCTGACCGTACCAAGCATCTTTTGTTGCGTGTTTACTCAGGTCTTCAAGAAAAATCATACCAATAATAGGTTGATTTTGGCGCTCACCGCTGCAGCTTGAGCATACAGCGCCCTGGTCTTGAGGGCGGTGGAGAATAACGGCTTTTCCTTCTCGTTTCCCGGAATCGGCAAGTGGGTAAATATGCATGGTTGTATCCAGTGTGCCCTGGTCATCCGGCATATCCCAAAGTCCGTCTATGGAGGCTGCCATGCTTGAAGGTGCAGCCAATATCAGCAGGGAATACAAAAAGCCAAACAGGGTAAAACGCTGAAACAGTGATCTGTAGTTCATGATTTCTCCCGAATAGTCTCTTCTGGATAAGGTGGAAAATAGTGAATTTCCCTGTAAAAATCCGGGAAAGTGTAGACCTCTCCTTGTGAAAATGCGCAAGGCCATCTATATCCACTGCCGCAGAATTTTTTTGAGTGGGGAGGTGGCCGTCATGGCTGACTTGCGGGGGATCTGCTTTGCTATTGCGAGTGTTGTTGCTATTGCGAGTGTTGTTGCTGGCGGCGTGTTGACCAGTCAGGAAAGTCTGGCCAACGGCATTTCAGTGGACGAAATGACCGTGCGCAGATTGGGGGATGCTTTTTCTGGTGGTGCGGCAGAAACCTCTGATGCCAGCGCGGTGTGGTACAACCCTGCAGCTATCACCCGGCTGCAAGGCAGAGAAGTGACCGGTGGTTTAATAGCCATACCTCACGAAACCCGTTTTGATGGCCGCGTTTATTATGTCGAAGATGGCGATCCAGTATCGGAACATAATAAAACCTGGACGGGAACAGAAGTGATTCCAAATTTTTACAGCGCACTCCCTATAGCTGATCGCTGGTGGCTTGGTGTTGGTGTTAACTCTCCCTGGGGCACGGGTACAGAATTCGATAAAACCTGGATTGGGCGTTATCAGTCGATTAAAAGTGAATTGCTTACTGTGAATCTACTGACAGTTGTCGGCTGGCAGGTTACAGATCAACTCTCTCTTGGGGCTGGGCTGGTCACTGAATATGCAAATGGCAAGATTGAGCGAGCGATTCCCGCCACCGATCAGGATGGCCGTTTTAAAAGTGATGGAGATGATACCAGTTTTGGTTTTACCTTTGGCCTTCTCTATAAGCCTTTGCCTGACTGGCAGTTTGGCTTGAATTACCGCAGTGTTATCAAACATACCCTTGAAGGCAAAATGGAAGTGAGGTTGCCGGAAGAAGTTGCTGCCATGGCTGGTGTCTCTTTTGAACGAACGGGCGGACGTCTCAAACTGGATATTCCTGAGACATTTTCTATCAGTGCCATTCACGATTTAACTCCTGGCTGGAGTATTAAGGCTGACGCAACCTGGATCCGCTGGAGCCGATTCGATGATCTGGTTTTTGAACCTAAAACAACCAGTGGTAAGTTGATTAAAGAGTCAGAAGTTCAAGTAATGGATTGGCATGATACCTGGCGTTTTGCTCTGGGTACGGAGTACAGATTAAACCCTCGCTGGACAGTGCGCGCCGGAGTGGCCTACGACGATTCTCCTACACCGAACCATACGGCAACCGTTGATTTTGCAGTGGGAGACTACAAAGCTGTATCTATAGGTGCCACATGGGAGTGGAGTAAAGGTTTAGAGGTTGATATGGCACTGCAGCATACATGGACAACCCGTCGTACGATTCATGAAGATGTCAAAGACCCGTTTAGTTCTGAGGAAGACAAGAAAATAGCTATCAAAGCGGGTGGTGAAGCTACCAATCGCATTAACAGCATTGGTGTGGGTTTACGCTGGCGGTTTTAACGGTTTTTCTGCTCCTATCCTGACCTCGTGTTAACATGGTTCGGCGGAGCAGAAGATGAGGTCGGCGGGATGGAAGTACAGAACAGGATTCAGCAGAAATTGGAGCAGGCATTCAAGCCGGATCACCTGCAGATAGATAACGAAAGCCACATGCATAATGTGCCAGCTGATTCGGAATCACATTTTAAGGTTGTGATTGTTAGCAACACATTTGCAGGGCAAATGCCTGTTAAGCGTCATCAGCAGGTTTACCAGGTGCTTGCAGAAGAACTGCAAAGTGGTGTTCATGCTCTGGCACTGCATACTTACATTCCTCAGGAGTGGGAAGTGGTTAACAGGCAGTCGCCAGACAGTCCAAATTGTCTTGGTGGCAGTAAAGCCGGGTAAACCAGCTTCGTTTAAAAGATTTTGAATCACCCTGAAAGCCTGGATGTAAATATCTGGGCTTTTCTTTTTTGTAAATATGCTCCCTGTACCTTGATATGTATCAGGTAAACAGAAAATAGTCAGAGCAAAGCCCTTAATTGGTCGTTGAGCCTGTAGAAAAACCCTAAGGCAATTTTATCATCGTGCGGAGAGCGCATGAAACAATGTTCGCAAGAGAAAAACAGTCTCAGAATTCCCGTAGAACCGTGATTTTCTGATTAATTTTTAATCAAAAATATAAACAATCAACTGTTAAACGTTTTTCTACAGCTTCGTTGAGCGCCGGGGGGGATTTTTACTCATCAGTCAGGGTAGGAACTGCTTTGAATCTTTATTCAGACGTGTTCCTCGGCCACCTGTGCTGAATCCTGATTGTAATTATAAATAGGGAGAGAGTATGGCTGCCGATGGAGCTCTGGAGAGATTTTTCCAGCTTAAAGCCAGTGGTACAGATGTTAAAACGGAGGTGATAGCAGGTTTCACCACGTTTATGACCATAGTGTATATCCTGATCGTCAACCCATTGATTCTGAAAGATGCCGGAATAGACTTCAGGGCTGTGTTCACAGCAACCACCATCTCCGCGATTATCGGTACACTCGTCATGGCTCTCTGGGCCAAATTACCATTTGCTCTGGCTCCCTGAATGGGACTGAATGCCTTCTTTGCCTACGGTATGGTTCTGGGCATGGGATATTCCTGGCAGATGGCACTGACCGCTGCATTCCAGGAAGGTTTCAGTGGTGTCGTACATTGTTGGTGTTCTCTGCTTGGCTAAGATTGTTATGTGATTTTTGAGAGGATGCCGATAAAAAGAAAGCCCCGGTGCATGGCATCGGGGCTTTCTTTTTACCGACTAGCTTTTATCGACTGGTTTTTATCGACTGGTTTTCATCGACTGGTTTTCATCGACTGGTTTTCATCGAGTTGTATGAAGTCCGCATTCACGATTGCCAAGAACTTTGGTTGGATCAAAGTAATCTTCTTCAATCGGCAGATCGTTTTCTACCAGATATTCTTCCAAGTCCAGTTCTGTCCAATAAAACAGCGGGGCAACCCGTAACAGGCCATCTTGAGTTTCTGTCAGGATATCCAAATTCTGTCGGAATGCTGTCTGCTCCTGACGAATCGCTGTAAGCCATACATCCGGTGCATATTCCTTCATCGCCCTGTTAAAGGGTTCCAGTTTGACCTCCTGGGTAAATGCATCGTGCTCCGGTGTATCAACCTCAGGAATTCCGCCATGGACAGCTTCGCGATAAGCCCGGCTGTATTTCGGGTGGTAAACGTAAATGTTCAGTTTCAGTGAGCGGATCAGCTGCTGGGCAAACTTATAGGTTGCAGCTGTGCCATAACCGGAATCAATCCAGATAACAGGGATATCCGGCTTCTGCTGCACGGCAAGGTGCAGAATAGCCGCCTCATGGGGGCCAAAATTTGTGGTGATAACCGGGTTTTTCGCATCCGCCAGAACGGCTTGGATAATGTCTTCCGGCGATTTGCCTTTTAAGCTGGCGCTCTGTTCCTGAAGGGACTGTGTCATTGTATTTCGTTGTTATTCGTCGTTCTGGAGTGTCGCTCACTATAAAAGTCTGTACTGGCGGAGTCTACGAATAAGAGCTTCTATTAATAGTGCGATTTGGCATATGGATGTGTTCTAATCGGATTAGGGGCCACTGGGCTGAACATAAAGTATTAATAGCCTCTAAACGTCTTTGGACGTATGAAAATAACAATAGATCAGGGATGCTTTTTTGAGCTTTTTACACACGTATAACTGGCAACGTATTCGCCAGATTGTTCTTGGTTTTAAAAAAGAGTTGGTCGTTGCCAACTGTGTCGCCGTTTTAGCCACACTGGCCAGTGTACCAACACCTTTATTGCTGCCTCTGCTTGTTGATGAAGTTTTGCTGGATCAGCCCGGCCTGGTAGTGAACTCTCTGTCACCGCTTCTGCCACAGCAGTGGTTGACCCCCGTTTTTTATATTGCTCTGTTATTGTTAGCCAGTATCACCCTGAGAATTCTGGCACTGGTTTTCAATGTCTGGCAGTCCCGCCAGTTTACGGTGATCTCCAAGGAAGTAACCTACAGAATTCGCGCCAGCCTGCTTAAAAAGCTTGAGCGGATTTCCATGAAAGAATACGAAACTCTGGGAACTGGCTCTGTCTCCGCCCGCCTGGTGACCGACTTAAATACTATCGACCAGTTTATTGGTTCAACCGTTAGCCGACTGTTGGTGGCATTTCTAACATTGGTGGGCACTGCTGCCATTCTTTTGTGGATGCACTGGCAGCTGGCATTGTTGATTCTAATACTCAATCCAATAGTGATTTATTTCACGGCGAAGCTGGGTAAGCAGATCAAGAATCTGAAACAGCAGGAAAACAAAGCCATTGATGTTTTTCAACAGGCATTAACGGAAACTTTTGATGGCATTCAGGAGCTTCGGGCAGCCAATCGGGAAAAGCATTATCTGGCCCGATTAATGGATCGCGCCCGTAATGTTCGTGACAGTGGCACAGAGTTTTCCTGGCGTAATGATGCCTCGAACCGTTTGAGCTTTATGCTGTTTGTTGTAGGAGTGGATGTGTTCCGGGCTGCGGCTATGATGGCAGTTGTCATGTCTGATCTCAGTATTGGCCAGATGTTCGCGGTGTTTGGTTATCTCTGGTTTATGCTCACTCCGGTTAATGAACTGCTGGAAATGCAGTATGGGCTTTACGCTGCCAATGCTGCGTTAGGTCGTGTGAATACTCTGCTGGAATTGGATGAGGATGTGCGTACATCCTCAGGCGTGAATCCTTTTACAGGTAAAACCACGGTCCCTGTGGACGTGTGTGACTTGCACTTTTCTTACGGTGAATCGCCGGTTTTAAAAGGTGTTTCTTTGTCCGTTGCCACTGGAGAGAAAATCGCCCTGGTGGGAGCCAGTGGTGGAGGGAAATCGACACTGGTGAAAGTGCTTCTTGGCCTGGCAAGCCCTGAACGTGGTGATGTGCGTTATGGTGGAGTGTCTATTGAGCAGTCTGGTGTCGACAATGTTCGGGAAAATGTTTCTATCGTGCTTCAGCACCCGGCGCTGTTTGATACTTCGGTTCGGGAGAACTTAACCCTGGGCAGGGAGGTTGATGACTCGGCACTTTGGCAGGCTCTGAAAGTCGCTCAACTGGAAGACTATATTCAGCAGCTTGATCTGGGATTGGATACTCGTGTTGGAAATAATGGTGTGCGTTTGTCCGGTGGTCAACGACAGCGTTTGGCTATTGCCCGCATGATTGTCAGTAACCCTAAAGTTGTGATTCTGGATGAAGCGACGTCTGCGCTGGATGCGGATACTGAGTTTCGTGTGCACCAGGCGTTGGAAGGTTTTCTGGCTCACCGAACATCCATTATCATTGCTCACCGCCTCAGTGCAGTAAAGCAGGCCAACCGCGCTTATGTTTTTGAAGATGGTGTGATCAGTGAGGTGGGCAGCCACGAACAGTTGATAATGAAGAAGGGTTTGTATGCCCGTTTGTATGGTGATCTTCAAAGTCATAAAAGAACGGCTTAACCTGACTTTGGTTTCTTCATTTTCTTTAACTCTGTACAGATAAAGAAAGGTGTTTCCCGAACGGTTTTTATTGGCCAGCAATTCATCTGGTGTTTAATCACGGGCTTCTTGTTTTGAATATAAACGCCCAGGTCAATGGGCTGCTCGCCACCAAAAGGGGCAGCGATATTGTAGGTATTCAGAACCTGGTCAATCTTGATGCCAATGGTGGCGAAGTTACGGTGGCTCTGGTTATAGGGCCGCTGACTTTTTATTGTTGAGCTCACTGTGGAAATCAATTCAGAGAGCGCGCTTGGGCTCATAGAGTTACGGTAAGCATTCTCTTTGAGATCGTTGGCTATATGGAGCATATGGCCAAGGGCTTTATCAATATGTCCCCGCAATGATGACCAATCTATGGATGTTAGATATTGATCCATCAGTTCGAGGGTATTGATGAATTCACTCAGAAAAGCCAGAGCTTCCAGAGCGGATTCATAAGGGGTATCCAGCGCTTGACCAGTTTCCATAGTTGCCATGGCGTTACTGGCGTATTCCGCTACCAGCCAGGCATACTGTTGAGTTTGGGCAATGGCAAGAGTATCTGTCGCTAAGAGCAGTGTCTGGTTTTCCAGAGCAAAAATCAGAATATCTTCCCGGCTCTGCAGAAGGCTCTCCTGTACCGGGCGCATCATGGCCGGGTATTTCGGGAGGGTGTTTCTTCGGTAAGCCAGTCGTTCAATAAACTGTTTACGGGAACCAATATCCGGTGGCGTCTGGTAAAGATGTTCTGTCGCATCTCCCAGAAAATCCCGCTCTGTTCGAAACATGACCGGAATTGGGTCAGAATGTGCGGCAGAGACCGTTATAATCATCACTGAAGGGATAATCACCCGTGAAAAAATGCCCATAGTTGATGCCATTCTGAGTTGTCGATTGCTTTTAAAGACCAGATGAAAGGCGAGTTAGTTCAGGGATTTCTGTAATGATTTATCTCTGTTCAGGTTACAGAAAGAAGCAGTTTTTATGGATGGGGAAAGAGTATGGCAGAGGAAGACTACAAGGCACCGGTGATAACTATCACCTATTGCACGGGTTGTAACTGGTTACTCAGGGCCGGGTGGATGGCTCAGGAACTGTTACAGACCTTTTCTACGGACCTGGGAGAAGTTCGGCTTGTTCCTGGTTCTGGCGGTGTGTTTCAGGTAACGGTTAATGGTGACCAGATCTGGGAGCGAAAAACCGATGGTGGTTTTCCTGATGCCCGTGAGTTGAAACGCAGAGTTCGTGACCGTATCGACCCAGAACGTTCACTGGGTCATATAGATCGGAATTAGATCTGGTCTTCAGAATCTAGCGCGGCTTGTTCTCGCCTGTCCCAGGTTCTTTCTACGCCCAGCCAGATTTCTTGCGTCGTGGTTGCAGCATTGGGGCAATAAAGCCCAGCAACAGACCTATCAGAATAGTTCCGGCGCCATACAGATACCATTGCTGCTCAGACGAATCAGCCAGTTGCTGGTTGGTGCTTTGCAGGGTTTGCAGTTCATTCATTAACTGCTCGTTTGCTAACACTAACTCCCTGTTACGCTTATCGAGGTCAAGGCTTTTGGCGGAAATGGCTTTGATACGAGCCAGTTCTTCCTGCAGGTTAGTGGCGGTACGCTCACTGGCAGTCAGGGATGTGCTGGCTTCTTTCAGGGAAGATTCACTCTCTTTAAGCTTTTGGCTCAGGGTGGCTGTTTGTTTCTTCAGGCGGGCAGTTTCATCCTGAGCTGTTTTCAACAGATTTGCTGCAGGAGTGTTAAAGATAATGTATTGGCCGGGAATATAGCCTTCCTGACCACTTGGCGTTGTGACCTTGTAATAGCCTTCTACAGGCTCTTTTTCTACCAGGTTTAGAGCCGTTCCGGTTTTCAGAGCGCGGTTTACAATCCGAAAACCACTACCTGGGCCAGCACGTAGTGGAACATAAAGCGTGTCAGAGATATAAACCGTTTCTGCCGCAGAAATGGAAGGCAGAGTTAAAATAAACATTAATAGAGGGATAAGGCGTTTCAAGTCCGGTCTCCGTTATAAATAAGGAAATGCAGCACACCTGTGCGGCGGCTGCATTTTCTGAATCTTGTTTGTGATGAAATTCTTAACACACATCTACGGGGACTACAAAAAATGCCGCTGGCCGCTGAATGTGTGATGGATTTATTCCGGCTTGTCGCTGTGGGCAGGCTGGCCATCCTGTAAATAACGATTCAGGAACATGAACTGGATAATGACGAAGGCAAAGGTAAGAATCAGGTTGCCAAACACCTTGAAGTCTATCCAGAAGTCTCCTGATACCATAAAGGCCGCAAACCAGTTTGCTGCACCCAGCAGGGTAAAGAAGACAACCCAGCTTAAATTTACTTTGTACCATACCTCCTGAGGGAGTTTCATGGCGTGGGACAGCATGCGCTCAATCAGCGGCTTGCTACCAATAAACTGGCTACCCAGAAAGGCTAGGGCAAACACCCAGTTTACGATGGGAGCCTTCCATTTAAGAAAGGTTTCATCTCGGAACAAAACGGTCATGGTGCCCAAAATCATCACCGCGGCAAGAGTGAATATCTGCCCTTTTTCCAGAGACTTCTGCTTATACCAAAGCAAACTGTAAACAATCACAGAGGTGGCAATCAGAATAGCTGTGGCATTGATGATACCGCCCAGCTCAAAGATTTGGCCGAAGGCGGATACTTCCCGTGGATCCATTTTGGCCACAATGAAGAAAATAATCAGGGGCAGAAAATCGATAAATTGTTTCATGCAAAAATCTGGTTAATCGGCGACAATCGCCAATATCTCCTTCAAAATTCGTGCCTCTAGTGTAAAGCCACTTCCGGCCGGGATAAAGAACAGACATGTCACAAAAAGTAGATTTCCACTGCCACAGCACCGCCTCTGATGGAGTCTTATCCCCAGCGCAGTTACTGGAGCGGGCGATTTGCGCGGGCGTGGATTGTCTGGCGCTGACCGATCATGACACCGTTGCCGGTACCCGCTGGTTGGTGGAAAAAGGGGTGCCAGAATCTATTCAACTGATTTCCGGTTGTGAATTATCGACTGTATGGGGTACCCGGGAAATTCATATTGTGGCTCTGGGGTTTGAGCTGGATAACCCGGATGTTCAGGATTTTCTGACGTCCCAGGGCAGGGCTCGCTGGCAGCGTTGTGAGCGCATAGCCGATAAGGTGTCCAGACGATTGCAAGATTACACCGAGGAGCAATGTTTGGAAGGCGCTTTGGAGCAGGCTCGTTTGGCCCAGCGGTCAACCGATGAAAGCTTTACTTTGCCGGACTCTGAAATTCAGGTTGGGCGCCCCCATTTTGCCAGTTGGATGGTGCAGGAAGGCATTACGGCAGATCGTAATACCGCGTTTGATAAATACTTGAGTGCCAAGCGTATCGGTAATGCCAAACAGTTCTGGCCCCATATGGCGGATGCTGTTCAGGCTGTTCTCAGCTGGGGGGCGGTTCCGGTACTGGCCCATCCCGGTCGCTACCGAATGACTGGCATGAAACTTCAGGAAGTGATTCGTGCTTTTTCTGCAGCTGGTGGGCAGGCTATGGAAGTGTTGGGTTGTCAGCAGCCTCGCGGTGAGCGGGAAACCATGGCCAGATATTGTGAAAAGTTTGATCTGCATGCCTCTATGGGCAGCGACTTTCATGGTCCATGGAATGATTACGTTGAGCTTGGCCGTCTTGGTCCCTTACCGGAAACCTGTCGTTCAGTAACGGAGTTGCTGGAAAGAGACTAACTCCCGTTATCTTGCATAATTAAAATTCTCTCATAAGCTCACTGTTCCGCTATTCCTGTGAGTGTTAGGGTCGTGTCCGAGAATTATTCGTCGAATAAGCCAGTTTCGTTTGTACTCTGGCGATGGGCTCTCTTTCTGGTGATGGTACTGGGTTTTACAGTCCTGGGTGTGCTGACAGTGAAAGTGCACCATGACGCCCCGCCGATCCCGGAACAGGTTGTAACCCCAACGGGCATGATTCTTTTTACCGGTCGGGATATTACCGCTGGGCAGCAGGTATTTCTCAAATACGGTTTGATGGATAACGGCACCATCTGGGGTCATGGTGGTTATCTTGGGCCTGATTTTTCTGCCCAATATCTTCATAGTCTTGCTGACACTACTCAGCGTTTCATGGCCCGGGAAGAGTTTGGCAAACCTGTTGCGCAGCTTGATCCGGGAGAAAAGGTTCTGATTGATGCTTCTGTTGTCTCAATCCTGAAGGAAAACAGATACGACAGTACGACTCAAACCTTATATTTAAGTGATCCGGAGGTTGAGTCTTTCGAAACCCAGGTACTCTGGTGGGAACAGTATTTTTCTCACCCGAGTAATAACGGTGGCCTGCCTGCAAATTATATTCAGAGTCCGGAAGAGTTACGGGAGCTGGTGGCCTTTTTTTCATGGACAGCATGGGCGTCGGTCACCAACCGACCCGGCGAGAGTTATTCCTACACCAACAATTTTCCCTACGACCCTTCCGTTGGCAATCTTCCAACCGGCCCAACTTTGTTATGGAGCGCTATCAGTCTGGTGTTTCTTCTGGGAGGCATTGGCGTTGTTCTGCTGGCATTTGGCAAGTTTGATTATTTGGGTTGGGGTGATACTGGCAACCATTCTGTCCCTACCTTGATACCGGGAGAAGTGACTGCAGGGCAGCGGGCGGTACTTAAATATTTTGCAGTCGTTGGGCTACTGTTTCTGGTGCAAACCATAGTGGGCGGGGCAACAGCTCACTATCGTGCCGATCCGGGCAGTTTTTATGGCGTGGATATTTCTTCCTGGATGCCCAGCAATATTCTGCGTACTTGGCATTTGCAGTTGGCAATATTCTGGATCGCCACGGCTTATGTCGCTGGCGCCCTTTTTCTGGCTCCCATACTCGGTGGGCGAGATCCGGGCAAGCAGGTGTTTGGCATTCATCTTCTTTTCTGGGCATTAGTGGTTGTAGTGGCAGGAAGCTTGATTGGTGAGTGGGCTGGTTCTCTACAGTTGTTGCCTGATCTCTGGTTCTGGGTTGGCCATCAAGGCTGGGAATACCTGGAGCTGGGCAGGTTCTGGCAAATACTACTGGCAGTAGGTTTGTTGTTCTGGTTTTTTCTTGTACTCAGAGCGGTTGCGCCTTCGTTTAAAAGTGCTGATCAGAAGGAAATGAGTTACCTGTTTATTCTTTCTGCGTTAGCTATTCCGGTTTTCTATCTGCCCGCCATGTTTTTTAACGGGGAGACTCATTTTTCCATCGTTGATACCTGGCGCTTTTGGATTATCCATTTGTGGGTTGAAGGTTTCTTTGAGTTGTTTGTGACTGTGCTGGTGGCCGTTATTTTGCACAGGTTGGGAGTCGTTCGCAGGGAAACGGCTACTCGGGTGATTTATCTTGATGCCATTCTTTATTTTGGTGGTGGACTCATCGGAACCGGGCACCACTGGTATTTCACCGGTCATACCAATATGAATATGGCCTTTAGTGCAGTGTTCTCTGCTTTGGAAGTTGTTCCCCTTACCTTGATTACTCTGGATGCCTGGGACTTTGTAAAGCTGACTCGCAGCCGTAACAACGATGGCGAGGGCTTGTCTATTCCCCATAAATGGACTTTTTATTTTTTAATGGCAGTCGGTTTCTGGAATTTCACAGGTGCAGGTGTTTTCGGTTTTTTAATCAACCTGCCCATTGTCAGCTATTACGAAATAGGTACCCAGCTGACCCCTAATCATGGTCATGCGGCGATGATGGGTGTATTCGGAATGCTGGCGTTAGGCTTGATGGTTTTCTGCCTGCGGCAGGTGGCTTCTGACGCAGCGTGGCAAAGGTTGGAGAAATATATCCGGGTTTCATTCTGGGGACTAAATATTGGTTTGGCCTGCATGTTGTTTTTCAGCCTGTTTCCTGGTGGCGTTATGCAACTGCTGGATGTACTTGAAAATGGCTACTGGCATGCCCGGAGTCTGGAGTACACCGGTCAGGCAATGCCAAGACTTTATGAATGGTTGCGCTTGCCCGGCGATGTGATTTTTATTGTTTTCGGTGTGCTGCCCATTACGATTGCAGGGTGCATTGGGTATCTGAGCTTGAGAAAAGGCAGTTCAGGAAAGCACATATGACAGCTGCCTAAGAGCTGTAATCTGTTTGTCAGGAAGCCTTCTTCTGATGTTGTAACTGGCTTATACTTCAGTCGCTTCCGGGAGCTCTCCCGGTTTCTCCAAGGAATACCCTGTGAGCCAGTTTTTTCAGATCCATCCTGAGAATCCTCAGGCACGTCTTATCCGGCAGGCTGTCACCATACTCGAAAAGGGTGGAGTTATCGCCTATCCCACAGATTCTGCCTATGCTCTCGGATGCAGGATCGGTGATAAAAAGGCAGTGGAACGTATACGCCAGATTCGCCGTTTGGATGAACGCCATAACATGACTCTGGTATGCAGGGATTTATCGGAGCTGGCAACCTACGCCAAAGTTGGTAACTCAGATTATCGTTTGCTCAAAACCGCCACCCCTGGCGCCTATACCTTTATTCTTCCCGCAACTTCGCAGGTGCCAAGACTGGTGATGCACCCCAAGCGTCGTACAATTGGTATCCGTGTGCCTGAGCATAATATTGTCAGTGCGTTACTGGCCGATTTAGGCGGGCCGTTGTTGAGCACAACACTGCAAATGCCTGAAGAGGAATTTCCCTTTACTGATCCTTACGATATCAGGGCATCCCTTGAACACCATCTTGATCTGGTTATTGATGGTGGCTTCTGTGGTATGGAGGCGACAACTGTTGTTAGTCTGGTGGATGAGATTCCTGAAATCTGGCGGGAAGGAAAAGGAAATCCGGAAATCTTTCGCTGATTTCCGGATTTTTCAGAATTAGAAGAAACGCCAACTTTCGTGTGTGGGAACGGTTACGCGGCCAGAGCCGAACATATCATCCTCATCATCACTACTTTCCGCCTGCTCATATTTCTCAGGGCTTAAATAACCCGGAGTGCTATGTTGACGAGTGCTGTGCCGACGAGTGCGATTATAATCCACTTCAATGTATTCAAACACGGTTTGGCGCATTTGTTCACGATTGACCATCGGTTCATAGAGCACTGCTTCTATCATTCAGTGAATGGAAGAAGCTTTCCTCACAGGCGTTGACCCAACAATCGCCCTTGCGGCTCATGCTTTGCAACAGGCTATGCTCTTTCAGCAAACTCCTGAATGCATCAGAGCAATATTGGCTGCCGCGGTGGCATTTTCAGCAGCCAAAGCGGATTCACGCTCACTGACGTTCTTCTTGCGCTTAGCAGCAGATCGCTATGTGTAAAGTTGGGATTCTTGTAGACCCAGTGCTCTGGCTGCAGAAGGTACACTGGTTTTTTCTGCCAGCTTTATGGCCTCAGCCTTGAACTCAGGAGAATGGAGTTTACGCTTTTTCTTGGTTGTCATTGGTTACCTCACAGAGTGATTTTACTCTCTTAGGGAGGTGTCCATAACTACTGCTTCAGATCAATAGTTTGCGTAGCCATAAAGTTTCCCAAGATTCATGAGCATTGTTTCCTGAGACAACTGAATTCACGGTTTCTACTAAGGAGCCTAACGTCTTCGTTGGCTCTGTTAATAAATGCGTCGGGGTGTTACCTGTAACAATCCTGCTATTCATCAGTGGGTGAATCGGTATAATTTCAGAATCGAAATTTATTGCAGGAGCTAATCCTTGAACGCAGCAGACCCTCAATCGCGGGTTCTGTCCGGCATGCGCCCCACAGGGCAACTGCATCTGGGCCATTATCACGGTGTACTTAAGAACTGGCTGACTCTCCAGCATGAGTACGAATGCTTTTTCTTCGTGGCAGACTGGCATGCACTCACCACCCATTACGACGAAACCTCCCTGATTCAGGAGCATGCCCTGGATATGGTAATTGATTGGCTGGCGGTGGGCATTAACCCCGGTCAGGCAACATTGTTTGTCCAGTCCCGGGTGCCTGAACATGCAGAGCTGCATTTGCTGTTATCTATGATGACACCTCAGTCATGGTTGGAGCGTGTACCTACTTACAAGGATCAACAGGAAAAACTGAAAGAACGGGACCTGGCCACCTACGGTTTTCTGGGATATCCACTTCTGCAGAGTGCCGATATTCTTGCCTACCGGGCTGGGCTGGTACCAGTAGCAGCCGATCAGGAAGCCCACCTGGAAATCACCCGGGAAGTGGCAAGACGCTTCAATCACATCTATGGTCGTGAGCCCGGTTTTGAACAGAATGCAGAGCAGGCCATCAATAAGATGGGGCGTAAGCAGGCCAAACTCTATCGGAGCTTGCGTAAATCTTACCAGGAGGCGGGTGATCTGGAAGCGCTGGAAACTGCCCGGGCATTGCTCCGGGAACAGCAAAATATTACGCTGGGTGATCAGGAGCGTTTACAGGGTTACCTGGAAGGTACCGGTAAGGTGATTTTGCCTGAACCATTGGCTTTACTGGCTCCACAGGAAAAACTACTGGGGCTGGATGGGCAGAAGATGTCCAAGTCCCGCGGCAATGATATTGCCCTGCGGGATGATACCGACACGATTGCTAACAAAATTAAACGCATGCCCACGGATCCGGCTCGTATTCGCCGGACTGACCCAGGAGAGCCGGAAAAGTGCCCGGTGTGGAGTTTTCATAAGGTTTACTCTGATGAGAAGCAGCAGGCGTGGGTGTGTGATGGGTGTCGTACAGCTTCTATCGGTTGTCTGGAGTGTAAAGCTCCGGTGATCGAAGCTATTGAAGAGGAGATTGCACCTATCCGCTTGCGAGCTGAAGAGCTGCAGGCCAATCCGGATGAAGTGAGCAATATTTTGGCAGAAGGTTGTGAGCGCGCTGGTGATGAAGCCGGAGAAACCCTGAGAGAAGTCAGGGAAGCTATGGGGCTTGGCTGGCGTTGATTCGAACAAGAAGAATAAGACGGGGCAGAATGGGAAAGGAAAACCAGGATGAAGCTGTCATTTCGGAAGCCGGTACTGCGATAGATTCTCTAGGCAGCAAAGTTGTTGGAGAAATTTCTTCTGCGGATGTTGTTGTTGTTGAAAACGGCGGGCAGGAGCAGCTGCCGCTGGCGATAGTGGCCGGGCAGCCCCTCAGCAAATTACCGGATGATCTTTATATTCCACCAGATGCGCTGGAAGTATTCCTTGATGCGTTTGAAGGTCCGCTCGACCTGCTGTTGTATCTGATCAAACGCAACAATATGGATATTCTCGATATTAAAGTTGCCCAGATTACCAAACAATACATGGAGTATGTGGAGCTGATGGAAGCGTCACAGTTTGAGCTGGCAGCAGAATATCTGGTGATGGCGGCCACGCTCGCGGAAATTAAATCCCGTTTGCTGTTGCCGCGACAAACAGAGGCCGAAGAGGAAGAGGAAGATCCTCGTGCTGAGTTGATAAGACGACTGCAGGAATATGAACGTTTCAAACAGGCGGCAGAAGATATTGATGCTATGCCGAGGAGTGGGCGTGAAATTCATAAGGTAAAGATTGACCCACCGGTTCTGGAACGGGGTACAGTTCATCCGGATATTGATCTTCGCGAGGTGCTGGTTGCTCTCAGTGAAGTAATGAAACGTGCAGAAATGTTTGAAGAACACCATGTTCAGGCAGAGGCGCTATCGACTCGTGAACGAATGACAATTGTGCTGGAGAAACTCCGGGGCGATAACTTTGTTCCGTTTGTAACTCTGTTTACTATCGAAGAAGGTCGGTTAGGTGTTGTTGTTACCTTTCTGGCTGTTATGGAATTGATTAAGGAATCACTGGTTGAGCTGGTACAGACTGAATCCTATGGCCCCATTCACGTAAAGGCACGCGCAGAATGAGCGAACAGGAAAGCAGCAATCTTGAAGAGCAGCTAGAAGAGCAGTTGGAAGAACAGCTTGAAGAGCAGCTGGAGGATCCTATTGAGGAACAACCGGATGAATCTGAAGACGGCGATATTGAAGAAGATGCCGTTGAAGAGCGTGCGGCACCATTTTTAGGTGAAGCACCAGTTATTCCGGTAATTGAAGCAGCCCTGATGGCTGCCGGTAAACCTTTGGCTCTGGAGCAGCTGGCTGGACTTTTTGACGAGAATGTTCGTCCGGACAAGCCTACCCTCAAGCAGGCAATGGCTGATCTTGCCGAGCAGTGTGAAGGCCGGGGTTTTGAATTGAAAGAAGTGGCCAGCGGCTGGCGTTTTCAGGTGCGGCAGGAACTGGCGCCATGGGTTGGTCGTTTGTGGGATGAAAAGCCCCAGCGTTATACCCGTGCACTGCTGGAAACACTGGCGCTGATCGCTTACCGGCAGCCTATAACCCGTGGTGAGATCGAAGATATTCGTGGTGTGAGTGTCAGTACCAATATCATTCGAACTCTGCAGGAGAGAGAATGGGTGCGTATTGTTGGTCACCGAGATGTTCCTGGTCGTCCGGCAATGTATGCCACCACACGACAGTTTCTGGATTATTTTAATCTACAGAATCTGGATGAACTGCCACCGCTCTCCGAATTGCGAGATCTGGATGCCATGGCAGAGAAGCTGGAGAACGGTGCTCAACCTGAACTGTTAACAGAAGACGGTGAACCGGTTGCTGAAAATACAGATGCAGAAGCTACCGGAGAAGGTGCTGCTAAAGAACAGGACAGTGCAGCACTGGTATCGGTAGAAGCGGCTCAGGCCTTCCAGGAAGAAGGAGACGAGAATATCGAGAAACTCTTCTCCGAACTGGATGAGATGGAAGGGGATCTGACGCTCACGTACAAGGATTACGACCCTCTTGAGCACCAGATACCTGAACAGCCAAAGGATAAAGGTCAATCTCAAGAAGCCCCCGTGCTTGAGGAACGGCAACCTCAGGAGCCACAAATAGCAGATGTGTCGGAACAGGAAGGCGAGGCTGAAGAGGAAAAAAAAGTAGCTGTTTCTATAGAAACAACCTATGAGTATTCCCCTCGCTTTGACGACAGTGATGACGAAGATGAACCTGCAGATGATATCTCCAGTATTATGGATGAAATCACTTCAGAGCAGGACGATGAATATCCGGACGATGAGTAGTTCTACCGGATAGTGTAAGATCCCGCTGGGCTGGTTCTGGCCCAGATGCTGTTTGTATGGCAATGGTTGTTCCAAACTATTCAATACCGGCAGCTTTCACCGTTTGGGAAAACCGTGATCCCCTTAGAGATTAAGTAGTATGACAAATATTGAAACACCTGCTGTTGTTGGAACAGCTGAAGCAACTGCAGAAACTGCCAAGCCTGAAGCGCCTTCCGGTGAGCGTCTGCAAAAAGCTCTTGCCCGTCAGGGTTTGGGTTCCCGTCGCCAGATTGAGTCCTGGATTACTGAAGGTCGCATCCATGTTAATGGAGAAAAGGCGACTCTTGGCGTGCGTGTTCAGGCAGGTGACCAGGTAGCACTGGATGGTCGTGCTGTTCATATGAAAGAGCAAGGCAACCGTCGTGTGATTGCCTACAACAAGCCGGAAGGTGAAGTGTGCACCCGGACTGACCCGGAAGGTCGCCCAACAGTGTTTGACCGCCTGCCAAAGATTGCCGGTGAACGCTGGATTGCTATTGGCCGTCTGGATATCAACACTTCCGGTTTGCTGTTGTTCACCACTGATGGTGAACTGGCTAACCGTTTGATGCACCCGTCTCACCAGATTGAGCGTGAATACGCGGTGCGTGTTTTTGGTGAAGTTACTGAGCAGAAAGTGAAAAACCTGTTTGAAGGCGTAGAGCTGGAAGATGGTCCTGCCCGCTTCACTGATATCGTAGATAGTGCCAACGAAGGTATTAACCGCTGGTTCCACGTCTGTATTCTGGAAGGCCGTAACCGTGAGGTTCGTCGTCTGTGGGAATCTCAGGATCTGAGCGTTAGCCGCTTGAAGCGTGTACGTTACGGCAGCACCATTATTCCTGATCACCTGCGTCAGGGGCGTTGGGTTGAGCTGGAACAGGCTGATGTTGATGCCCTGGCTGATCTGGTTGAGCTCCCCCATGTAGCTGCGGGTCCCAGAACCCGCGAAGATCGTCAGCGTACTGAACGCCAGCAGCGTAAACGTCAAAATGTTAAACCTGGTGGCCGCCGTGGTGTTCGCCCAGTCGGTGCCCGCCGCACACGGTAATTTTGAATGACATTGAAAGAAGGTCAGATTTCTGAAAAGAAGTCTGGCCTTTTTTATTTGTGGGAATAAGTGGTCACTGCAGTGGTATCAGAGGTGCCTGTTGATGATTCTAATTCAGCAGGAATTCAAGAAGACTATGAAAACCTTATCGCATTTGAGCTGAAATGGGCTGCAAGGCTCTGTTCACAATACATGTTGGTGCATGAACTATACTTCTGAGCACCGGTTTCTGTCGTGTAATTGGAACCATCGTCATGCAGCAAACACAA
>NZ_CAMZOG010000041.1 GCF_947331445.1 Parendozoicomonas sp. Alg238-R29 | reverse complement strand
CATCTCACGCCTTTCTCGATTTTTTTAACCGGACAGCAGTGAACTGGTTTGTGGAATTATGCGCAGCAAATAATGATAAAGAGGCACCAAGATGTCTGAGCAGCGAGTCCTTTTTCAGATCAAAGAGCATATTGCTTACGTATCTCTGAATCGTCCGGAAAAACATAACGGCCTTGATGAACAGCTGTTTCGAGACTTAATCGGTACAGCGAAGCGCATCCGTAAAGACAAAAACATCCGCGCGGTAATTCTTTTTGGTGAAGGGGAATCATTCTGTGCAGGCCTCGACTTCAAAGCTCTCAGCAAAAACCCAATGATGGTTCCCAAGTTGTTCCTTAAACTGCCATGGACGTCTGCCAATGCTTTCCAGAACGTTGCATATATCTGGCGAACACTTCCTGTACCTGTTATCAGCGCAGTAAAAGGCAACTGTTTCGGTGGTGGTTTACAGATAGCCTTGGGAACGGATTACCGCATTGCCACTCCTGATTCCAAGTGGTCTGTGATGGAAGTGAAGTGGGGGCTTATTCCAGATATGAGCGCTACCACAACTCTGACAACTCTGACTCGCTACGATATTGCCCAGGAACTGACGATGACCGGGCGGGTTTTCTCCGGCCAGGAAGGTTTTGAGTATGGCCTGATCAGCAAGCTCAGTGATGACCCAATGAGCAAAGCTGAAGAGCTGGCTAATGTAATCTGCGAAAAATCTCCCGACCAGATTGCTGCCACCAAGTTTCTGTTTAGAAAAACCTGGAAAGCCGGCCCCCGTCGCTCACTGCTTTGGGAAAGACTGGTTCAGATGCGCTTGTTAGGCAGAAAGAACCAGAGTGTTGCCATGAAGAATGGTTTGGCGGGCAAGGATAAAGAACCCAGGCCGTTTGTTAACCGGTCACTTTTTTAAAAGTTTGGTACCGCTGGCGGGCTTTAAACAGAATTATTTACAGGGTCCCGCCAGCAGTTTATTCTGTTGTTAATATCCAATGCTTTAGATCTTGTATCTGTTGGGATACCGACTCCTTCTTATATACAGCAACCTCAACATCACCAAAACCAAACTCATTCTCAACTTTATCTTTAACAGTTTCCTGAAGGTTTGTAAGCAACGCATCACTCTTCTGAAAGGTTTCATGGGGGTTAATAACAACCTTAAACTTACCCGACTTACTAATAACTCTTTCATCTAACCTCAAAGAAAGCCACCGGTAAATGTGTTCGTTTCTTGTGAATATAGCATTGTGGGTAACCATAACCTGATCGGCTCTTTCTAGCCATGCTGTTTGCAATCTTTCAAGAGCCTCCAAATTAAGGTCTCCTTTAAGCGCTACTGATGGTTGTACTTCTACAAGAATGTTGCCGTTGTTTAAAAGAACGGGCTCGACTAAATTACCGCTATATGCATTCCCACTAACTTCCTCAACCCTATTCTCGCCTGCAAAATAATTGAGCAGATGACTTTTTCCGTCAGAGCCTGTGATGGCAACAACCCGGCCTTTCAGGTTTGCAATTCTTTCGACATCTGCCTGAACACGCCTTGGGTCCAAATTTTTCAGCCCATCTTCAGTGAGTTTTAGATCAATGACCACTTTGTTTTCTTTTCCTATTTGCTGTTTTTGCCACCAGCTAAAAGCCTTATTCAGCAGGGAGTGATACATGATTGAACGAGCAGCAGTCAGAGCTCTCCAGGCTCCGTATTCAGGTCCTGGTTTTCTCTGCCCTTCCAGAGAAACCAAACCTGTTCGCAATGCTGCTTGCTTTGTAATCGAGCTATTCCCTAACCACAATTCCGGCAAACTCAGGCTTTGAGTATCGGTATGATCAGCCAGTAGATAATTACCTTCTCCCAAATAGGCCAACTGCATGTTTCTACCATTAATCACCGATATCAGCATATCGTCACAATGAACATCGCCCGTGTTGTTTGAGTCAGCACTTTCAGCAAGCTCAGCCAAAGCATCAACAATACAGCTGGATAACGGTGATAGTGCAGCCCCCTCAAAATCTTTGGGGAAGGTTCTGGAAAAGATATCTGTCAGCCATAGAGGTGACCGATATGGAAAGACTTCGAGGTGGCTTTGGTTCAACCAGATAGACTTACAAATATTCCCTGAGTTATGTTCTTTACAGGCGACCAGTTCTCCGCTTCCTGATTCGGGTGTCAGTATTAATGTATCAACATTATTGATGAAGGCTGTGCAGGACAACTGGTGTAGTTTTTTGTTAAGCCCAACCTCCTGCTCTGTCGGTTCAGTACAAGCTGAATCATCTGATTTATCTATATGAAACGATAGGAATGGCTTTTCTGTGTGGTGAAAGATCAGCTTATAATCACTGGTTTCACCCGCATGGATGACCCGTGAGCCATAAGGCAATAGGGTTTTGGCTTGTAACCAGACTTCCCAGGCTCCGGTGATCAAGGTGGGGCTTTCCATCATAAGGGAATCAAGCCAGGAATATGAGCCGTTGATGCCCTGAGAATAACGATAGATACCATAAGGGAGCCTGACTATCTGGCGTAATAGAAACTCCCTCCATGTGTGAGAGAGAGTATAATCAACTGTAATCCCCGCTCCGATTAGCAGCTCTCTTGCAAAAACCCTTGAAAAGACAAGTCTGCCAAGCAAATGGCTAAAAAGAATAGTGCTACCGGCCATCAACCCATGATTCACTTCATTGATTACATGCCAGGAGGTTCTTGTTTGATTTTCCCTGAATAGATGCTTTTCCATTTCCTTTGGAACAGATATCTCGGCACCCTTATCAGCACTTGATAACGCAGCAGTCCAGAGAAATACGAAAACAAAGCACCCCGTCAGTACTTTTTCTACAGCACTCTTAGACATGTTACCCCCACCTTTTCACCCAGCAAAAGTAGACGGTATTTAGGCTGTTTTCATTTTTAATAAGGTCTCTGGTAACAAGTATCGAGGTCTGACCACATTTTCACGCCCGATTCTCCCCCACCTGCCTCATCTACCAGTTTTTCATTGGAGATAATTGAGTAGCTGGCCTCTCCTACCGTTCCCAGTGATAACAAATACCATGCCCTTTATATTGACTATGTTTTCCACATCCTCTTCAACAGCTATGTCAGAAAGCTCACCAACCCTATTCTCTGCTATAACAAATCCATAAGCCCAGACGCAAGGCCATTCCCAAACCATATTTCAGGTAAAGCCAGATTTTGAGAATCTGTATGGTCGGCAAGCAGGTAATTTTGCTCACCCAAACCAATTGCTTGCAGGTATGTACCATTGATTACCGGTACAGACATGTCATCGCAATAAACGTCTTCACTGTCAGTTGGGCCAACGTCCTCAATCAACGCGCCCATAATATTCACAGTGCATTGTGAAAGAGGAGATAATGCGTACGTCTCTCTGTTTCTAGCTAAAGGTTTGGAGAGAACATTTGTCAGCCAGATAAAATAGACGGCATTTAAGATATTTTCACAGGGTGAGAAGTAAGGGTCCCTCTAAAAGGAGGATTAGTTATTACCTGTCAGCAACATATTTGCCTGAGCCCTGTTTACAACTTCAAACCAGGTTTGAGCATCTATTGTTCTTACAAAGGAGAGGTAATCTTCTAGCTGCTCGTCAGAAATATCCTGATAGGTCCAGGCAAAACGCGCCAGAGATACTTTTTGTAACTCTTGGTAAATAGCCTGGCGCTGCTTGGTTAAACGCTCACGTATCAATTCAATATCCAGTTTCTGCTCTTCCGGCATATTCTGGGAAACAAGCTCTGCCATCGACAATGCGCTTTGTACAATAAAGTCTGCTCCCTGATCAACAGCATGGGTTTCCTCCATCAATAAGGACAAAACCTGAATTCTTTTTGATGACAGTTTTTGTTCCTGAACCCATATATTCAAGGGTGTTTCAGGTGCGCTTTCTGCAGAAAGAAGCCTTTCCTGGCGGGACAGTTCTTTTCCTCCCACAGAGTACCATTCCAATAGAACCCTGACTTCAGTGTCGGAAAGATTATTACGCAAAGCCCTGACTGTACGACGCTTGTAACGTTTCTCTGAAGTAAGAAGGTTGAAGCGGCGCTGCAGTTTATTAAAGATCTCTTCCGGAAGAGCCTTTTTATAATTCTCCAACATTGCGCTCATGGAGTTGTGCCAACCTGCATAATTCTTATGCAGGTTGGCTGAGTTATAAAGTTCTTCTGCCAATAGCCTTTCAGCAGCAAAACCATAACTACCCAGCAGACTGGCAATGGAGATAGCCAGCATGAAAAAACAACTTTTTATCCCCAAAAAATGCACATGTCCCCCAGCCTCAGTTGTTCTTTTTATAGTAATGCGGCTTTTATTGTTTCCGGGTCATCAGTGAATACACCAGAAACTCCCCAACTCATAAGCTCTACGGCTCTCTTGCCTGAGTTTACTGTATAACAATAAAGTTCATAGCCTGCATCAATCACCTCTGCTGCCTGGGACTTCATCAGCAATTTTTGATTACTGTGAACAGTGATCGCACTCACTCTCTTTACCTGCTCCAACCAGTTCGCAGGAAGCTTTTCAAACAAATGCCCGACGGGAATCTCTGGTTTTTTTTCTTTGCAAATAACGAGAACATCATGATCAAAACTGGAGATAATCAGCTTTCCATCCTCTACAAGAGGGTGCCCCTGCAACTGATCCAAAACTCTGGTGGTCAGTTCTTCCGGAGAATGCTTGTGCATTTTTATTTCAAGGTTCAGACCCATATCGAGGCTATGAATCAGATTCAGAGCCTCACGTAAGGTTGGAATCTTTTCACCTTTAAATTGATGACCATGGAAAGAGGCAAACAGAACACCAGCATCAACTTTTCTTACTTCAGGTAAGGTCAGAGAAAGCAATTCTCCTTTCCCATCCGTACAGCGGTTCAGCGTTCGGTCATGATGAATAACAAGCTCACCGTCGCCTAAAAGAATGACATCTATTTCAACCCACTGCACACCTTTGTCGTATGCAGTACGAATGCCAGCAAGGGTATTTTCCGGTGCAATTTTAGCGGCTCCGCGGTGCCCAATAATTGCGCTCATTTTCACAAGGTTATCCTTCACTCATTTCTGCTGAAAGTTTCCATAACACCCCACGACTGCAAGGTGTGGCGATCTTGAAATTAAGGCGGGGTGGGAGCCAGGCAACCCCTGAGGCACATCCATTCCACGACTTTGATAATACTCTTTCCAGAAAGGCATTATCTGACCTGTTACAGGATCCCGAAATTCTAATGGTGTTTCAGGAAACACATGCTCCCCATTGTTACCGTGAAACCAGGCATCCTGAACCAGTGAACTGCAATACCAGTGTTCCGTTGAGGGCATGTAAGTTTCGTTATAGGGCTTATCGATATAGTGCTCAACTCTCGACAGAACCGTCCGAACCTGTTCTGTGCCCATATTTCTAACCCGGCACACCAAAACCCTGGGGGCGCCTTCCTCGTCGGGATGGGCTTTCTCCAGAAAGTCATCCAGGGAAGTATGCCTGACTCGGGGAGGAACCGCCTCCACCAGCTCACTCTCTGCTGTACAGAGTGCCACATGATTAATTATAAAATTATGAACCCCCGAAAAAATACGGGAAACGGCAGCCATTCGAGGCTCATCACGGGTGTGGAGAAAAAGAAGATCCCCAGGGATAGGTGGGCAGGGGCCGGGAAGTTTGGGATATGGCATTTTGGCCCCTGTCATCATTCTTGCCTGATGATGTAGCTTCTACATCAGAACAAGTCGGGTATCTGTTCGAGACAGAGCTTTCATTGGCTTACCCGAAGCGCCTATACCCCTTAAGGTACGGAACCCTTCATCAATAACGGCCATCAGCTTGTCCAGTGTTTCCGCTTCAGCATAGAAGACGCCATCGTGACAGCCAAGCACGTTGAAGGCAGTGATAATTTCAGGGTGGTGATCAATAAGTTTTTCGGTCAAATGGCGGCTGCTGACCTTCTGATCGGTAAAGATCCATGCACCGGTGCCATTCGGGCGGGAAAACTTCTCGGCGGTCAGCTCTTCACCATATTGATCCATCACCAGTAAGGTTTCTGTTTTTTCAATTGGATTGAACTTATCTTCAAGAAGGCTGGGAACCTGTGTGCTCATCAAGTCCTTAAGCTCTTCCATGTGGGCAACTGCGCCGAAACAGATAAGGTCTGTAGGACCAAGAGGGCAATGTGCAACCTTAATGGCATCAAGGTTAAGTAGCGCTTCGCGAATCTTGTGGACATCGTTATCGCCAGCATCAACCAGAATAATAAAACTGAGATGTGTTCCAGCCATGTTCAACTCCCCAAACAATTTAAAGATTCTCCGGCCATAATATCACCAGTTATGTTTAGGGTCTGTTGATGTTTTATGATTGAGTTCAGTATTTCTGTAGGCTTTTATGATCGGGCGCAGTGTTGAAGGAATACTTATTGCCCTTCAAAACACTGCAACATAGCCATAAAAGCCTTCAGGTGGCCCTGAAAGCAGTCATCCGCTGGAATAACTACGATTTTCACAAGCCTTTCTAACGGCTAACTGCTTTTAGGGCGACTGAGCCGAACACAAAACATCAACCGACCCTGGTGATCTATTCACCCCTGAACTTCGCGATAACCTGTGCCGTTTCCGGCCTTTTATTACGCCAGATTGAAAAAGATTCTGCCGCCTGCTCTACCAGCATACCCAAACCATCAATAACTGTTTGAGCGCCGCGCTCTCTGGCCCAGCGGTTAAACACAGTTTCTTCTACTCCGTACATCATGTCGTATACGGTCGTTTGTTGATTAATCGCTGTTTGTGGCAGAGGTGGACACTCCCCCTGAAGACTTGCAGATGTTCCGTTAATAATGAGATCAAACGGCCCTTCAGCTTCAGAAAAACCGCAAGCAGAAATATTTCCCAGCTCACCAAACAGTTTCACCAGTTCTTCCGCACGGCTGACAGTGCGATTGGCAACAACAACGGCAGATGGGTTTTTCTCCAGAATGGATTCCAGCACACCTCTTACAGCGCCGCCTGCTCCCAATACAAGAACACGCCGACCTTCAATATCAACCTTATGGTTAACCGTAATATCCCTGACCAGGCCAACACCATCGGTTGTATCGCCCCAGAGCGCGCCGGTTTCGTCTTTCCAGAGTGTATTCACAGCTCCCGCCCGACGAGCTCTGTCTGTCATTCTTTCCGCTTTGTTCCAGGCATCCTGTTTGAAAGGAACAGTGATATTCAGCCCTAAACCCTTGTTGCTATAGAACTGCTCAACTGCTTCAGAAAATTCTTCGGTTGGGACAAGCAGGGCTTCGTAACGAAGTTTTTCACCTGTCTGCTTGGCAAACATCGCATGTATTGCCGGAGACTTGCTGTGACCGATAGGGTTCCCCATCACCGCATACTGATCTGCAGCTACATTCATTTTTATACTTCTCCTAAATCCTTTACGACTAAACCCATTCCCGGGGTTTCAGGTAATTTTCATACAGGTCAGCTTCCGGAGTGTTTGGCTCCGGCCGCCAGTTGTAGTCCCAGTCTACTTCCGGTGGCATCGACATAAGAATGGACTCAGTTCTTCCACCAGACTGCAGCCCAAAAATCGTGCCCCTGTCATAGACAAGATTGAATTCCACATACCGCCCACGGCGATACTTCTGGAATTTTTTCTCCCGCTCTCCCCACGGGGTATCTTTACGCTTTTTAATAATAGGCAGATAGGCTTCCAGATAGCTGTCACCCACACTGCGCATAAAAGCGAAAGTCTCTTCGAAAGACCACTCATTCAAATCATCGAAGAACAGACCACCAACCCCACGGGGTTCCTGCCGGTGCTTAAGATAGAAATATTCATCACACCACTTTTTAAACCGTGGATAAACATCGGCACCAAAAGGCTTACAGGCATTACGACACACTTGATGCCAGTGGCGGCAATCTTCTTCAAAAGCGTAATAAGGTGTTAAATCGTAGCCACCACCAAACCACCAGATCGGCGCTTCACCTTCTTTTTCAGCAACAAATAATCTGATGTTGGCGTGGGATGTTGGCACATAAGGGTTTTTCGGGTGGATAACCAGAGAAACACCCATAGCCCGGAAGCTGCGACCAGCCAGTTCTGGCCTGCGTGCTGATGCAGTAGCAGGAAGGGAAATCCCAGAAACCGAGGAGAAGTTCACTCCGCCTTTTTCGATAATAGAGCCACCCTCAAGAACACGGGCTCGGCCTCCACCGCCTCCCGGATGCTCGGTAATATCTGTTCGAAATTCAGAACCATCAACCCGGCTTAATGCTTCACATATCTGATCCTGCAAACTTTTCAGATATTGCTCGACACTGCTGATATCTAAACCGCTGGTTCCAGTCATGCTGGCATCTCATTTATTTTGTTAGATCAATATCTTACCACTGTTGCCTTTTGTTCGGGAGTTGCTCTGGCAAGACTCCTGCTACACAACATAGTCGTCAACTGAAAAAAATAGTCGTCAACTGAAAAAAATAGTCGTCAACTGAAAAAACTTTTGGGGAGTGGAATACGCAATCCAATACTTCATCCAATCCTTCATCTTCGAGCAAGATCTGGGTAAACCATTTCTTTCGTTACGTTCTCGTTACAGGCATCCAAAGGGGTACGTTGATCCATACCTTACGGACAAGGAAAGAGAGCGCTTTCATCGTATTAAGAAGGTTTAGCTGCGCAGGATTTGGCCTGTTTCAAGGTCACAAATTCGCGAAGGAGATGTGGAATTTCCGACAACTCCTTCCACCACCATATCTACTTCACTTTCAAACAATGCTACAACATCAGCCTGTTCTTTCAGGGCGTCTTCACCCGCACGATTCGCCGATGTTGAAACCAAAGGCTTACTCCAATCAATACAAAGTTGCTGAACGAGAGGGTGAGCACTTACACGAACCGCTACCGAACGGTGCTGACCTCTTACCCATTCCGGCACCCATTGATTAACATCCGGAATCAGCCAGGTCACAGGTCCGGGCCAGCTTTCACCCAGCAGTTTTTTCTTTTCATCAGAAAGCCCTTCCAGTAATGGGGCAATCTGCTCTTGATTGGCGGCTACCAGAATCAAGCCTTTTTCTACTGGGCGACGTTTGATAGTAAGGATTTTCTCAACAGCTTTCTGATTCCAAGGATCACAACCCAGTCCCCAGACAGCTTCCGTAGGATAAGCAACAACACCACCATTATTAATAACAGCAGCTGCGGTTTTAGTGTTTTCAGGTAGAGTGTCTTTCACAGGCATCAGGTGTTGGGGTTAGATTATTCTTTGGCTTTATGCTCAAGCAGGTTCTGCATTTTACAGGGTTCTGTTGGCAAGCGCTCGGGAAAACCCACCAGAAACAGATTTTATAAATCCTTCCAGCTCCAGGTTGAGCAATGTTTCAGATAACTTCTGCCCATCCATACCTGAACGAATTAAAAGCTCATCATGGTGGTGGCTTGTATCAAAACCAATAAGGTTCAAAACCATTTGCTGTGTTGGGCAATCCGGCTCTACATGAGAGTTGAAACCTCTCTGGTGTCTTGCCTCCATTGAGATAACACCATCTAACTCCTGCAATATCTGCGCAGTATTTTCTACCAGACATGCGCCATCCCGGATAAGTGCATGACACCCACGAGCACCCGGATTATTCACAGAACCCGGCATAGCAAATACTTCTCTTCCTTGCTCAAGAGCACAGCGAGCCGTCACCAGAGAACCACTGGCGACTGCTGCTTCAACCACCAGCACACCAACACTTAAGCCGCTGATAATACGATTTCGTCTTGGGAAATGGCCAGATTTAGGTTGTGTACCGAGAGCAAACTCCGATACCAAAGCACCGCTTCCGGTAATAGATTCAGCAAGAGCCTTATGCCGCTGGGGGTAAATATAATCAACTCCACCAGCCAAAGCAGCGATGGTCTGGTTTCCACCCTGCAAAGCGCCCTGATGTGCAACGCCATCTATACCCAAGGCCAACCCGCTGGTAATAGTTAAGCCATGTTCACCCAACTCACAGGAAATCTGCCTGGCAATATCGAGAGCGACATAAGAAGGCTTTCGACTACCCACTACCGCAAGTTGGCGAGAACTGAGAACACGAACATCACCATTAATAAAAAGCAGGGGAGGCGGGTCATAAATGGTTTTCAAAAGTGCAGGGTAACTTGGGCTGCTCTGAGACAAGATGTGGTGTCTGTCATTTTCTTCCAGCCACTGTTTATCCCTCTCCAGAGCGGACTTTATAAATGGATTATTTTCAGCGCCTGACACAGCCTTAGCGAGAGATGCTGGTAACAACTCTCTGAGTTGTTTTCCATCTGCACCCAGTACCTTCTCGGGAGAGCCAAATACCTCAAGCAACTGCTGATAACGAACAGGTCCAAGGCCAGGAATATGAAAGAGCAGTAGCCACGGTTGCAGCTGCTGCCATTGAGATAGAGATGTGGGGGAAAGTGTGTCGCCATTCATGGCGACACAGTCTAGACAGTATCATGGCGCCCGCAAAGTATCGCCAGTATGAAGTGGCTGAGAGGCCTGCATAACAATGGCAAAGCTCATCTTTTCGTAAGTGCGGAATACCATAATATGGCCAACCCGTTCTGCTGGGAGAGCAACGATCTCACCAGTCATTTTGTCCTTAATATTGTTCTGGCGGTAAATCGCCATAACACTTCCGTCTTTCAGACCTTCCCGGGAGCCAAGGTTAATTAATACATTGTTATAAAGGCCAATTTGGTTAACACCACCCACAACATCAAGGATGGTACCTTCAATATCTCGATTCTCTGGTGCAGAAGGATAGAACGAAGTGGCCAAGCGGCGCTCTTCAGAAACCAACAATTTATCTCCCACCCGCAACTCTTCACTTGAGCGAGACACGCTCATGGTAGCGATATCATTGGTAATTCTTTCTACATCAACAGAGCCTACGCTTTGAACCATTGTTCCCAGGAATTCACCCGTTTTGGGGTCAACATAGTTCTGTTCACCTCGATAAACGCCATAAACACTTGCGCCCTGATCAAACTCACCACGCACATAAACAGTATCGCCGGCACCGCTGATCACCTGTTCCTGACCGTTAGACAGAATGTAAGGGGCTTTCTTCATAACCTCAGGACTTTCAACCACACGGCTTACATCCAGAAAGCTGCTGATAACATCCAGAGGAATGGCAGGAATAGCATTTTCGAGAGGAGTAGAACGAACTTTGGGACCCAGTTTCAGGGTCCTACCTGTCAGGCCTCGGTTAATGGTTAATCGAGGCTTACCTTCGATATAAATCAGAGTAACAACATCGCCGGGATAAATAAGGTGAGGGTTATTAATTTGAGGGTTGAGGCTCCAGACCTCAGGCCACTGCCATGGATTTTCAAGAAAACGCCCTGAAATATCCCAAAGAGTGTCCCCTTTCACAACAGTGTATGAGTCTGGCCGATCATCACGAAAGGGTGCTGCGGCCCACACCTGAGAGACCAGACTCACCAGGAAAGCTGTCAGCAGAGCTTTCTTCATATTTCTGTCCTTGGTTCTATTTTTCTGTGTATTAAACCAATACTAACAGTTGTCTTGTCAGAAAGACTAATCGAGCACTATTTCCTTTCTGTTATGGGGTTTAGTGCACGAAACTAATTATCTGCGCTTTCGTCACCCGATTCTTCATCTGTATCAGAACCACCTCCCATGTAAGAACCACCCCCCGTGAAATCCCTATGGGGGGAACCGATAGAATGAGCACCGCTAATGAGTGGGGAGTGTTGACCAAGATCAAGCCCGGAAGTCCCTGGACTGGAGTCGCTGGATAAAAGAGTCGGCCTTCTGGTGTGCTCATCCGCTGTAAGGTTCTTGCGATTATCTTCCTGCTGCTGTTCGCTGGTTTTCTTACGCTTGGGTCTTGGACCCATAAACGAGTTATAGAGCGAAATTCCTGACAGATTATTAGCAGAAAATAGCCCGGGCATGTATACCGCTGGCGTAGATGTTAAAAACTCGACCGCACTCGTACAACCAGCCAAAACGGAGGTAACCCATCCTGCTCCCACGATAACAGCCCCCCCCAGAACAGCGCCAACAAGAGCAAGACATGCCAGATATCTGACTGTTGGGCTTGTACGCAATTTTTCAACGAAAGCAGCAAGTGTTAATACAGACCCACTTGCTGCATAAACAGTCTGCCAATGGGGGTGAGAAGCAGGCAAAGCCATCAAGGCAGTGCTAATGGTTGTTGCTGCCTGCACAGTATTAGCGTGTTTATCAAGAAATGCTGCCGTCGGGCTATCTTGCAGGCTTTTCCCAAATTTGGTGTAGCTTGCAGTTTTTCTGGTAACACCCGCCAACAGTTTGGCTCCTCCCATAAATGCCAGTGCAGGCCCCCCACAACTGTATACAGACAATCCGGCAAGGAGTTCAAATAGTTGCTCACCACTCTGCGCCGCGGGGTCTTCCGGGTATGTACTCCCGCTGGCAGCACCAAAAACACTCCCCGAAAAAGCATGGGCTGGATTATTACTAAGAGCTGCAGCCGTGAGTATGCCTTTTGCCGCGCCCCACATAATTCTTTTGGGGGGGGTTGGAGGAGTCGTCGATACATTATCTTCTTCATCTTCGAACACAAAACTTCCTAAGGGTTGACGCTGAAGCTTAAGATGGTTTCTGAGCTGTTCTCTTTTTTTCCCAAGCTTGGTTGCTACCTTTTTTGCGTCCTCAACAGGCATCCTGCCTTTACATTCCACACGGTCTGTGTTTTTCGGTGGCGAGGGCCAATGAACCAGCCGAACTGCTGTATTGTCACAGCCATCAGTGGAGAACATAGCTGCATGAGTAAACCTGTTCCCGGATTTCGCCAGCAGATCAAACAACTCTTGTTCTGCGTCCTCTAAAGACAGTCTGTCTTCGTCGTGCTGGAAGAACAGAATATTGCAGCCCCATTCCGATGGTAGCTTCCCCCCAATCTTCTTTTGTTGCTGCCGGTTGTAGGCAAGCTGTAATTTTGAGGCGAGGAAAAAATCTCCCCTTTTTTTTGCGATGTTGATTTCTGATTCAGGATTATTAACTCCGTCTTGTTCGGGCGGCTGGATTTCAACACCACATTCAAGAAGCGTTTCAATGAGATGAAGATTCCACATATTGTGGAGAACATTATGCATAATGCTCTTACCATCTTCGTCTGTTGCTTCCTGGTAAAGAAGCATCAGCCTTTCGGCTTCACCCGCCTCGCCAAACTTCCCACTCTCTAGCGCCTCCTGCAGTTCATCCAGAACACCTTTCTGATCTTGTGTTAATTCACAACTCTGCAAAAATTCTTTGAGATTGGCTTCAAGCCGCTCCCTTTGCTCGGTTGTCCCTGTAAAGTTGCGGCACACAGCAGCCCAGAACACTTCCTCTTTTTTGGGGTCACCCTCATCTCCTCCAAGTTTCGCGTAAAGCTCCTTGGCCCTCTCCGGGGAAATGGGCTCCTGACTGCTGAATAAAGAAGACAGTACGGTTTCAGAAGGTTTAGAACTTGCGAGGGTTTGGTCTGTAAGGGACTCCAGATATTCCCGGCTCATATGGCTGACAACCCCTTTTGGCAGGCATGACATCTGAACGCAGACCTTTGCTCCAAGGTCGGCGAGATTCACATGCTTTCCGAGGTTGCACAAAAGAAGTCTGCCTACACTCATGTCTGCCTTACACGTCATCCCGGAACACTTTGGTATAACTTCTGGTTGAAGAGGTTCTTCCTCTCGAGCGCTAAATACGCGCTTTCCCAGACTGAAGGGTTTCGTTGAGCAGGCCATATCTGATTCCTTTTCATGCCTCAAATTAAAGGGCTTACTTAGATATGAGTCTTAACAACACTGTTATATCCACAAGCGATGTTTTTGCTAGATGTTCTGTTAGTGATACTGCCCATTTGTTGAGAAATTACTAATGCCTGCCCGGAGTAGTTTTCGTACAATAAGATTAAGTGGATATAAAAAGCAGAGCTGACATAACTTATGGCAAAACTCGATATTCTTGAGTTTCCTGATCCTCGCTTGCGTAAACCGGGCGAAAAGGTCGAGATTGTTGATGAAGAGATCAAGCAACTGATCGACGACATGTTCGAAACCATGTACGCCGCCGATGGCTGTGGCCTGGCTGCCACACAGGTAGATGTACAGAAACGCATCTTTATTATGGATTTCTCTGAAGACAGAGAAGAAGCCTGGACTTTCATTAATCCGGAAATCACGCCTCTGACGGAAGAACCCTCAGAGTTTGCTGAAGGCTGCCTGTCTGTGCCCGGATTCTTTGAGAACCTTGACCGCCCGAACCGAGTAAAAGTGAAAGCTCTGGATCGTGACGGCAAAGAATTTGAGCATGAGTTTGAAGGCCTGCCTGCAGTTTGCATTCAGCATGAAAATGATCACCTGGATGGAAAACTGTTTGTAGATGCTCTCACCAAACTCAAGCGCGATAGAATTCGCAAAAAGCTTGAAAAGGCCCAACGTCTTGCAGCCAAATAATCAGCAGTATTAGATCAACCCTGATTTCAGGCGGAGTGTCGCCTTTTTCCTTACGACACTCCGCCTGTTTCCCTTTCTCTTTTCCCTTTTGTCTCGCCAGAGGCGATAATTCCCCTCTTACATTTGTTTCCTGACGCCGGAGCACCATGAGCAAAGCACTACGTATTGTCTTTGCCGGCACCCCTGAGTTTGCCGCCATACATCTTCAGTCCGTTCTCGACAGCGAGCACGAAGTTATTGCTGTTTATACTCAACCTGATCGCCCGGCGGGTCGTGGACGTAAGCTCACCCCTAGCCCGGTAAAAGAGCTGGCACTCAAACATGACCTTCCTGTGTATCAGCCAAAGAGCCTTCGGAATGAAGAAGCACAGCAAGAGCTGTCAGCTCTGAACGCGGATTTGATGATTGTTGTGGCTTACGGCCTGATCTTGCCAAAGGTTGTTCTGGAAACACCTGTGCATGGTTGCATTAATGTTCACGGTTCCATTCTGCCCCGCTGGCGTGGTGCAGCTCCTATTCAGCGCGCAGTGGCTTCCGGAGACCAAGAATCTGGCGTCACTATTATGCAAATGGATGAAGGGCTGGATACTGGCGACATGCTGCTGAAGGTGACCTGCCCAATCAATCCGACTGACACCAGCCAGGACCTTTATGATCGTCTGGCAGAACTGGGAGGGCCGGCTCTAATCGAAACCCTTTCCATGATCAGTACAGGAACTCTCCAGCCTGAAAAGCAAAATGATGATCTGGCCACTTACGCTCGCAAAATGAGCAAAGGAGAAGGGCAGGTAGACTGGAACCGTTCGGCAGCCGAACTGGATTGCCAGATTCGTGGTTTTAACCCATGGCCGGTTGCCTGGATGCTTCAGGATGCCGAACAGCAGGACAAGCGCACCCGCATCTGGGAAGCATCTCCCTTAGAGGAAAGCTCTAATGCTACTCCTGGCACTATTATTCGTGCAGATAAAAAGGGTATCGATGTAGCCTGCGGCGAAGGTGTTTTGCGTTTGAAGAAACTGCAACTGCCCGGCAGTAAAGCCATGAATGTTCTGGATCTTCTGAACAGTCGTAAAGAGATGTTTGCGCCCGGCACTCTCTTTAATTCACCCTTTTCCAAGGTAGAGCTGTCCTGATGGGTGAGAGAAGAGCAGCGAAAAAGCCAGTACGTCTGCTTGCCGCAAAAGTAATTGCCAAGGTTATTAATGGTGAATCTCTGGCAACTGCACTTCCTGTTGCCGAAGCTGATATTGAGAGCCGTGACCAACCGTTGTTGCGCCAGCTTTGCTATACGACACTACGACACTGGTTTTCCCTAAACGCTGTTCTCGACCAGTTGTTGAGTAAACCGCTAAAGAACAAAGATGCCGATGTTAAAGCGATTATGCTCCTTGGTCTTTGTCAGTTATTTCATACCCGTATTCCAGCGCACGCAGCTATTGGCGAGTCGGTTACAGCGGTAAAAGGTTTGAAGAAAAACTGGGCCAACGGGCTCGTGAATGCAGTTCTTCGTAATGCTCAAAGAGAAGAAGAGACATTACGCAAGTTTGTTTCCCAACCTGCTGCTCTCAGCGAAATGCCAGACTGGCTGTATGGAAAACTGGCCAAGCGCTGGCCTGAACATTTGGATTCCATTATTGCCGGAACAAACAGCCAGGCTCCAATGACTCTCCGCGTGAATAGCTCAAAAGTGTCATGCACTGAATATATGGAGAAACTCCAGGCTGCAGATATAAAAGCCAATTATTGTCAGTTTTCTTTCCACGGCATTCAGCTTGGTGAGCCAACATCTGTGGACAACCTTCCAGGATTTACCGATGGTCTGGTCAGCGTTCAGGATGAAGCAGCACAACTCTCTGCAGCCATGCTTGAATGTAAAGCCGGTGATCGTGTACTGGATGCCTGTGCCGCTCCCGGTGGTAAAACCTGTCATCTTCTGGAAAGTACTGAAAACCTGGATATGACTGCACTGGATCTTGAAGCCAAACGACTGGAACGAGTGGAAGAAAACCTTGAACGTCTTGAGCTGCAAGCCGGTGTTATACAAGGGGATGCCAGCAAACCAGAAGAGTGGTGGGACAAACAACAATACGACCGTATTCTTCTTGATGCACCATGTTCTGCAACCGGGGTAATACGCCGGCACCCGGATATTAAATTACTGCGCAGACCAGAAGATATTACTCAACTGGCAGAGCTTCAGGGCAAAATTCTTGATGCTATGTGGTCACTTTTAAAGCCTGGTGGAACGATGGTTTACGCAACCTGTTCAATTCTGCCGGAAGAAAACAGCCGCCAGATCGACAGCTTTCTTGCCCGAACAGCAAATGCGGTGCAGGATACCCCAATAAGCGAATGTGGTATTGATACCGGATTTGGCTTGCAGCTACTGCCCAAGGCAGGCAGTCATGACGGTTTCTTTTACTGTCGTCTACGAAAAGAAAAGATCAACTGAGCTTTCATGAAAATTATCATTCTGGGTGCCGGGCAGGTTGGCGGCACCCTGGCCGAAAATCTGGCTAACGAAGAAAATGATATTACCGTTGTAGATACCAACGCCGAACGCTTGAGAGAGCTTCAGGAGCGTATGGATATCCGCACAGTTCACGGTATGGCATCTTTTCCGTCTGTTTTAAAACAGGCCGGTGCCGATGATGCCGATATGCTGGTTGCTGTAACCAACAGTGATGAAGTCAATATGGTAGCTTGTCAGATAGCCTTCACCATGTTTCACACACCAACAAAAATTGCCCGCATCAGGCAAACTGCTTATCTCACCAGAACAGGTTTATTCAGCGAAGAAGCTTTTCCCGTTGATGTACTCATCAGCCCGGAGCAAGTGGTTACCAACCACATAAAGCGCTTGATAGAGCATCCCGGAGCTTTGCAGGTTCTGGACTTTGCCAATGGCCGCCTGCAAATGGTAGCGGTAAAAGCTTATTACGGCGGGCCTTTGGTAAACCAGGAGTTGCGCACGATCCGGGAACATATGCCTAATGTTGATACCCGGGTGGCGGCTATTTTTCGCCGTGGTAAAGCGATTACACCTGGAGGCACTACGGTTATTGAAGCCGACGATGAGGTGTTCTTTATCGCTGACCGTCGCCACATCCGCGATGTGATGAGTGAGTTGCGCCGCCTTGATCAGGATTACAAACGCATAATTATTGCTGGCGGCGGTAATATCGGTCTGAGGCTGGCTCAGGCAATTGAAGATCGTTACAACGTTAAGATAATTGAACAAAATCTGGCTCGCTGTCATCAGCTGTCTCAAGACCTGAATAAAACTATCGTGTTTAACGGCAGTGCTTCTGACAAAGATCTTCTTCAGTCGGAAAGCATTGAGGGCACCGATATATTTATCGCCCTAACCAATGATGACGAAGCCAATGTGATGTCGTCGATGCTGGCCAAACGATTGGGTGCCCGCAAAGTGATGACCCTGATTAATAATCCGGCCTATGTCGACCTTGTACAGGGCGGTGAGATCGATATCGCTATATCTCCACAACTGGTGACCATCGGAAGTCTTCTTCGTCATGTAAGGCGCGGAGATGTAGTAAATGTTCACTCACTTCGCCGTGGCGCGGCTGAAGCCTTTGAGGCTATCGCCCATGGTGACAAACACAGCTCCAAGGTTGTTGGGAACACAATTGGTGAGGTCGCACTTCCACCAGGAACAACTATTGGTGCCATTGTTCGGAACGACGAGGTTCTTATCGCCCACGACCATATTGAAATAGAGGCTGGCGACCACGTTATCTTGTTCCTTACAGACAAGAAGCGTATAACCGAAGTTGAGAAGCTGTTCCAGGTAGGCATAGCTTTCTTCTAAAGGTTCCATAACACAGAACAATAGATACGAGAGCCTGTTTAACAGGCTCCGAACAACAAATTATTTTTGCAGGCAGCTTTTCTGTCTGTGGGGAGCACAACGGGTTCATGCACCCTTCGGTTATTTTTCGGATTCTTGGGGTCCTGCTGGTTCTGTTTAGCCTGGCAAGCCTCCCTCCCATGTTCGTTGCCTGGATTTACAACGAACCGGAAATCACTCTTTTTTCTTACACATTTCTAGTAACTATTCTCACCGGTGCAGGGTGCTGGTTACCGTTCTACCGTACCCGTCATGAGTTAAGACCCAGAGACGGCTTTCTCATTACCGTTTTGTTTTGGCTGGTTCTCAGCCTGTTTGCTTCTATTCCATTTCTGTTGATGGATTTACCAGCTCTATCGTTTACCGATGCTTTCTTTGAAGCGATGTCTGGTTTAACAACGACAGGGGCAACCGTTCTTACCAATATTGAAACCCTGCCACGATCCATTCTGTTTTATCGTCAACAACTCCAATGGCTGGGGGGTATGGGAATTATTGTATTGGCTGTAGCCATTCTTCCCATGCTTGGCATTGGCGGCATGCAGCTGTATCGCACTGAAGCTCCAGGCCCAATCAAAGACAGAAAGCTTCAACCCCGTATTGCAGAGACAGCCAAAACTCTTTGGTATCTTTATCTGGCTATGACCATTATCTGCGCGCTGGCTTACTGGCTGGCAGGGATGAATCTGTTTGACGCAATCTCCCATAGTTTCTCAACTGTTGCGATAGGTGGCTTCTCAACATACGACGCCAGCATTGGACATTTTGACAGCGCACTTATTGAAGGCATCGCTGTATTTTTTATGGTGCTGTCTGGCATGAACTTCGCGTTGCATTACTTTGCCCTGCAAAGCCGTAACCCTCTTTATTATTTGCAGGATCCTGAGGTGAGGGGATACCTCGGTATACTTTTATTTGTCGGCGTTATTACTGTGGTAGCCCTTCACTTTACTGGCACTTATACAAACTGGGACGCCGTGCGTTACGGTGTGTTTGAAGTGGTTTCAGTGGCAACCACAACCGGGTTCTCTATTTCTGACTTCTCACTCTGGCCAATATTCCTGCCAATGCTGTTGTTCCTTACCAGTTTCTCCGGTGCATGCGCGGGCTCAACTGGTGGCGGAATGAAAGTTATCCGTATCATTCTGATTTTTAAGCAAGGCTCACGGGAACTTAAACGGCTCATTCACCCTAATGCGATATTTGCCATAAAACTGGGGAAGAGGGCGGTTCCTGACAGAGTCGCTGAAGCTGTGTGGGGATTCTTCTCAGCTTATATTTTCCTGTTCATTATTATGGATCTGGCTCTGTTGGCCACAGGCCTGGACCTGACAACAGCCTTCTCAACAGTTGCTTCATGTTTAAACAACCTTGGGCCAGCCCTTGGGGAAGCGTCTGCTAACTATCAAGGACTACCCAATACCGCCAAATGGATTCTTTCTTTCGCCATGCTTCTTGGACGACTGGAAATCTTTACTCTGGTGGTGCTGTTTTCTCCGATGTTCTGGCGACACTAAAGAGTAAATAGACACATCCTGATTGGAACCCAGCGAGAATATTTCATCAATATAGTCATCACTCTGATAAGAGTTATGACTGCCTGGACGATGTTGATGGTAGAAGCTCGCTTTGTTACCAGAGTCGTACATTAAGTTAACCGCCGCCTCCCACTCTAAGGGCTTACGCTTACTGAGCCTGAAGCCATCAACTTCATCATCCCAGCCAATATCGCTGATATAGGCATGACTGCGGGTTATGGTTTTCTTTCGCCCTTTAAAATCGGGGTGACTGAACATATCAACGAGAGTTTATCGTTAAGGTAAGAGGGGATGTTAAGGGATGCGCGTTCTTCCGACTTATCGAGGACATAGCAGACAGCTTTTTCATCCCGCTCATAATCTCGGGCACCAAACAGGCAAACAGCCGGTAATGTTTGTTCTGCAGCCTGATCTTCACTCAGTTCTGCCCATAAATAGGACGACGAACACCAGAAAATATAAAAACAGGATAAAACAGCTCTTACAAAAGAAAGCCTGCAACCTGAACGACACCTGCGACCTGAACGACACCTGCAACCTGAACGACACATTGGAAAGCCTTACCTAAGCGTATACAAACTACACTGGTAAAGTTGTAGAGAAGCTCTGACCTGTCCAATCAGCTATCTTTTGTAGCCTCAAAAGAACCACAATACTATTTACATTCATTTCTTAATACCAACAACACCCTAAAGAGCTGTTTTTCATCAGTTGATCAGGAGTTATCCACTCCCTGCTATCCATTCCTGCTGCATATCTGGGGTATAATCCGGACAATTTTTATTGTCTGGCCTGATTCCCAAATGGAATCAGGTAATGGAATCCAACCCGAGGTGGAACTGTGACCAATCAGAATGCGCCCGACGTCAGTACGTTTCAGGGGCTGATACTTACCCTGCAAAACTTCTGGGCAAGTCATGGCTGTGTAGTAATGCAACCCCTGGACATGGAAGTAGGTGCCGGCACATTCCACCCGGCGACATTCCTGCGAGCTATCGGCCCTGAGAACTGGAACGCGGCCTACGTTCAGCCTAGCCGCCGCCCAACCGACGGCCGTTACGGTGAAAACCCTAACCGTCTACAACACTATTACCAGTTCCAGGTAGTGATGAAGCCAAACCCAGCTAACTTCCAGGAACTGTATCTCGATTCCCTGCGCGCGCTGGGTGTTGACCCTCTGGTTCACGATATTCGCTTCGTTGAAGATAACTGGGAATCCCCAACTCTGGGTGCCTGGGGTCTTGGCTGGGAAGTATGGATGAACGGCATGGAAGTGACTCAGTTCACTTACTTCCAGCAAGCCGGTGGTATTGAGTGCTATCCAGTTACTGGTGAGATCACTTACGGTCTGGAACGTCTGGCCATGTACATTCAGGAAGTGGACAACGTTTACGACCTAATCTGGACCCGCGGCCCACAGGGCGATGTAACTTACGGCGATGTGTTTCACCAGAACGAAGTTGAGCAGTCTACTTTCAACTTTGAACACGCCGACACCAAAGTACTGTTTGAACATTTTGACTTCTACGAACAGGAATCCAAGCGATTAGTTGAACTCGGTCTGCCTCTGCCAGCTTACGAATTCACACTGAAAGCGTCCCATACTTTCAACCTGTTAGATGCCCGCCACGCTATTTCTGTAACCGAGCGTCAGCGTTTCATCCTACGAGTACGAACTCTGGCGAGAGAAGTTGCAAAGGCTTACTTCGAGGCTCGTAAAAAGCTTGGTTTCCCAATGGCAGATGAAGATATCCGCCAAGAAGTTCTTAACATGCAGGAGAGCAACTGATGTCTACTCAAGATTTTCTGGTTGAGCTGGGCACGGAAGAGCTGCCTCCAAAAGCGCTTCGCAAGCTTTCTGATGCTTTTACCAGCGGCATTCTGACCCGCATTAATCAGGCTGGCCTGAAGCATGGTGCCCATCAGTCTTTTGCCGCTCCCCGTCGCCTTGCTCTACTGATTCGTGACCTTGAAACCAATCAGCCGGACAAAGAAGTTGAGCGTCGCGGCCCAGCTGTTCAGGCTGCTTTTGATGCTGAAGGCAACCCTAGCAAAGCGGCTCAGGGCTTTGCCCGCTCTTGTGGTGTGGAGGTTTCTGACCTTGATCGTTTGGAAACCAAGAAAGGTGCCTGGCTTGTTTATCGTTCTGTAGAGCAAGGCAAGGCTACCTCTGAGCTGCTTCCTTCCATTATCTCCGCATCGCTGGAAGAACTGCCTATTCCCAAGCGTATGCGCTGGGGTAAGAGTCGTACTGAATTTGTTCGCCCTGCCCAGTGGTTGGTAACCCTGTTAGGGAATGATGTTGTTGATTGCGAAATCCTTGGCCTGAAGTCTGGCCGTGAAACCCACGGTCACCGTTTCCATTACGATCAGACCATTGCTATTGAACAGCCAGCCGATTACCAGAAGCTTCTGGCACGTACCGGTTTTGTTGTTGCAGATTACGAAAGCCGTAAAGAAACAATTCGCCAGCAGGTTGAAGCGGAAGCCCAGAAGCTGGGTGGCGTAGCCGTTATTGATGAAGACCTTCTGGATGAAGTTGCTTCCCTGAACGAATGGCCTTCTGCACTTTCTGGTCGCTTTGATGATGCTTTTTTGGAAGTACCTTCTGAAGCTCTGATCTCTTCCATGAAAGAGCATCAGAAATACTTCCACATTGAGAATGATAAAGGTGAGCTGATGCCTCATTTTATCACCATCACTAATATCCAGAGTAAAGATCCTTCTCAGGTTATCTCCGGTAACGAAAAGGTTATTCGCCCTCGTCTGGCCGACGCGCGTTTCTTCTATGAAACCGACAAGAAAACGACACTGGACGCAAACCGCGAAAAACTGAAACCTGTCGTATTCCAAAAAATCCTTGGCTCCGTATTCGACAAAACTGAACGTATCGCACGTCTATCGTCGTTCATTGCAAAACAGGAAGACGGAAACGCCGATAATGCTAAGCGTGCCGGTGAACTGTGCAAATCTGACCTTGTGTCTGAAATGGTTCTGGAATTCACAGACCTGCAGGGCATTATGGGCATGTACTATGCCGAAAACGATGGTGAACAACCTGATGTTTGTAAGGCCCTGAATGAGCAGTACATGCCACGTTTCGCAGGTGATCAGCTGCCAACAACCCTCACAGGTTGCGCTGTGGCTATTGCAGACAAGATCGATACCATCACTGGTATCTTTGGCATTAAGCAGCCACCGTCTGGTAGTAAGGATCCATTCGCCCTTCGTCGTGCGACACTCGGCGTATTACGCATTATCGTTGAAAAGAAGCTCAACCTTGATCTACGCGCCCTGATTGGAAAAGCAGTTGATGGTTACAAGGCTCAAGGCGTTGAACTCCCTGCCGGTGAAGAACTGACTGAAACCGTTCTTGATTTCATGCTGGAACGTTTCCGTGCCTGGTACCAGGGTGAAGGTATATCTGCAGAGGTATTCCTGTCTGTACGCGCTCTGAAACCTTCCTGCCCATTCGATTTTGATCAGCGTGTGAAGGCTGTTGCTGAGTTCGGCAACCTTCCAGAAGCTCTCGCTCTGGCCTCTGCCAATAAGCGTGTTTCCAACATTCTGGCCAAAGCTGGCGATGTTGTGATTCCTGACGTGATTGATGCAGGGTTAATCACAGAAGCAGCTGAGAAGAACCTTCATAATGTTCTTTCCGCATCAATCGCTGAAGTTACGCCACTGCTGGCAGAAGGTAACTACAGTGCCGCCATGAATCAACTAGCAAGCCTGAAAGAGCCAGTTGATACCTTCTTTGATGAGGTAATGGTTAACGTTGATGACGAAAAAGTGAAGCTGAACCGCTATGCCTTACTTAAGCAGTTGCGCAGCCTGTTCCTCCATGTCGCAGATATTTCTTTGTTACAGGCCAGCTAATCTTTTCTTGTTAGAACTGAAAGTGCGGCTTTGGCCGCACTTTTTTCGCCTTGGCGATCTTGTTCTATTCTCATGGTTCTAGATCTGTTGAAACATAACGCATGCTGAAATTTGCTTTATTGACGTTTCCAGTTTCCAACTCTTTCATTATTATTCCTTTCAAATTTATTTCAGATATTTGGTAGTTGATGAATCTGGTAATTCTCGACCGTGATGGTGTAATTAATGAAGACTCAGATGACTATATAAAGTCCCCTGATGAGTGGCATCCAATACCGGGAAGTATTGAAGCAATTGCTAAACTCTCCCAGGCTGGTTACACAGTCGCCGTAGCAACCAACCAATCTGGAATAGGAAGGGGCTATTACTCTCTGGAAACACTTCAGGCTATGCACCACAAGATGAATAGTCTGGTAAAAGCTGCCGGTGGAAAGATTTCCTGTATTTGCTTCTGTCCACACACCCCTGACGATCACTGTGATTGCCGTAAACCAAAACCCGGCCTTGTGCATCAAATAGAAAAACAACTTTCTTGTAACGCTAAAGGCGCCTGGTTTGTTGGTGATACCGCAAAAGATATTGAAGTTGCACAAGCCTGTGATTGCCAACCTGTTTTAGTGAATACCGGAAAAGGTCAAAGAACTTTGCAAAAGGGTCTGGTCCTTGATGGTGTTCGTGTTGTTGAGAATCTGCTGGAGTTTGCTGATTTTCTAATCAAGGACTGACAATGATAAAAGTGCTGTTTTTGCTTTGCTGGCTGAGAACAATTGTGTTTTATGTTCTCTGGGTTATATGGACTTTACTCTGGTGTTCGTTTGCCATTTTTGCCGTTTATTTTGTACCTGAACATGCACGACATGGTTTTGTTATCAAAACGTTTTGTGTGGTGACTTTGTTTCTCAGTCGGGTTGTTTGCGGAATCACCTGGAAGGTTGAAGGCAAAGAGAACATCCCCGAACAGCCTTGTGTTGTTGCCAGTAATCATCAGTCCCCATGGGAAACCTTCCTGGTTCAGATGCTGTTTACACCTCAGTCTACAGTTATAAAAAAGGAACTGCTTTTTATACCCTTCTTTGGCTGGGCATTTAAGAAAGTGAACCCCATTGCCATTGATCGAAAAGATGGCCGCTCAGCATTGCAGCAGGTGGTTGAAAAAGGAAAAGAGCGCCTCCAAAACGGTCACTGGGTTGCGATCTTCCCTGAAGGAACCCGTTATCACTGGCCCGAAGTAGGGCGCTTTACCCGTGGAACAGCATCTCTGGCTGTTTATGCTGGCGTTCCTATTCTACCAATGGCTCATAATGCCGGCAGATATTGGCCTGCACATAAATGGTTGAAAACCCCTGGAGAAATTACTGTTCGAATCGGCCCAGCAGTTGAAAGTAAAGGTAAAGAAATCCCTGAGTTAACTGATGAGGTTCGTGAGTGGGTTGTCAGTAATTCTCCTCACTAATTCGAACTCAAATACAAAAGAAAAGTGGGGCAAAACCCTGCTCTTCTTTTGTTCTACATGTTTTTTAAATCTTCACCAAGATAGATTGCTCTTCTCCTGTGCCGTGTTAACTCATCGCCGAGTTGTGTATGAATTCCGTGTACGTCGTAAAAGCAATTTACAGTTTCTGTTTTCGTGCCGTACCCGTAGGCATCTTGTTTCTGTTCTACAGGTTTACGACATGCTTTTTTTATTTTTCCTGCATATTCTGAAATGCAGCCCCAAGCCTTCTGGGCAACACCACTGGAGCGGGTTTGCACTCTTGTTGGTGGCATAGAAGAATTGCTTTTCCTTGCCAGTATCCGGGATCCAATAGTGCTGTCATCCCCCTCCCTCTCAATTCCCTGAGCCTTAAGAAGGCCTAAACGATATTCAGCCGACAAGCATGATGTTTCATATGATGTTAATCCGTTTACTTGGCGCCATTGGTTATCATGGGCAGCCATATCCTTGGAAATCCCTCTTTCTTTCTCTTTTCTTTTCTTTCTATTGAAGTTATTTACATTTTTTATATGGGCTTTATGCTCATCTCCAACTTTCGTTAAGGCCTTTTCCTTAGAAATCGATGAGTTAAGCCAGGGTAATGCTTTCTTTGCTAGATTCTCTATTTCTTCTAGATTTCTACCATTTGTCTCTCTTCTTTCCATGCAGTCTTCCATGTCTTTATGGGTTTCAGCCAGACGCCTTGCGCATTCTTTTTTTCCTTCAAACAGGAGTGTGTGCGCATACTTACCCGCAATATGTAAACCTGTCGCTACAAACACCCCTGTCAGGCCAAATGCGATTTCAACAGTCGGTGCTGCCAGCCAGCCCAAGTCATACCCAAGCACAGAAGTAGATACAGTCGCCAACCCTATTTTTAACACCTGTGATGCCTGACTTGCAGGACAATATCCAAGCTTAAGTGCTTCTGCGGCTCCAAGTGCAGAGGTAAAGCCATTCTTTACGATTCCTCCAATAGGCCAGCACCCGAAGTACCAAAGAAGTCCACCAACAGCCGTACCTATACCACCTCCTACTAAATAGGCCCCTTCAATCCCCTCTTCGACTTTTGCCCAAAGAGTATTTTCGCTTAAATATTCTTCATGGAATTGTTTGCCTTTAGCAACATAGCTCTCACTGTTTACCGATGAAATATCCCGCCTTGTCCATTTTGGCTGTTCAGGTGGTAGGTGTGCTTGAAAGCCGTCTGGACTTTGTTGCGCAGGACAAAAGCAAGTTTGTGGTATACAAGTTTGTGGTATAGTTGTAGCGCTATACATGATAATCCCTCAATATCCCTATCAGAGTTACTTCTTTGACCACCAACTAACAGCTTTGTTTAGGTGTGGATAACCAGTGAGTTAGTATCACTTACAATGAGGAGATTGCAGCGGAAGGGGGGTTATGCAGGTATTGCGTAAAGCCTTACAGACCGGGCCTTAGCCGGCCTGTAAGCAGGAGGTCACTTGCTCTCCATAAGCTTTTCTATGGTACCAATAAGAATGTGGATAACTTTGATATGCACTTCTTGAATTCTATCGGCATAGCCAAAATGTGGCACACAGATCTCTATATCAGCCATACCTGCCATTTTTCCACCATCCTTACCCGTTAGGGCTATTGTTTTCACACCCTTCTCAGAGGCCGCCTCAAAGGCTTTGATGATGTTGCCTGAGTTACCGCTGGTGCTAATTCCAAGAAGGACATCACCAGACAGACCTACAGCTTCTACATAACGGCTAAATACATACTCATAGCCGAAGTCATTACTTACACACGAGATATGGCTTGGATCAGATATGGCTATTCCAGGATATCCGGGGCGGTTATCCCGGTATCTACCGGTCAGCTCTTCGGCAAAATGCATAGCATCACAGTGGGAGCCACCGTTGCCGCAGGACAGAACCTTTCCGCCAGCCTTGAATGATTCAGCGATCAGCTCAGCAGCATTCTGGACTTTCTGCAGTTGTTCTTCATCAGACAGAAAACGAGCCAGTACTTCCTGTGCCTCTGTCAGTTCACCTCGGATAAAAGATTGGATTTCCTGCATTTTTCTACCTTAGATGAAAAGGCCGGTACTCTATACAGAAGCACCGGCCTGTTACCTTCTTCAAGGATTACACGTCGAGGTTGGCAACCTTGAGCGCATTACTCTCAATAAAGTCCCGACGAGGTTCTACCTGATCCCCCATCAAGGTAGTGAAAATCTGATCTGCTGCAATAGCATCTTCGATAGTCACTTTCAGCATTCGGCGATTGACCGGATCCATGGTTGTTTCCCAAAGCTGGTCAGGGTTCATCTCTCCCAAACCCTTATAGCGCTGGATACCATGACGCTTGGTAGACTCATACATCAACCAGTCGAGCCCCTGATCAAACGTGTCTACAGGCTGGGTGCGTTCCCCTTTACGGATATGAGCCCCTTTCTCCAACAACCCGTTAAGTTTATTACCCAACTTAACAATCAGCGCATAGTCATTAGATGAGAAAAACTCATTCTGGAAAAGGAATATTGTTTCCAGCCCATGGGCTTTTACGGAAACCTCTGGCAACCAGGAGTTGTGCTCCCGATCTTCCACAACACGCATAGACATCATACTGCCAGACATAACATTGCTGGACAGTTTTTCGTCCAGCTTGCTGGCCCAGGCTTCGACCAGCGCCTTATCTTTCAGGTTCTCTTCAGTAAGCTCTTCTGCATAAATAAGCTGCTGCAAAACATCAGGCGGATACAGACGTGACAACCTATTGATAACATTTTGAACCTTACGGTATTCGTTAACCAGAGATTCCAGCTGGTCATCAGCAATACCAGGAGCATCTTCATTCACATGCAGGCTCGCATTTTCCAGAGCCATTGTGGTGAGATACTCCTGGAGAGCCTCATCATCTTTCAGATATTGTTCCTGCTTACCGCGCTTCACTTTATAAAGAGGAGGCTGTGCAATATAGATGTAGCCTTTCTCAATAAGCTCAGGCATCTGACGGAAGAAGAACGTCAGAAGAAGTGTTCGAATATGGGCACCGTCCACATCGGCATCTGTCATGATGATGATATGGTGATAACGCAGTTTCTCAGGATTAAACTCTTCGCGGCCAATACCACAACCCAAAGCGGTGATCAGTGTTCCTACTTCCTGAGAAGAGAGCATCTTATCAAACCGGGCTTTTTCGACGTTAAGAATCTTACCCTTCAATGGAAGAATGGCCTGTGCACGGCGATCTCGACCCTGTTTGGCAGAACCGCCAGCCGAGTCACCCTCCACTATATAAAGTTCAGAGAGGGCAGGGTCCTTCTCCTGACAGTCTGCCAACTTTCCTGGCAAACCAGCGATATCAAGTACACCTTTACGGCGAGTCATATCGCGGGCTTTACGGGCCGCTTCACGGGCACGGGCAGCATCAAGCATCTTGCCAACAATAATTTTCGATTCTTGCGGGTTTTCTAACAGGAATGTAGAAAACAGCTTACCCATTTCCTGCTCAACAGCTGTTTTCACTTCAGAAGAAACCAGCTTATCTTTGGTTTGGGAAGAGAACTTCGGGTCCGGAACCTTCACTGACACAATAGCGGTCAGACCTTCTCTGGCATCATCACCGGTTGTGCTGACTTTTTGTTTTTTAGCCAACCCTTCGGCTTCAATATAGTTATTCAACGTTCGGGTAAGGGCGCCACGAAAACCTGCCAGGTGAGTACCGCCATCACGGTTTGTGATGTTATTAGTGAAGCAGTAAATACTTTCCTGAAAGCTATCATTCCACTGCATAGCCACTTCAACACCCACACCATCTTCATGCATAGAGTTAAAGTGGAACACCTTGTTTACAGAGTTCTTGTTCTGATTCAGGTACTCAACAAACGCCTTTAGTCCACCTTCATACATGAACTGGTCATTACGACCATCACGCTCATCTTTCAGGTTAATGCACACGCCAGAGTTCAAAAATGACAATTCACGCAAGCGTTTCGCAAGAATATCGTAGCTATAACGAATGTTTGAGAATGTATCTGCAGATGGCCAGAAAGTAACTTCTGTTCCGGTTGATTCCGTCTCACCAACAACTGTCAGCGGTGCATTGGGAACACCATTGGTATAAATTTGTTGATGAACTTTGCCTTGTCGGCGGATTGTCATACGCAGCTCACGGGAGAGGGCATTTACAACAGAAACCCCAACGCCATGCAATCCACCTGAAACCTTATAAGTGTTGTCATCAAACTTACCACCAGCATGCAGCACAGTCATAATAACTTCTGCCGCAGAGACTCCTTCTTCTTCATGGATCTCTGTTGGTACACCACGACCATCATCCCGAACGGTTACAGACTCATCCGGGTGGATGATGACATCTATAGCTGAGCAGTGTCCCGCCAACGCTTCGTCTATGGAGTTATCGACAATCTCAAAAACCATGTGGTGAAGACCGGTACCATCGTCCGTATCTCCGATGTACATACCAGGGCGTTTACGAACTGCATCCAGCCCTTTCAGCACCTTGATATTCGATGCATCGTAAGTTTGTTCACTCATTCCGCCACTCTCTCCAATAGCACTGATAGCACCGTTTACTCTGCCCTTGGGTCAAATTTCGGCCCACCATCAGTCAGTTATCCTGCATCCATCAGGGTTGTCTCGGCAGATGTCTGCTCCGCCCTGGAATCTTCAATCAGTACACCATGTTCCACATGGAACATTTTTACTTCTGACTCAGCACTCCAAACTTGACCCAGAGAGCCTTTATCCACACAGGTAATAAATACCTGTGCATTCATATCTTCGAACATTTTACATAATCGAGATCGATGTTCCTGGTCGAGCTCCGAAGGAAGGTCATCAACAAGATAGACACACCCAAAAGGCTTGCTATCGCTAAAAAGCTTACCCTGAGCAAGCTTCAAGGCGCACACAACAGCCTTTTGCTGACCACGGGATAAAGTATCCACAGCAGCAAGACCTTGGTATCTCAGCTTAATATCAGCCCGATGGGGACCCCACTGAGTATATCCAGCTTCCACATCACGTCGGTAAGAACGCTTCAGTACATCACGTAAAGAGCTTTCTTTATCCCAGCCCCTTGAGTAAGAAATCTGGATATCGGTGATTCCAGACAGGCATTCAAGAGTATTTTCAAAAACAGGTTTCAACGCTTCAAAATAGCGTCGCCTGTAATTATCTATCTCTTCTCCGCTTTGGGATAGCTCTGCATCCCATACATCCATCAGCGAATCAGACATTTTACCATGTCGAAGCAATGCATTCCGCTGTTTCATGGATTTATAGGCACGTTTCCATGCCGGTAAAAATCGATGTTCCACATGGAACACTCCCCAATCAAGAAACTGTCTTCTGTCTTTGGGGGTTCCCTCCAGCAGCCTGAAAGTATCAGGGTTGATGACCTGCAGGGGAAGGATAGAAGCAAGATCAGAACTTAACCGGCAAGGCTCACCATTTATATGGATCTTGCAGGAAGCATCCAGAGAGCGACTAACACCGAGAGAAAAAACGGACTCTCTTCCCTTCACAAGTCCAAATACAGTACAAGCTTCCTGGGATTGACGAATAACAGGCTTAACCTTGGAAGAACGAAAAGAACGGGTAGTGCCGAGCAAGTGAACAGCTTCGAGAAAACTAGTTTTACCGCTACCGTTAGAGCCGTATAGGATATTGATAGAGGGGGAAGGGGAGAGGGTTACAGATACAAGATTTCTTATATCTGTAACCCGAACTTTCTGAAGAAAGGACATTTCTATACAAAAGAAGGATTAGAGACGCATGGGCATAACCACGTAAACAGAATCACTGTTTTCGGGTTCTTCCACCAAGGCGCTACTATTTGGATCAGACAGGGTCAGTTTTACTGCATCACAATCAACAACAGAGAGAACATCCAACAAGTAACTAACGTTGAAGCCAATCTCCAAAGAGTTACCTTCATAAGTTACTGTCACTTCTTCTTCCGCTTCTTCCTGCTCTGGGTTGTTCGCCATAATCTTGACAGTATTCTGATCCAGGATCAGACGAATACCACGGTATTTCTCATTAGAGAGAATAGAGGCACGGTTCAGAGCCTGACGCATGATCTGACGATCACCGATAACAACCTTATCTCCACCACGAGGCAGAACGCGCTCATAATCAGGGAATTTACCGTCGACCAGCTTGGAGGTGAAAATAAACGCTCCAGTAGTTGCACGGATGTGATTAGCGCCCAGGGTAATGTTCACAATCTCTTCACCGTCGGTCAGCAAACGGGCCAACTCAAGAATACCTTTACGGGGAACAATCACCTGATGGCGGTCATCCTGACTAATATCTGCTTCAACAGTACACATAGCCAGACGGTGGCCATCTGTTGCAACAGAACGCAGCGCATGCTCACGCACTTCCAGTAGCATACCGTTCAGGTAGTAGCGCACATCCTGCTGAGCCATGGCAAAGCCAGTCCGATCAATCAGGCGACGAAGACGGGACTGAATAATTGAGAAAGAGTAAGAGCCAGACTCTTCATCAATACTTGGGAATTCATTGGCAGGAAGAGTAGACAGTGTAAAGCGTGAACGTCCGGAACGGAAAATAACGCGCTGGTCTTCCAGCTGGAAAGTGATATCACTGTCTTCTGGCAAAGACTTACAAATATCCATCAGCTTCCGTGCCGGTACAGTAATATCACCATCTTCCGCAGGGCTTTCGAGGTGAACTCGGCCTACAAGTTCCACTTCCAGGTCGGTACCGGTCAGGGACAGGGTATCACCTTCAACAACCAGCAAAACGTTGGACAATACGGGCAGTGTTTGCCTGCGCTCAACGACTCCAGCAACCAGCAACAGTGGCTTAAGCAGGGCTTCCCGGTTAATGGTAAATTTCATTGTTTCCTTTCTCGCCTCTAGCTAAGGAAATTCGTCAATATCTGGTTAACTGAACTACGTAATTCAACCGCAATTAGCTGGTAAGCAAACGCAAGAGATTCTTATGATCTTGCTCTATTTCAGCATCACTTTCACACAATTGCTTCACTTTCCGACAGGCGTGCAAAACTGTTGTATGATCTCGCCCACCATAGGCATCGCCAATTTCCGGCAAGCTGTGATTAGTCAGCTCCTTTGACAATGCCATAGCAATCTGTCGAGGTCGAGCAACTGAACGACTTCGTCTTTTAGAAAGTATGTCTGAAATTTTTATTTTGTAATATTCAGCTACTGTACGCTGGATATTTTCAATGCTTACTTGTTTATCTTGAAGAGCCAAAAGGTCTTTCAAAGACTCACGAATAAGATCAACATCAATCTTACGCCCCATAAAGTGCGCGCTGGCAATAACTCGCTTAAGAGCGCCTTCAAGCTCACGTACATTAGAACGAATGCGTTGCGCAATAAAGAAAGCAGATTCGTGGGGCAGTTCTACACGAGCCTGTTCTGCTTTCTTCATGAGAATGGCGACACGTGTCTCCAACTCGGGAGGCTCAACAGCAACAGTTAATCCCCAACCAAAACGTGACTTAAGACGTTCTTCCAGACCGGATATTTCTTTTGGGTAACGATCGCAGGTAAGAATCATCTGCTGACCACCCTCAAGCAAAGCATTAAAGGTGTGGAAGAACTCTTCCTGGGAACGTTCCTTACCAGCAAAAAACTGAATATCGTCAATCAACAAAGCATCAACAGAACGGTAATAACGCTTGAAGTCATTAATTGCATTCAGTTGAAGCGCCTTAACCATATCGGCAACAAATCGTTCAGAGTGCAGATAAACAATTTTGGCATCTGGATTATGTTGTGCAAGCTGATTACCGACTGCATGCATAAGGTGGGTTTTACCCAAACCTACCCCCCCATAAAGGAAAAGCGGGTTATAAGCAGAGCCGGGGTTTTCAGCTACCTGACGTGACGCGGCCAAAGCAAGCTGGTTGGACTTACCTTCCACAAAGGTATCAAACACAAAGGATCTGTTAAGAGAGCTTGTATGCTTAATACTGCCTTCTACTTCTACCTGCCTTTTAGGAGTAACCACCCGTGAAGGTGCAGGAGTAATAATTGGAGAATGTGAACTGAAATGTGGTGGTTGCCGCTCTGATACCAGAACATCTTCATGGTTTGATTGATAAGCCGTAGCCAATGCAGGTTTCGCCTGTGGAATATCCTGAACTTCTGGCAGGCTCGCTTCCGACTTACGTCGAAGTTCATTAGCGATTGGATTTACAAAACGTTTACGTACAGAAGCCGGGGCCACAGCTGTTGCTGTTTCACGCCCAAAATCAAGACTCTTACTACTGGCATGATCCGAAGCCGCACTTAACGGCTGAGAAACAGAAGTTGGCGCTTTCTCTGCAACAGGTGCTTTTTCCGGAGCCTGATTCTGGCTGTAAAGATCCAGATTGGTCTGGCCATTATCAGAATCTGTATTTCGGGTAGTCCGCGCAGACGCTGAAGCTGAAGGCTTACTTTTACCAGAAGCAAACTTGAATGACGGCCTGCGATTACTCACCCCAAGGGCAATAGCCGGAGGGTTACCGTCAGACAGCTCCATTAAAACTTCTTCTATACGAGGCAGGTACTTGTCTTTCATCCAGTCGAGGACGAACCGGTTCGGCGCCAGCAGGCATAACTCATCGTGGTCAGCCATGACTTTGAGTGGGCGCAACCAGGTATTGAATTGCTGTAGAGGCAATTCGTCCTGAAGGATTTCCATGCACTTCTGCCAGAGTTCACGAGGCACTGGGATAACTCCGGTCATTCTGAACGACTGTGGTCAATTTTAATGTTGAAAACTTCTTTATTTTATCCCGATCAGAATAGGTTATCCACACCCCTAATAACAAAGTTCGCCGCTATTAAAGGTTTTTTATTATCTTTTTCATATGGTTAAAACAAATATAAAATTATCTGTGGATATAAGTTTTATATTTCAAGTTGTGGATATGTCTGTGTAAAAAGACTGGATGTCCTGAGGTAAGGTTGTTACAAACCGATAAAATTATCATATTTAATTGAAATAATTTTTTGAAAAAACAGAAACTTAAGAAGGATAGGTGAAGTGGATAAAAACTAACTTCAGATTCTTAAATAAAATCATCGGAGAGCGAGCAACAGACCGGGGCAACACCAACAGGAACACATCAAAACCGATATTAAAAAAAGAAGATTTTTTATATATATGAGCTTTTATGTTGGCAAAAATCACTGAAATATGTAGATATACGATGATTTGATCGTTTTTTATACATCTTTTAAATTGACGCTATATAAGGTATTCCCTAAAATTGCGCGTCATTTTATTTTTTCTCGTTTCTCGACGAGGAATCCCTCAAAAGAGTAGATAGACATGAAAAGAACTTTTCAACCAAGCGTACTGAAGCGTAAGCGCACCCACGGTTTCCGTGCTCGTATGGCCACCAAGAATGGTCGTGCCGTTCTGGCTCGTCGTCGTTCCAAGGGCCGTAAGCGTCTGGCAGCCTGATCGATCAGGGCCTGCACATGACTTTCGGATTCAGCCCGAGTTTAAGGCTGCTGAAGTCATCAGAGTTCAAACGGGTTTTTGATAAGGCTGATATAAAGGTTTCCGACAAGAACATTCTTATACTGGCACGAGAGAACCATCTGGAAATTCCCAGGGTCGGTTTGATTATCGCCAAAAAGAATGTACGAACCGCGGTATCCAGAAACAGGATAAAACGGGTTATTCGTGAGACATTCCGCCACAGTCAACACAGTCTTCAGGGACTGGATTACGTTGTTCTGGCCAGAAAAGGCCTGGGCGAACTCGATAACAGGCAACTACACAGCCTGCTCGACAAGCAGTGGTTACGAGCTCGAAAAAGATCGGCATCCTTACGGAAGTCTGATCAATCTAGCCCTAAAAAGCCCGATAGAGCACGCCCCCCTGTCGATTAACCATCCACAGGGGATCGCCAAAAGGTACAGAACATGATGAATCCGATACGTTCTTTCGTTCTGTTACTGATCAGGGGCTACCAATATGGAATCAGCCCCCTAATGGCAAACCACTGCCGTTTTTATCCCTCCTGCTCCTCCTATGCCACGGAAGCCATTAATACTCACGGCCTCCTCAAAGGCGGATATCTCTCATGCCGACGTTTACTGCGCTGTCACCCCTGGAATCCTGGGGGATACGATCCCGTACCTGACAGTCAGGAAAGACAGGCATTGAAACAGGCGGATCCGGACACCTCCAACCGTTTCGATGGCCACTAAATCATGGATTTGCAACGTACCCTCTTAATCGCGGGTCTGGTTGTTGTCGGCTACCTGATGGTGCTGCAATGGAACCAGGACTATAACCAGCCGCAAGCTGTCAGTCAGGCCGCCACTCAGCTCCCTGCCAGCAATACTCCAGATATCCCGGTTGCATCATCAGCAACTTCCGATGCACCAGTTCTCCCCGATGACGTAAAGTCAGAAAATACTGCCCCATCACAGGCTCAGCTGATCACTGTAACAACTGATACATTGATCCTGACTATTGATACCCGTGGTGGTGATATCGTTCGTGCAGAACTCCCCAAGTACCCTCAGGTAAAGGGTGAGAAAACTCCTTTTGCTCTGCTTGAAAACAGCACCAGTCGCCTGTTTGTCGCACAGAGTGGCCTGACCGGAACCAATGGTCCGGATCGCAAAGGCAAGCCTCTCTACAGTGTTGAGAACACTTCCTACAATCTGGGTGATAACGAATCACTGAACGTAGACCTGTCTCTCAAGACAGAGAACGGCGTTGATATCACCAAGCGTTTCTCCTTTACCAGAGGTAAATACCAGGTTGGTGTGGATTACATTATCCACAACGGCAGCAACAGCGACTGGAAAGGTAATTTCTACGCTCAGCTGAAGCGTGATAACTCAAAAGACCCAAGCCAGGAAATGAGCAGTGCCTCCGGCATGAACACATACCTGGGCGCGGCTGTTAAGAGTAATGAAAAGCAATACCAGAAACTGGAGTTTGATGATTTCGCCAGCGAGCCTTTCAAAGAAAAAGTGGAAGGTGGTTATGCCGCTATCGTTCAGCATTACTTTGTAAGCGCATGGGTTCCTAAACAGGATCAATTCAATACTTATCAGACTCGCACTTTTAGCGGCGACAACATTGTCAGCATTGTTGAGCCTGCTGTTGAAGTCGCTCCTGATACCACAGAAACTGTTGGCGCAATCCTGTACCTCGGTCCAAAGAACCAGAAAACCCTGTCCCAGCTGGCACAAGGTTTGGATCTGACTATCGATTACGGTGTGCTATGGTGGTTTGCCAAGCCTCTGTTCCTACTACTGAGCTTCCTGCACTCTCTGATAGGTAACTGGGGCTTCAGCATCATTGCCCTGACCATAATCGTGAAAGGTCTTTTCTTCCCACTGTCTGCTGCCAGCTATCGCTCTATGGCGAAGATGCGCAAGCTAACTCCAAAGATGCAGGCTCTGAAAGAGAAGCATGGAGATGATCGTCAGGCGTTGTCTCAGGACATGATGAAGCTCTACAAGGAAGAAAAAGTGAACCCAATGGGTGGCTGTCTTCCAATTCTTGTACAGATGCCTGTATTCATTGCCCTGTACTGGGTGCTGCTGGAATCTGTTGAGCTGCGCCACGCTCCATGGCTGGGCTGGATTCAGGATCTCTCACAAATGGATCCTTACTTCATCCTGCCGCTGATCATGGGTGCATCCATGTTTGCACAGCAGATGCTGTCTCCAACGCCTCCAGACCCTATGCAGGCGCGTGTAATGAAGCTGATGCCAGTAATCTTCACTTTCTTCTTCCTGTGGTTCCCTGCCGGTCTGGTACTGTACTGGGTAACCAACAACCTGCTGTCCATTAGTCAGCAGTGGTATATCACCAAGAAGATCGAAGCTGCAGACGGTTAAAGTCTGGGGTTCTGACCAAAAGCGGGCTTTTATAAGCCCGCTTTTTTTATACCTGCGCAGAAAACAACTAAAAGAAGAAGCAGAAATTCTTATCAGGAAAAGAAAGTCCCAGGAAAAAATCTGCTCCGTAATACGGCTACAGAAAAAATAGATAAACTTGAAAAAGTAAAATTATCAGACAGGCATTTAATCCTGAAAAAATAAAGACGGGATGGTTGTCGATGAATACAACAAAAAAGCTGCAAACCAATGAATTGGAAACCTTGTTCACTCGAGTGCAGGCTCAAAGAAAACCCATAAAGAGATTGATGGTCTTGTTAGAGAACTTCTGCAACACAACTCGGATATTTCATCTCTGGGGTTAAATAAAACGCAATCGGACGGGTGGAAAACCAGCAGCCAGACAACAGGTCTTTGCCCATCCTTTTACCCTTCATTAGACTAGCGCCTTTCTATTCAACTCAGACTGGCCATGACCTCTTCACACACCTCAACACACCCTCCATACAATCAAGACACTATTGTTGCCCAGGCCACAGCACCAGGAAGGGGAAGTGTGGGTATTGTGCGTGTATCCGGCACCCGTGCTGGTGAAATAGCAAAAACTATTCTTAAGCGTGATTTGACACCACGCCATGCTCACTATCAACCCTTCTATGACAGTAGCGATAACGTTATCGATGAAGGGCTGGCCTTATATTTCCCGGGTCCAAATTCTTTTACTGGAGAAGATGTACTGGAACTTCAGGGGCATGGCGGCCCGGTTATTCTTGACCTGTTACAAAAAGAGATAACCAGCCACGGTATTCGCCTGGCGCGCCCTGGTGAATTTTCCGAGCGGGCATTTCTTAATGACAAACTTGACCTTGCCCAAGCCGAAGCGATTGCCGACTTAATCGACAGCTCATCAGAAGAAGCTGCCCGCAGCGCTGTTCGTTCTTTACAGGGCGCATTTTCCAAAAGAGTGAATGAACTTGTTGAAGAACTTATCCACCTGAGAATCTATGTGGAGGCGGCCATCGACTTCCCGGAAGAAGAAATAGACTTCCTCTCGGATGGCAAGGTACAACGGGATCTTGAGCAGGTTATAGACAAGTTATCCACAACTTTCGCTGAAGCCAGACAGGGTTCTCTGGTTCGTGACGGTATGACAGTTGTAATTGCCGGACGCCCAAATGCTGGTAAATCCAGCCTTCTCAATGCACTGTCTGGCAGGGACAGCGCCATTGTCACTGAGATTGCCGGTACAACTAGGGATGTGCTCCGTGAACATATCCACATTGATGGCATGCCTTTACACATCATTGATACTGCCGGTTTACGGGACAGTGAAGACATTGTGGAACAAATTGGTGTTAGACGGGCTTTTGATGAAATATCACAGGCCGATTTGGTTCTGCTGATGGTGGACAGCACCACAACCAGCGCAACAGATCCTCACGATATCTGGCCTGAATTTGTCGACCGCCTTCCTGCTGGGGAAAAGATCTCGGTTATTCGAAATAAGGTTGACCTTTCTGATGAAGAAGCAGGGATAACAGAAGGACAATTCCCGGTCATCCGGCTTTGTGCACAAACAGGACAAGGTGTGGATAACCTGCGCCAACACCTAAAAACACTGATGGGTTACACCGGAACAAGTGAAGGTGGCTTCAGTGCCCGCCGTCGCCATATAGAAGCACTGGAGCAAGCTAAAACCTTCCTTTATCAGGGGCGTGATCAGTTATTGGGAATAGGAGCAGGGGAATTACTGGCTGAAGATTTACGTCAGGCACAACATGCTTTAGGAGAAATCACTGGCGAGTTCTCCAACGATGACCTCTTAGGGAAAATTTTCTCAAGCTTTTGTATAGGAAAGTAACCGTCTGGAGGTAAATGTAAGCTATCCCTGTTAGCTACTAGCAGCCTGTCGGACTGGCCCGTCCATTTGAGTCCTTTTTGATCATATCGGCCTACAGAGCTCATATCTGCCTTCAGAGGTCACTTACTCAAACAGAACGCCAGCGTAACCTCATGAGACAGTGGCTGACTACAAGCCAATAAAGCACCAGAGCCAGCCATTTTTTATCATCGACTTGCTTCAGGTTGAACATTCGGCGCAGGTTGAATGTCAGGCAGACCAGATCCCACTCTTTCGAGACCACTTCCAGTCCCCGCACCAGGAATCGCCGATATCCCATTGCCTCCTTCTGTATTCCGAAGGTGGGCTCTATCGTGCATTTTCGTCGGCTGTAGATGGCTCGCCCTTCTTGTGTCTGCAAGCGCCAGCGCATCCACTCCAAGACACTGGCATCATCATCCGGGACTGGCGGGTCCGGCTGGAAACGCTGCAAGGGGGGCGGGTTGTGCTCATCCCGTTTTATAGCAATGTAGGGTGTCAGTTCTTCTTTATCCACAGCGCAGACATTAGCCTCGCTGAAGTAGCCCGTGTCGGCCAGTAACCCCTCAGCTTTTCCAAGCACGGGGGCCAGTATGCGTAACTGTCTGAGTGTTGGCTCAACTTCTTTTTTGTCATTCGGTGCCTGAGTCACATGACGTGTCACGATCAGACCACTCCCGATGTCTACAGACGCCTGGGCATTGTAGGCTTGTTCGAATGCACCACCGGCAGTGGGCATAATACGAGATTCGTCGTCTGTCAGGTTGACCTGGTCTTTGTCCCCTGCACCTGGTTCCGGTGGCTTTGGCGCTTTGCCGGGATGCTTGCGCTTATTGCGTTTCTCTATTTTCTCTTCGTACTCTACCTGTTCTTGCTGGTAGCGTTCGTCTGCTCGGCG
>NZ_CAMZOG010000040.1 GCF_947331445.1 Parendozoicomonas sp. Alg238-R29 | reverse complement strand
TATCTGTATCTGAAAATTCGACAGGAGGCTCAGAAATGATCAGCCAACCTGCGAAAGAGCCCCTTTTTCACTGTCGATCGACAGAGTACTTTCAAGGCTTTTCTTACAAGAGGCATGAAACAGAGAACATCCTGATAAGTTTCAGAAAACGTACACAAGCTCTTTAACATATTTACATTATTAGAGAATTCAAGATTTTGTTTCTTCTTTGAAATATCGACAATATCATGGAGAATTAAATCATCCAGTGTTCTCTTTTTATATTTGAATGTGGCAGACATTTGCCTCACTTCATTTTTCAGGATACTACTTGCTTTCAACAAATTACCTTCAGAAATTGCAGCAACAAAAGAATCTTTAATTCCCTCCGGAGGTGCATTTTTTAATGTTTGTATTATGGCATGAAGCCGACTTCGATAATATTCTATCTCCCTCAACGTAAAAAACCTGGATTTAAAACAAGATTTATCTTCGTCCAATATCTTATCAAGAGAATTAACAGTCTCCTTGATCCCTCTGTGATCCGAACACTGATTTCTAAATTCAAGATAGGCGAGTTCACATTGAACAAGACGATGAATCACTCCAGAAATAGATTCATGCATTATTTTATATTTTGAATCATGACGATCCAGAATAGACGAAGAAGCAACAACACCCATTAAGTCAAAATAATAAGTTCGCCCCCGACACTCATCAATCTGACTATCGATTTCATCGAGAAGAGATTCAAGAAATGGAGTGAATACACTTTCAAACTTTTCCTTAAGATATGTTATTTCAAGGATTTTCCCGTCGCAAAGAGAGACAAGCTCTTTGTATTTTTTTACGACAGCCTGACAGGTAGCAAATATATCATCAGGGTTGTGTTTCAATTTCTTTAGCGTGTCACAAGCTAAATCAACCCTTTCTTTAAAAGGCAACGCCTCTTCAGACTGGCTTACGTTTCTTTTTTTACCCACCCTCTGCGAAGAAAGGGGATCAAACAAGTTTTGGGATCGACCATATAAAGGGGTTGGCTCAAGGGTAGACTGTAATTTTACGTACGTCCCTCGTCCTCGCCCTCTTGGCTGAGAGGGAGTGCAATACACACTTCTCATATCGAACCAATGAGACGAAGGTTCCAATCGAGTTGAAGCACTGCGACTGGAGTCCACAGAACCGGGAGAGACTAGGGCACGCACCTGCACCGGTAGCCTCCCATCATATTATTAACTGCTCCCAACCGGATTTTTCTGTCTTTGCTATGCCAACGTGCAAGAAAAGTGACTCTGCCCATTAACCTATTACTCCCTATTTATATGACGTCTCACTGAAAGGTAGAGGTTGGAAAACAAGAAATGAATCACCAAACTGTTAGATTTATAGACATTCTGGACAGCTTTTCGTTTTTCTCCCTGACCAGAGGCGTTCTCATCCAGCTTAACGGCTGCCGCCTTGGTCATGGCATCCGTTGCTTCCGCGCCTTTGGCAGTACTGCTGAATTCGAGTAATCCCAGCGCTTTGTTCATGCTGCCTTCCTGCTAATTATAATGCTGTCGCTATCCACGACAGTAACCGTGCCGTTAATACTGGAATGGATGGTGGAGCCCAGCTTTCCTTCAGGCATTTCGGCAATAATCTGACCGGTCTCAACACGACCACCGACGCTTACTTTCGGTTCACTGTTTCCACCAGCATGCTGACACAAAGCCAGAGTGACAGTGTCTACATCAATGTCCACATGGCTGTGCAGTTCCTGATGATCCCAGCGGGTTAGGTCGTTCATGAAGCAAGCAGGAAACCTGCAGAAGGCAGAGTATTACAGAGAGCCCCTTCTTTTCATGAATTTCATCAACAAATAAACCCCGTGAAATCCTGCAAAAGCTTGTAAATGGCAAGCCTGTTGATATGACACCATATTTATTAATAAGGAGTTGGCTCTCTTAATTTCTACCACCAACGGTATAGTGGTATCCCGCAATTTGCTGTATAACTCTCCCAAATAAAAATCACCTCTTGAAAAAATACCAGATCATGTGGTGAAAGCAGGGAAATGCCAACAACAAACCTGCTCAGGCAGATAGAGCAAAAACGCAACCAGCTCAGGCGATCAGAACAAAAGGTTGCTGATTACGTTGCTAAAAATCCACAGAGTGTTGTTCGTACCAGCATTGCAGAGCTTGCGGCGCAGTGTGAGGTCAGCGAACCTACTGTCGTGCGTTTTTGCAAAGCTATTGAGTGCACGGGGTTTCAGGATTTTAAACTTCATCTGGCTCAAACCCTGGCATCCGGTAACGACTTCTCCCGCTTTGTAGTTGCCGATGGCGACGACACAAAAATCATTACCCGCAAAGTCTTTGATGCCACTGTTCACAGTCTGCTGGATGTCCGCAACAGCATTTGCTCTGAAACCCTTGATAAAACTATTCAGATTCTCAGCAGGGCTCGCCGTATTGAATTTTACGGTTTCGGGGCGTCTGGCAATGTAGCCAACGATGCACAGCATAAGTTCTTTCGGCTGCAGGTAAATGCTTCTGCTTATTCCGATCCGCATATGCAGTCCATATCTGCAGCAACCCTGGGAAAAGACGACGCTGTTTTAGCAATCTCCCAGACAGGGCGAACCAGAGAATTGCTACATATGGTAACACTGGCGCGCAAACAGGAAGCACACGTTATAGCCCTGTGCCCGGGAGACTCACCTCTGGCTAACCATACGGAACTAACAATTGCTGTAAATGTGCCAGAGGACACTGACATATATACGCCATTAACCTCACGTATTGTTCACTTAACCATCATAGATATTCTGGCTATGGGTGTTGCACACACACGTGGCCCTGAACTTGCAGAGCAGTTAGAAAATGTGAAGCAGAATCTGCGAACCCTGAGGGTCACCCAGGTTTAAACCTCTGGACGCAGTGGTAAGGACGCCAGAACTGGTTGCACTGGCCTAACAAGAAAAAAGAAAAAAAGGGGATCGACAATGACAGATATCGTCGCAGAACGACCAGCTGATACAGGTATGTATGATCTGACTCCCGGTAAAAAGGCTGTTGTTGAACTTCCGGAGAAAGCCTCTCAGCGGCAACTGCACATTCGCAGGGCAATTGAAGATCGTGCAGAAAAGAAACGCCTGGAGTCCATGTCTGAAGACAACTACTGGGATAACCTCTAGTAGGGGGCGTTTATTGTCTTAAAACCGGTAACAGTAGATCTGGCTTTTCCAGAGATCCGTTGCCTGCATGCAGCTTTCCGGCTCCATACCCGGAGCCGAGAAAGTGTTACTGATAAGAACACACCCTGCGGGTAGTACCTGCAGCTGGGGTGCAAGTTTTATCATCGCCTTGGGATAGAGGTAACAGTAAACCATGCCTGCATTTTTCAGGTTTGTCTGATAAATATCTCCAAACCGAATTTCCAGGTTATTCAATCCGCTAATTCGCGCTCGCAGCCAGCAAAACAACCAAACGGGTAAAGAATTCTCAACAGCTATCACCTTCTGCGCTGGATAGTGTCTGGCCAGCTCCAGCGATACCCCTCCCCAACCAGCGCCCAACTCAAAAATATCGCCGGATACCTTGTCAGGTATAAAGCCAAATAATCTCCTTTTAACCAAACGGTTTGTGGGAACCGGTCCTATACCGTTTTTCAGGCTATAAATGGCAATCCATCCTGCTATCAGTGCTGGTATGGCTATAAGGAAGGTCTCGAGATTCATAGCCACGCTATCGGCGGCCTTTTAGAACAACTTACCGGTTTCTTGATTTAGCCCAACAATGTAATAATATAACATCCTCAAATCACAATAAGACGCTCCGATCACGCCATGTTGTATTTTCGTAGCCTTCGCACAGTAACGCGCCTGTTACTGCCTTTCCTGATGTTAATATCACCTGTTTCCATTGCGAAGGAAGAACCAAAGGTACTGGTTAGCATCAAACCTCTGGAGTTAATTGCGACAGCAATTACAGATGGTGTTACAACCCCAGAGCTTATCTTACAGCCCGGAACATCCCCCCACGATTACAGCCTTAAGCCATCTGACATCAAGAATCTGGCCTCCGCTGATCTGGTTTTCTGGATAGGGGAAGATCTGGAGGGTTTCCTGGCCACTCCTCTTGATCGTTACGTTGGCAACACTTACTCCATTGCCATGATGGATGCTCCCAATGTCAAAGTAGAACGCTTTCTCAGCGCAGATAGGGAAGATGTACAGCAGAAAATGAAGGATATGGAAAAAGGCCACAATGGTTACGGTCACAATGGTCACGGTCACAACCATGAAGGCCATGACCACGGTAGCCATGATCCCCATATCTGGTTGTCTCCAGACAATGCTATTGCTATGGCCAGAGCTATGATGCAAGCGCTCTCAGAAGTTGATAAGCCGAATGCGGAAACCTATCAAGCGAACTATCTGAGCTTTGTTGACCTGGTGAAGAAGTCAGACAGCATTAATAAACAAGTCTTGAATGACCTCCACCAGAAGGGTTTCTTTATTTTCCATGATGCCTGGGGTTATTTCACCCGTCATTACGACCTGAAAGTTCTCGACGTTTTCACTCTGAGTCCCGAACAGCAGCCTGGAGCACGACATATGTTACAACTGCGTAACAAGCTCAAGAAAGCTGGTAAAACCTGCGTTTTCCGCGAGCCTCAGTTTGAACCTGCCTATCTGGACGCCATGATAAACGGGCTTCCGGTGAGGGTGGCTGTTATTGATCCGCTGGCATCAGATGTTCAGCCCCACCCTCGTGCCTATCCAGAGTTTCTGGAGCAGCTTTCCATCTCGATTCGGGATTGCCTCACTCCCCAAAAATAGCCTCATATACTCCAGTTCTTTGCCGATGATCTGTAAAAGCCGGCTCCATCCGGCCCGGTTCAGAAACAGGACTTCGGCAAAGAATGCAATATTTTCCCGTTCGCACGCTTGTCGCAACAGTACTGATTGCCCTTTTTGTCAGTGGCTGCCTGCGCTTTCCCACTTGGCCACCAGCGCCCGATGAAGACCTGCAGGCCACGATCATTTATCGCACCCTTAATGGCGAGCGCCGGATTGCTACAATCAGCCTGACAGGCGTAACCAGTGACAAGATCCTGCAGCAGGATCGAAACATAGAGCTTCAGCAAACCAACCGAACTCTCGTCCCTCTCAGTTACCGAGCCGATGGTATTTACGCAGAGTCCAGAAGCAAGGAATCTATTCGACTGGTATCCGGCCGAAACTTGACCGACCCAGTACTGGCTATTACACCGGATTCAGATCTTCATGTGCTCACATACATCGCTCTTCAGGGCCGTAAACCGGTTCTGAAACTGCGTACCATTTATAAAGGCACCGTTGCTGAAAAGAGCTTTGTTCTCCCTCTGGCGGGGAATATTGATAATTATCTAATCAGTGATTTCACTCGTCAGGAGGCACCATGAGCACACCAACAGGAAGAGCTGGCGGTACTGGCCCAACAAGCGCCTCCAACCCTCCAGTGGATAGCGATCATGGAGGTAACCCTCATCATAGGTCCCCCCTTCGCAGGAAGGTAACCAAAACTGCTCCTTCAGCAGATCATTCAGTAGATCATGGAGATAAGGGAAACCCTCCCCCCCAAAGAGATACCGACGTTAGCAACCGTAAAACGACCCCTTCAACAGGTTCCACTCCAACGCCTCAACCAAAAACAGAAGCTGAAGCACAGTTCGAAGATGCCAAGAAGAAACTGACCGGAGTCATGTCTAAGTTATGGCTGAGAGATCAATTGGACATATCAATGGAGCTTGCCTCCATGACACCGGCAGAGGCTGATATTCTGGCTAACAAGTTGCAGATCGTGATTAAGATCCGTATGCCCAACAGTACAAAGGTTGTGCAACTCATACCCACCCTCGCAGGCGAAGGTGGCGTTGGAGAAGACCATGTAGGAGACGGTTACGCCTTTCTCAAAGGGGGGTGCGACAACCTTTCCACACGACTGAGACAAGAAACTTCAGTGCAGGACCTACATGACCAGTATGTTGTTTACAGAAACCAAGTGTTTGAACACGGCCAGGAGGTTTACAACGCCAAGGGTGAACTGTTTGATTATGAGCAGCATTATATACAAATGGTCATCAGCGCTTTCTCCCACAAAACAGAAAGTAGTGGAATAAGCTTTACCTTCTCCCGTGGAGCACCAGATCGCAGTAAATACAAAGATCCTGGTGATCTCAGTACACCATCACTAAAAAAAACCAAAAAGAAATCCCCAAAAAACAAAGAGCCTCAGCTGGAATTGCGAATTAATGCCGATGAAGAAGATATCCTTAAACATGCAAAGCGACTGCATCGAACAGAAAGCAGTGCCAGCGCTAATGATGACAATGAGTCAAACCATGATTAAATAGCCTCCCAAAACGTGGCGGGCTGGTAAAGCCGCCCAACGCTGCATACTATTCCCAGAAAATTAATTAATAAATCTGCACAAAGGGCTGCTGTATGAGCATTTTCAAGGCACACATCCGCCAGATGGGCGCGTACAAACCACCACTGGAAGGCCGCAGCCCCAAAAGCCACCTTTTACTGGATTTCAATGAGCGGACCCTTCCTGTCAGCAAGCCGGTTATGGATGCATTAACCGACTACATTCACAGTGGCTGCATGCAGACTTACCCAAGTTATGGCGATATTACGGAGCGTCTTGCCAGTTACTGTGGTGTGAATGAAGATCAAGTGATGATCACCAATGGTTCTGATCAAGGCATTGATTTGATCATCCGTGCGTCCTGCAATGCAGGTGATGAAGCCATTATTCCCGGCCCCACTTTTGCGATGTACCACCAGTGCGCCCGGATTGAAAACCTCAAGATTATCGAACCGGCCTACTCAAAGAAAAAGGGATTCCCGGTTGACGAGGTTCTTGCCAGCATCACTGATAAGACCAAACTTATTGTTATTGCGAATCCAAACAACCCCTGCGGAACAGCTGTACCGAAAGAAGACATTCTGCGCATTGCTGCAGCAGCACCAGATTGCACAATTCTGGTGGATGAGTGTTACTACGAGTACACACAACTCTCAGTTGCAGGTGTTCTGGAGCAATACCCAAATATTGTTATCACCAGAACATTTTCAAAAACATGGGGACTGCCATCTATCCGCTTTGGTTATGTTCTCTCTTCTGCCAGCAATATTCTCCCTCTTCTCAGTGTTCGCGGGCCTTACGATGTCAACCAGCTGGCTGTGATTGCAGTACAGGCAGCACTTAATCACCCCGAATACACAAGAGATTATGTGAAAGAGGTGATGAACGAATCCAAACCTTTGCTGGAGAAGTGGCTGGACAAGAACAACCTGAGCTACTGGCCCAGTAGCGCCAACTACATCTGGTTGTTCCCGGACAATCCCGATGAAATGAATAAGGCTCTTATAGATGCGGGCATTCTTGTTCGCCCCAAGAGTGATGGCGATGGCAGAAAAGGTTTAAGGATAACCATCGGCACACGAGAGCAAACCGAACGCCTGATTAAAGTTCTTTCTTCTTAGGATGCAGCTTGTTCTCCTGAACCTTTTCCCAACAGGTTCAGGAGCACAGGCAATCCACTGATTTATTTATCTTCTTTTTTATTGATCGTCCTTTTTCTTAAGCCCGTCTTGCAGAGATTTCAGTGGGAAACCACTCGCTACAGTCACCATGAAATAGAAAGTCCACGAATCTTTGAATAAGCCGCTGTTGTTGGTGAGGAACATATCAATTCTTCGCTTATCTTTTTCCCAGCGGGCACGAGTGTAAATACCATCGTCTATCAAATGTGACTGATCAGTTATATCGAGCTCTTTTGAAAAACAATTCTTCAATTTGTTGGTAGTTTCACGAACAAAATTTTTCCCAGCCTCCTTTATCGGAAAACTACGAGTACAGACATAGCTGTAGTTACCAGCACCCCACTGCCATACCTGACACTCCTGCCCGGCAAGTTCCAGATCGGTACTCCAGATGGTCAGCTGATTAAAAAACTGAGGGCCAGTGCGATGATTCTTAAAGTTATTTTTGCTGCTCTCCATTATGACTTTCAGATCACTGCAGTCCGTTAGCTCAGCACTGGCCAGTGATGGTATGAAAAAGATAAGAATCAGAGAAAGTAGTGAGAGCAGAGAGTAGCAGTAGCACTTGCTCTTACGCTGACAGGCTTCACACAGGGTCAACATAGCCGGGCTCTCCAAGTTACAGACTCTGAGGAACAAGCTAAGAAAGTAGTGCAAACTGTTTAGATCTGCTGTTCTCCCCCCAGAAGAACACCCCCAAAGAAAAGTCCAAGAAAAAACATAATGAGCATACCTGCAGGAAAAAGAACAACCAGTATGGTGATCAGGGATCGCATCCTTTCTTCCTGATCTCGCCGGTTCCAGTGCTGGATAGACATCCCCCGGTCATCATCCAGCTCCGTTGCCAGCCCGCAATGTTGGCAGTTAATCTGCCATAAAATGTCATTAGAAACCGGAAACTCAATAATTTCGGCATCTCCACGACATGAAGGGCAGCGTTTCAGCATCCGCATATTTTTTACTCATCCATAATCTCTCTAATCAGAATAGCGGCCTCGCGATTGTTGGCATAAGCTCCTGCGGTTCAAATCCGGGACAAACGCTATGTGTGGAACAAAAATTTTCAGACGGTTCTTCTCTGGGATTTCCATTCTTGTGCTTCTCCATGTCAGTCACCTACTGGCAGATGAGACTCCGATAACCATCAAACATATGGTGGTATTTGGAAATGCTCATAGCGATACAGGCAACACCCGGGACTTGTTTGACGAACTGGCAGGCCGTAAAAAACCTTCCCGACTACGAGAAGATATCCGTTACCACGGCCCTGATGTGATTGATATGGGTTCCTCTGCAGCAATTTCTCTTTTGCTGGGAGTGGGGGCTTATGCCACCGGGCTGGATAAACATCTGGATAAAATTAAGTTTCTAAAAGATTACCCCACACTGACTCGCCTGATCCCGTTATCAACACTTTCACTAGCACTCTATCAAACTGGGATAGGTCACTTGCTGGGGCGCCCCCTGGATTATGTCATCGATAGAAATGAACTGCTCTTAAAGTCGCTACTCTGGCTTTACCCCAGTGTTGGTCTGCCGGTTTTGCCACCGGGTCAGCTTTATAATCAGGGGGGGAGGTTTACTAATGGTTCTCGAGTCTGGGTAGAGGTGCTGGCACACAAAATGGGAATAAACCCCGATGAACCTTCCCAGTTTATAAGCCTTGCCTACGCTGGCAGCCATATTCGCCAGCGTCTTTCAGAAGAAGATATGCTCTCTTTCAGAAGCTGGTTAGGTTATATGGACATTGGTCTTGGTATGGCCAATGCATTGTTCAACAAAGATGGAGCGCAAAACAGACAACAGGGTTTTTGGGCTCAAGCAACAGGGAACATGAGTGACTCTGGAAAATCACGCTTCGAAAACCTGTTAAAAAGCGGTGTTCCACCCAGCTTCGAATATATGGTGGGAGACTACGGAAATAGAAACAAATATGCAGGTGTCAGAGATCCAGAAACAACGCTGTATATCATTGCTTATGGTTCAGATGATTATGTGATTGACGAAGCAAACCCGGAAGAAGTTATCCTCGTTCTGAGGGAAAGTATCAGCACTCTTGTAGAAAGAGATGGTGCAAAACATTTCCTGATTAATCAGCTGTCACCATTAATGCTTCCCGGCATAGCTCAGTTACCACCAGAAAAAAAATACAACATTCAGCGGCTGGTTGATCGCCATAACTATCAACTTGAAAACATGATTACAGAGATGCAAGCCGCTCATCCGGGCGTACGGTTTATCACTCTCTCGGACACCGATAAAATTTCCAAAACGGCTGGTGAGCTAAACCTTTCCCTTGATCCCTGTCTGCACTCTGCTGATAACCCACATATCAACCAGCAGGATTACACACTGGTTCATGTTCCCAGACTTTCCACGAAAACTGTTCTCACTGCCCCTATCACTCAGGACGCTTCTTCCCTGAAAGCTGCGTACCGATTTATTGGTAAAACCGTGGCTCGCTGTAACGAGCCAGACAAACGGTTGTTCTACGACAATTTCAACCTAACGTCCCGGGGACACACAATGATTGCAGAGTTGGTTTGCAAACTTTTGGCAGCTGAGGGCTATCAGTGCAAATAACTCTCAGGAGTTCTTTCTTATCTGTAGAGAGGAATTCTTCTTACTGGTGAGTTTGCGTCGCAGACTACTGAAGGAGAGAAAAGAACTCCGCCCCTTTTCCTTACTGGTATCGTTTTTGGGTGCTGTCATCATTGTTTTTCTTTTATCGTCTAAGGGAAAGCTATTTATCGACCACCTTTTTAGCACCTTTAACCAAAAGATCTTTTTTTAAATAAATCGGCGGATTCCAGTGTTCCCACTCATCTTTTGGAGTCCCATGCAGAATAAAGCTGGCACATTCTGAGGCTGGTTCCGCCACTTCTGGCGTGGCGAACGCAATTCCTCCACGAATCATGCTTTCAAAGGTCGGGGTTTGAATCTCTATTCCCCTGAACGCACTGAAATGCACATCAAGCCCACTCACACTCCAGAACCGACTGTTCTCAGTCACCAGCGCCTCGTATGGAGAATAAATAATAATATCAATTTCTACCCTGTCGGCAGGGTTACCTAACTTGCCTCTTTCAACCTCACCAACCTTTTCACCGTGATAAAGAATCGCTGTGCCTGCATCTATAGATTTCTTGTTGGCAGCTATCAGCTTGAAATGTCTGCCCTGTTTGAAAGCCTGCTCTCTTGTGGAATACAACGGAAATATTCTTCCATTTTTCTCTCTTTGTGCACGGCTATCCGGAACCTCGCAGGTGAGGCCTCCAGAGATCATTGCTCCCAGAGGTTGGCTCTGTACATGAAATCCAGAAAGGCCACCACTGACGGATATACCTGATGTTTTCCAGCATCGCACTCCAGAACGGATGAAATGGGCATACTGCGGCTCAATCAAAATAGAAATATTCACAGCAGAACTCTGCAATTCAATTGATTCAACAGAACCAATTTTCACGCCACGCATCCATACCCCACTGCCTTCTGAAAGACCTTCAACATCATCGGTTGTCAGCTGCAAGTGCAGCCCCGGAACATCCGGCCCTGGAGGAGGCTTGCGCAATGAACCACGGAATAAACGCTTTGACTCCCCTCTTTTAATCGCTGTGTCGGTAATATCCATAGCGATATAACGACCGGACAACAAAGTCTCCAGCCCTTCTATACCCTGTGGGGTAATATGCGGCTCTACAAGCCAGAACTTTGCACCCTCAACAAGAGCAGGTGTTGCCTGAGGATCCATGGATACCACCACAGAAAAACCGCTGAGGTCTTCTTTGAAGTCATAGGATTTAACAACTCCAGCTTCCACACCATGAAACATAATGTGAGCCCCTTTCTGAACGATGTGCGCGCTGAGAGGGAACTCAATGGTAATAGACACTCCTGCACGCGCCGCCTCGTAATCGGAATAGAGGGGGAACTGTTCCTTTTGCACAGCTTGCTTTTGAGGGGCTTCCCATTCTGGAGTGGTGAACGCAATTCCTCCTTTTAAAATGGAAAGCAGAGAACCTGTCTGTAGATGCAGATTGGATATAGAACCACTGACGTGAACGCCACTGACATTCCAGAAGCGGGTATTTGTATGCACCAAGTGTTCGTAATCAGGTTCAATAAAAATATCCACCTGAACAGATTTTCCATCGTCTTTTAAAGTGACACGCTCCACTTCACCAGCATAAATATGCTTTGAGTACACCGGGCTACCCGCAATGAGAGATCCTCCATCCGGGGCACTCAGGGTAATGTGTAACCCGGCTTTTCCTTCCGCAAGGGGCGGTGGATCATCCAGGGCAATAAAGTGATGCGCAGGTCTGCCTTTTTCTGGTTTAAAGGTGATGTAATTACCCGACAGCAACGCTTCTATTCCAGAAATTCCTGCCAGGGATATTTCCGGCTTCACCAGCCAGAATTCCGTTTTATCTGTTAGCCAGCTGCTGACTTCTTTATTCATACTGACCCGGGCTTCCACCCCCTTTAAATCTGGCCGCATGGAAACGCTTTCAACCATGCCAACTTCCAGACCGTTATAACGAACGTGGGTTCTGCCAGCGACGATTCCGGTTCCATTATCAAACTGAAGGGTTATCTTTACACCTCTTTCCTGCCAAGCCTGCCATCCCAGCCAGCCAGCAACACACAGGGCAACAAGGGGCATAAGCCAAACAAGCGACAATCGGCGCTTTTCTTCAACGATTGGCTCCTGAGGCTCTTGTTTCTGATCTTCAGCCATCGCTATTGCGTCGTTGGATGATGACGATCCCAAAGTAGACGAAGATCGAAAGAGCGGCTGGCAAAGATGGTAAGAATCACCACAGCAACAAAAGCCGTTGCACCAGGACCTGCCAGAATCTCAAGAACCCTGAGTTGAACCAGAGAGACCAGAATCGAGATCATAAAAATATCGAGCATGGACCAGCGACCAATCCACTCAATAAAGCGGTACAGCCGGGATAACCGAGTCAGCCTTCCATTCAAAAGACCGTGGACGTTTAGCAACAGAATCGCCAACCCCATTATTTTAAAAAGCGGCACAACAATACTTGCTGTAAACACCAGAACAGCAATAGGAACCATGCCACTGCGAGCCAGAGCAACAACACCCGACATAATCGTGTTAGCTTCCCCTTTCCCAAAGCTGATAACCTGCATGATGGGCAACAAGTTTGCCGGAATATAAAGCACAGCTGCTGCAATCAGCAGAGCCCAGGTTCGGGAAAGGCTGGAAGGCTTTCGATGAAAAAGCGCACTACCACAACGAGAACAGCGCAAATGTTTTTGCAGTGAGTGCTCTACACAGGTGTGTTCGCAAATCAGGCAAAGGTATAGCTTCCTCATAGAAAGGCATCCGGATAGAAAGGCATCCGGTTTGAATCGCCGCCACAGGTTTTGCTTGGGAAGAATATGGGACGCCTTGATTTCCATAAGCATCATAGCAGCAAGACAGTAGGCTCCAGTTTCCACAGAAGCTGCGGCAAAATCCTGCATCTTCACCACTGCCACCAACGCCCCAAGCAAGAAAATGTCCATCATTCCCCAACCATGCAGAGCATGATGGAATCGCATAACTAACAGCCCACTGCCTTTCAGTGTCCCCTTGGGTAAAAGAACGAAAAACAAAGCGCTTAATCTGAGAAATGGAGCGAGGATAGCAAAAAGAAAAACCAACACAGATACTGCAAACAATTGCTGCTGCCAGAGAGCCACTACACCAGAAAAAACTGTGTTGCTGCTGGTTTCTCCCGACATGGTAATTTCCAGAACAGGTAGCAGGTTTGCGGGAATATAAAGAATCAGCCCAGCCAGCGTAAGTGCACGACAGGTTGTCAACGATCCGGTTCCATAACGGATAAGGTGACCACAGCGGGGGCAGCGAAGTCGCTGTGTTGTCGATGGAGCAACTGTTTTTAGCAGCTGGTCACAGTCGGGACAAAGGTGGGCGTGAAATGTCTTGCCATTCACAGAAACCAGTGACATCGCTGTACCGCAAGGTCATAGAATCTGGTCAGTTATAGGCAAGACACTGTAATTCTGCGAATTATCAGGATGTGAAGAGACAGGCCATAGCGAAGTTGCGAAGATACTCAATCAACGCATGGGAAGCTTCCTCTGCACCACTCGCATCGCCAGCTGCAACACTGTTCATAATGTCAGCATGGAGTTGAGCTGGGTGATCAGTATTCGCTTCACGATAGCGAAACCAGAAAAGCCTTGAAGGCCCTTGCAGCGGTCTCATAACTTTACTGATATATTCATTGCGAGCGGCCTCTACCAACACTTCGTGACATCCTCGCAAGTAATCCAGAAAATGTTCATCATCATGATCACTGGCACACTGCAGAATACCAGTGGCCAGCTCTTTCATTCTACTCTTCTGGACAGGTGTCGCACGTTCAGCTGCCAGCTTGACGCATAAAGCTTCCAATGCTCGGCGTACTTCCAGTAGTTTTAACTGGCTTTCTACAGTGACATTCTGAATCTGAACACCACGGCGAGGGTGGATGATCACCATTTGCTCCCACGCCAGTTTTTGTAAAGCCTCACGAACCGGGGTTCTCCCCATGTTTATGGCTTCGGCTAAATTTTTTTCAGAATGCATAGCTCCCGGAGCCAATTCCTGGAAAATAATTTTTCTTTCCAGCTGCTCACAGGCAGATTCTGTCAGCGTAAGTTCCAAACCCATAAATTCCAAAATAAATCAATGTTAACAGTTGCATCCTGCTTTGTTTTTCACAGCATGACCTTTCAAATCACGTCCGATTCCGATCAGACTCAATATTGCCCAAACAATGTTGTTTACAAAAAACCAGATTAAAGCTTTCCGTCAACGATATAAGAAACAGATAACATCTGCGAGGTTAAAAACCGAATACGAAAATTCACATATCTCTATTCTTTTCATTTGTACCAGCACAAATGGCAAAAGGTAAGCAATCACACCTATCAATCACGAAAAATCATAGGTGCTCACCACATCCTCTCTATTTGCTCTGAGCCTTTTATTGCAAGCCCAGACACCTTATCCCTCTCTTACTCCTCTTTTTTTGATTTACATCAACCCTACTAAAAGGCAACATGAATATCATTTAAATATTGCTGATATATCAGCTGGTATTGTTTGAGGGTGACTACATGAAAGGCTGGAAAATTGAAAACCGGGTTAACGAATACTCTGAGCTTACAGTTCTGCGTGAGCTGGACGTTCTGGTCGTTGGCGGTGGTTCAGCCGGTGTAGCAGCAGCAACAACCTGTGGTCGTAATGGCCTGAAAACAGCCCTTATAGAGAAATATGGGTTTTGTGGTGGCGCCGCCGTCGCCGGCATGTCTGGCACCATCTGTGGCATGTACCTCGCCAGTGAAGACCCATCGAAAGAGCCTGAACAGGTCGTCTTCGGTTTTACCGAAGAGTTTCGCCGGAAGCTGAAAGAAAAAGGGGGCGTCACGGAACCCCAGCGTTACGGCAGAACCTTTACCGTAACTCACGATCCTCTGATGTGGCGGGAAGCAGCAGACGAACTGCTGATGGATGCCAATGTCGAGATTTTCTACCACACCGCAGTTATCGGTGTGGTTATGGACGGCGAAGAATACAAAGGCGTTGTCGTTGAATCCAACGCTGGCCAGAGCGTGATTCTTGCCAAGCGTATTATTGATGCCAGTGGTGATGCAGCCGTAGTTGCCCGTGCTGGTGGCGAATACTTCTTCGGTGATAATGGCGTTATCCAGAACCCAACCATGTTCTTCCGCATGGGCGGTATCGACATGGATACCTACCTGGATTACTACGGCGAAGATACTATCTGCCCACCAGAAGTGACCGCTAAAATCCTTGAAGTTAACGCCTCTGGTGAATACAGCCTTCCCCGCCATAAAATCTGGATTTTCCCCACAACTCGCCCTGGTGAAATCATGGTCAACGCAACCCGTTTGGCTGGTCAGGATGGGCGCGTTCTCAATGTTATTGATCCTGTTGATTTCACTGAAGCCGAAGTCTTCGGTCGGAAGCAAGTGCGCGACTATGCCCGCTTCTTGAAGAACTTTGTTCCCGGTTGCGAAAAGTCTTATGTAGTTGATACGGGCGTTGAAGTCGGAATCCGCCAAACCCGTTCTATTGAGGGTGTGGAAAAGCTAAGCAATGAAGATGTTGTGACCTGTCGTAAACGCGAAGACAGTATCTGCCGTAGTCCATGGCCTATCGAGTTACACTCTGGCACCAAGCCCAAACTGCACTGGATTCTGGAAGATTGGTACGACGTACCTTACAACACCCTGATTCCTAGAGTCGGTGAAAACATTATTGTTGCCGGCCGTTGTTTATCGGCCGAACACGAAGCTCTCGCTTCTGCCCGCGTAACCGCACAAACCTTTGAGTATGGACACGCAGCCGGACAGGCTTGTGTTCTCTCCCTGAAAAAAAACAAGAGCTTGCGTGAACTGAAAGGACAAGAGGTTCGCGCCCGAATGATTGCTGCAGGCAGCCGTATCTGATCGTTCCCAAGGCCATTTTCTAAACAAGACCATTTTCTGAACCTGCTGCACGCCCCCCTTCGCCAGCAGGAGCAGGATCTCCCCCTGCACACACTGGAGCTAAAAATAATGAGCTACGAAAGCACTATTAAAAGAATTGAGTTGTACGCCGTTGCCGACCGAAAAGCCGACCCTGTGCCCTGGGCAGATGACCAAGAACCTCTTTTCTACACCAACAACATCGTCCGCCTCATCACAGAAGACGGCCTGGAAGGCGTAGGTGCCACCATTAGCTACACCGAAGAAGACTTCGACAAGTGTATCCTGGAGGCTATGAAGAGCGTCACTCCCGGCATGATCGGTAAGAACGCCCTGATGACCGAACAGTTTCACACCTGGTTACAAGGTCGCTGCACATGGGGCGGCCTGACTGCAAAATCCCCCTTCGATATTGCAGCCTGGGACATCAAAGGCAAGAAATTCGGCATGCCTATCTACATGATGCTTGGCGGTGCTCGTAACAAGATGCTGTCGTACGCTTCTACACCTCTCTTTCACTCTCACGAGGAGTACTTTGATTTCATTGAGAGATGTATAGAAGAGGGTTTCACGGCTGTCAAACTTCACTGTCATTGTGTTTATGAAAAAGATGTTCCTCTCGTTAAGGCCGTTGATGAAAAATTCAAGGGTCGCGGCATCGAACTGATGCTTGATACCGCCATGTACTACAACGGCGAACAGTCTCTGAAAATGGCCAAGCTGTTGGATGAACTCGGCTGGTACTGGTACGAAGCCCCCTGCTCTGATTACGATTTCAAGACCTATCAAAAGCTGGTTAAAGAAACCAACCTCGAAATCTCCAGCCACGGCAACTGCATGCTGACCCTGCAAGAAGTCGAATTTGCTCTGGCAAATGACATGTGGTCTGACGTACGTCAAGACGCCACTGTCTGCGGCGGTATCACACCACTGAACAAGTGCTTCGCGATTGCAGAAGCGCACGGTAAGCCTCTGGAAATACAATCCTGGGGTTACACCATTACTCAGGCTGCCAACCTCCACGTCGCACTGGCTCATAACAATGGCGTGTATTTCGAACAGGCCTTCCCTTACGAGAACTTTGAATACGGTGCGAAGAATGTCATTCGCACCGACAAAGACGGTTTTGTTCACGCACCCAAGGGCGCTGGACTGGGTGTTGAAATGGATTGGGCTGCAGTACGCGATGCCTCCATTCTCAGTTTCACAATCGAAAAATAAATACAACAAAACGATTCGCATCAGCTCCACAGGGATAAGGAGCTGATACGACAGGAGATTTTTATGTCGACCCAAACATCTGGAAACTACGACAAGGTTACGATAGCCATTTCAATGATTATCGTGACCGCAATTTCAATATTCTTCCTTAAAGATACCGACACGGCTATCAAAGTTGCTGGCGACATCTTTACCCTTATTGCTAGCAACCTTGGTACCCCTATTCTCTGGTATGCCTTCGGACTGGTGTTAATCGGCGCATTTTTCTGCCTCAGCAAATACGGCAGCATCCGTATGGGCAACGAAAAACCCGAGTTTTCCACATTTTCATACATCACCATGATGGCACTGGCCGGTGTTGGCTCCGGCACCGTGTACTGGGCCTTCCTGGAATGGTCTTACTACATCAAGACCCCTCCCTTTGGAATAGAAGCCGGTAGCACTCAGGCTCACGAGTGGGCGGTAACTTACAGCCTGCACCATTGGGGTATTACGGCATGGGCTATTTACGCTATCACTGCTATTCCGGTTATGTACGCGTTTTACATTCGCAAGACCGGCTCTCTGAAAATCAGTGATATCGTAAAAAGCATGATCGCCAACAAATCCACCGGCTCTGTTGTGGCTCGTGTTATCGACATCATGTACCCAATCGCTCTGGTATTTGGTCTCATTATTGTTCTGTCCCTGGGTGTACCCATTATCTCCGCTGCCGTTTCCCTGTTGACCGGCGTAGCAGACACCCTGGCCTTAAAGCTGGGTATGGTGGCTATCGTTGCTGCTCTGCTGATATTCAGTTCCTTCCTGGGTATTGAGAAAGGCATGCAGAACATCAGTAGTTACGGTACTTATTGCATCGTAGCTCTGGCTCTTTACATCCTCGTTATGGGCCCTACTCAGTTCATCCTGGAAAACACCAGCTCCTCCATCGCAATCTGGGCTTCCAACTTTGTTAAGATGAGCTTGTACACTGATGCCATTGAAAAAGCAGGCTTCCCACAAAACTGGACGGCTTATTTCTGGGCTTACTGGATGATCTTCATTCCGCTGATGTGTGTGTTTGTGACCAAGGTATCCAAAGGTCGCACCATCCGTGAAGTTATCATGTGCATGATTGGTGGTGGTACTGCAGGCATTGCTGCACTGTTCTCTATTGTTGGCTCTTTCATGATGAAGACTCAACTGGACGGTAAGGTAAACATTAGTCAGATGGTTTCTGACGGTCAGGCCAGTCAGTCTATTATTCAATCTCTGAATACTCTGCCACTGTCCTCCGTTATTCTGGTGGTATTCATTGTTGCAACCTTCCTGCTACTGGTAACCACTTTGGACGGTTCTGTATTCACCGTGGCCTGCCAGACTCAGAAGAAACTGAACAAAGAGAACAACCCTGCCACAGCTCTGAAAATTTTCTGGTGCCTGGTTATTGTTGCCATCCCAGCTGTATTCATCTCTGTGAACGCTCCAGTCAGCTCCATGCAGTCTGCCATCCTGATTTTTGCACTGCCCCTGTTGCTGATGACCAGCTTTATGCTGTACAGAACCTTCGGCTACATGAAGGAAGACTACGGTCATATGACAGATATGGAAATTCGTGAGATGCACAAGCTGGAGAACAACGTCACCACCTCAGAGGAAGAGGCAGTTCCTGCCAGAGAAGCAGTAGCCGCATAAGAGTGTGCTCTTAAAGAATGAGAGGATTGCCGCAACGCAATCCTCTTTTTTTTTGGAAAAAACACACAGCCAGAAAAAACAAATCAATCCGATGATATCAATTGATTTAAATGATGAGCATGAGTGCCTTGATATTAACTTCGTCTTCAGGACGAACCCACTTCCTAAAAAACCTGACACGACGGTTCAGCGGCTTTCAGCGCCACCCAAAGGGCATTGCCAAGTTCAATTCCTAATTGAGACTAGTGAGAAGAAAAAACTGTTACTTCCCCTTCCTTCGTATAACCCAGAACCTGATAGGCGTCTTTCTGGTTGTTGTATTCCATACCTGGCGATCCCATTGGCATACCAGGAACGGCCAGTCCTGTGATTTCAGGGCGATTCTGCAACATGGCTTTTATATCTGCTGCAGGCACATGGCCTTCTATCGCATAACCACCAACAAAAGCGGTATGACAGGAGCCAAGCCCGTTGGGGAGGTTCGCCTTCTGTTTGTAATCGCTCAAATTGGTGACATTTTGACTGACAACGTTGAAACCATTGTCTTCCAGATGCTCAACCCATTTGGAACAGCAACCACAGGTGGCCGATTTGTAAACAGTGATATCAGGCAGGTCGTTCGACGAATAACCTGTAGACGCAAGAGCAGCAAGCACGCTGCCAGCAATGAAAGATTTTATAAAGCTCATAAGCTTTCTCCCTGCGTTTTAACAGAAAGTCTAAACCTTCCAGCTCAAGGAAGGTCAACAGGGAGAAAACTCCCCTGTTCCAAGTTTCAGAACAGGAGAGAGTTATCAATTACAGAGCAGCTGCCAGAATAGCTCGCAGCTCAGCCTGACCAATATCACCACGTTCACCCATACCTTCGCGACCGTGGATGTTCAAGCTTTCAAGCACAGTTTCAACGGCTTCAGGGCCTTGCTCAATATCTGCCAGAGAAACAGGAACTTTCATCTCTTTGAAGAAAGCCACAGTGGCTTCGATAGTGGCATCGATACGCTCAACATCACTGCCTTCAGTGATGTTGAATACACGCTCACCGAATTGCAGGATCTTGCCTTTCTTCTGTTCACGACGCACTTTCATTACTGCTGGCAATACAATGCTCAGGCTGCGGCCATGATCCACATCATAGAAGCCCGTTAGTTCGTGACCGATCATGTGAGTAACCCAATCCTGAGGAACACCAACACCAATCAGGCCGTTCAGCGCCATGGTGGCTGCCCACATTACGTTGCTGCGCACTTCCATATCTTCAGGAGTCGCCAGCGCCTTAGGGCCTTCTTCTTTCAGAGTTAGCAGCAGGCCTTCACAGAAACGATCTTGAACCTTGGCATTTACCGGGTAAGTCAGGTATTGCTCGAGTACGTGAACGAAAGCATCAACAACACCATTAGCAACCTGACGCTCAGACAGGGTCAAAGTCACTTTTGGGTCAAGTACAGCAATTTCAGGACGAACACGGTTATCGTGGAAGAACAGTTTGTCACTGCCACGGGAAACAACGGCAGCAGTGTTAGATTCAGAACCGGTGGCAGGCAGAGTCAGAACACAAGACAGTGGCATTGCACCCTCAGAAATTTTGCCTTTTGCCAGAATATCCCAGGGATCTTCACCTTCGTACTTAGCGGCAACAGAAAGGAACTTGGTGCCGTCTACAACAGAACCACCACCAACAGCCAGCAGGTAATCAAAGCCTTCTGCTTTGATCATCTCAACAGCCTTCATCAAAGTGTCGTACTGAGGGTTGGCTTCGATACCGCCAAACTCACCCCACTGATGTTCTGCCAGAGCAGTTACAACCTGATCATAAACGCCGTTCTTTTTGATAGAACCGCCACCGTAGGTCACAAGGATTTTTTTATCTTTTGGGATATCTTTCGCGAGTGTTGCGATCTGGCCTTCACCAAAATGAATGCGGGTAGTGTTTTCAAAACTGAATTGCATTGCGTATGCCTATGGAGAAACAAACGATTCACAGTACATTGCCAACATTATCTGTTTGCTGGTCAATATGATGGCTGTATTGTATGGTCGCCCCTTCACAAAACGAATGCTCACTTACACTCAATTCTTGCCTGTTTCTGCCTACTTTTTATAACAATTGATCATCTGCAAGTATTTAGGAAAATCTCTCTAGACTATGACTACACCTGTGGCGCTAATAACAAATCTTTGCAAACAGCAAGCTTTGGAACATAGCGAAGATTTTGCCAGATCCTCTATAGAGGAAATCAGGTTTTTCTTGTGTAGACAACACCAGCAACGCACCCCCAAGGTATACAGTAAAGGTGTTGTGATAACGATTCAGGGTTACAAAGAGGCTTACTGTGCAGGCCAAAAGCTGGCTTACGGGCCTGGGCAGTGTTTGGTTGCAGCCAGCAATCTTCCAATGGAATGCGAAACCTTTGCCAGCCCTGAAAAACCTTTAATGGGAATGTGCATAGACCTTGATTCTAAAATCATTTCCGAACTTTCTCTTTTGCTGAAACAGCATAACGGCGACGATTACTTTGATGGTGTTGTTGGTAATGGTATTGCCGTTTTCGATCAGGATGAAAGCTTCAAACACACTGTGCACAGCCTGCTAGCGGTTTTAAGTTCTCCGGTTGAGGCTGTCGCACTGGGAAATCACTATTACAGAGAACTTCACTACCGGTTGCTAACCAGCCCGCAACGCCACCTTGTCGCTACTCTTTGCCAGCAGGATCATGTTCTTTCACGAATATCTCAGGTTACGGAGTTCATTCAAAACCATTATGAGAAGAAACTGACAGTTGAAGTGCTGGCCCAGCAGGCTGGAATGAGTATTTCAGCCTTCCATCGTGCATTTAAACAGGCGGTGGAAGACTCACCTTTGCAGTACCTTAAGAAAATTAGACTTACCCAAGCAAAAAGACTGATGGCTCACCACGGGCTAGCGGCTAACAGCGCAGCGTTTGAGGTGGGTTATGAAAGTCCGGCTCAGTTCAGCCGGGAGTTCAAACGCTACTTCGGGTTACCACCCAGCAAGGCGGCTCAAATTGGTTTCCAGTCCTAAACCGCCTCTTGCTCTAATAAAGAATGATCAAAAGATTGTCACTCCTGCCAGCTAGTCCACTGCAATACTTATAGGCACCTTTTGCTGTTGATTGCACCTGCTGAAAAAAGAATACAAAAGCAGTAAAACAGCATAGAAGTAACAAGGACGTTCTTTATGTTACGTAACTCCGGTATTTTGGCCATACCCGCCATTTTAATGACTGTTGTTCTAACAGCCAGCCTGGCCATGCTCACATTTCACTTCGAATCAATTCTTCTTAAAAGCTACCAGATCAAGCTGAAACAAATTGCTGAAGTAACGTCAAAAGTTCTTCGGGATGATATTGAACTTCATGGTGACGACCATTTGGACTTTGATCTACTGGCCACAGATATTGGCAGCAGCTCTGGTATTCGTGTCACGATTGTCGATCTGGAAGGTATTGTGATTGGTGACTCAAAAGTTTCCAAACGCAATCTGGGTCAAATGGAGAACCATATAGCTCGGCCGGAGATTCGTGAAGCCCTCGCGAACAAAAGCGGCCTGGTGCAACGGCACAGCAAAGCTTTAGGTTATGACCTTCTCTACTACGCCACAAAGGTAGAACTCAGGGAACCTGTTGAAGGTGACAACCACGAACACGATAAAGGCGAATCTCAGGCTTCCTCTTCAGATCAAACAGGTTCATTTATTGTTCGCACGGCCCTCCCTCTCAATATTCTTGGGCAACAAATGCTTTGGATCTGGTTATGGGTTGCCGGCATCAGTGTGCTGGGTGTTGTCGTCGTGATTATCATTACTGGCTTTTTCAGTAAAATGCTTCATAAACAGTCTGACTCTGAGCGTTCAGCGCTAGAGGGAGAAGTTAAAGAGCGCACCCATGAACTCAGCCTTATGCAACGTTTGGGTAGCCTTATGTCTGCGTGTACCACTGTTGATGGCGCCGCCAATGTTGTGCATCCAATCGCAGCCCATTTGCTTCCGGGTTGCCGTGGCGGGGCAATAACTCTTATTAAGTCTTCACGAAACCGACTGGACTTACTAACCCAGTGGGGCGAGCAGTGGCGGGGCAGTGAACATTTTGAACCTAGCGAATGCTGGTCCCTACTCAAAGGTCATACTCATTACAGTATTGAAGATGGTCTGGAAATCCGATGCGCACACAGCGCCAACGAACACGACTTACGTCAAGCTTGTATTCCTCTTGTTGCTCAAGGTGAAACTCTCGGAGTACTTCACCTCAACTACGAAAATCAGGAGGATCTTGATGAAGGGTCTTCCAAAGCAGAAGCCATGGCCGAACAAATTGGTCTGGCACTGGCGAATATGAGGCTCCGTGAAGACCTGAGACAACAGGCTATTCGTGACCCATTAACCGGCCTGTTCAACAGGCGACACATGATGGATACACTGGAACAGCGGTTCTACAGCTCGGACCATCATGCCTCTTCACTGTCAGTTATGATGATTGATCTCGACCACTTCAAACGCTTCAATGATACCTTTGGCCACGACGCCGGTGACTATGTTCTGAAACAGGTGTCTATGGAATTGAAGGAAGCTACCAGAGAAACAGATCTTGTCTGTCGTTACGGTGGTGAAGAGATTTGTATTGTTTGCCCGGATACAAACCTCGATAAAACCGCAGAACTTGGCAGTATTCTGGTTGCCCGAATTGCCGGTCAGGGAATGCAGTTCAATGGCCAATCTCTGGGTAACATAACAATATCTATGGGCGTGGCTACTCGATCCCATGCTGACAACAGCATAGATATGCTGCTGAAAGATGCTGACAACGCACTGTATCAAGCCAAAGAACAGGGCCGGAACAGGATGATTGTTCACTCCCCAAAAGAGCAGGATAATTCCACTTCAGATTTTGAAGAGTGAAAGGTATTTATTCCTGGCAAGCTTCAGGCTGAAGCCATTATCGCAGGGTTCGCACATAGCGACTCAACAAATCGTTTACCAGAAACACAGGCCAGCCCAGCGCGCTAACCCCGAAGCGACAGAGCAGTCATAGTCACCATTTGTTATAGTCACCATTGGCAATCGGCGTATCAGGAAAAACAGATTGAATAGCTCGCCTGATGATAGGAGAACGCGCAGAACCTCCAGTGAGTTAGTTCAGACCTAATCAGACAATTGTTCTCTAGAAATGAGAAGGTTGGCCTCCTCAATCTTGCTGATGAACTCGGTAATATCTCCAAAGCCTGCAAGATGATGGGAGTGTCCAAGGACACATTCTACCATTATCGGGACGCAGCGAACTCTGATGGCGTCGAAACCTTGCTGGATAAGCCTCGCCACACTCCAAACATCAATAATAGAGTTGAGCCTGAAACAGAAAAAACTGTTGCCGAATAGGCCATTGAGGAGCCTGCTCATGGTCAGTTCGTGTTTCCAATGAACTGCGCAAGAAAGGTGTTTTTGTTTCCCCTAGCGGGGTCCACCTTAGACTAATGTCTGATTTAAAAGCGTGATCAAAAAACTAAGATTGACTTTATCATAGAAACAAATAATGAAGGTGAGTCTAATGATTGTTAAGAGCTGTCAGTCTTTAGCGCAGAATCCACTGAGAACTTCCACCGACAATAGGAATCTGAGCACTATGAGTGGGGGATCCTACGCTGGCAGGTCAGTTGCCATTGTTCACTCTATTCCGAAGTCTTGTGTTTTGCCTACTCTGCAAGCGTTTTGGCCAAACGCAGGTGTTAATAACGAACCCCAAAGAAGAGAAGTTGTTTCCAACTCTTGTGATTCTACTTCTAAGCCTGAAATGCCTGTTCTTAAAAAGCATAAGAAAAACGTAGGTGCTATCGAACTCAAAAGAAGAGAAGCTGCACGTAACTATCGTGCTTTAGCTTCTGAGATTAAAATTCCTGATCTGCAGCCAATTCCCCAAGATGAGGTTGTTACCACACCCAAGAAAAGAACACTTGAAGCATTGGGTGCCTCTTTGCCCATAGACTTTTCTAGCATACCAGCTCTAGTCTCAATGGATGAGAGCACATCTGGCAGCTGTGATCCAAAGCCTGTTGAAGCCAATAACGCCACACCTCAAATTCATAGCGCCTCCGGGACTACTGGTTTATCCACTCAGACAGAGCGAACTCCAATGAATTTTGATAGCCCTGAGTTATGTGAACGGAAGTACCCTGGCACAAAAAATTTAACGATGGAAGACATTAAAAATGTCAGGAAAAGGAGAGAAGAGATGCTTCTCAGTTGTATTAGCGCATTACAACAATGGGAGAACCTTGATTCTTTCGCAAAGATGTTCGAGGAAGATCTTCAGAAGCTTTCTGAAAAGCTTGGTGAGGGAACCAGAATGTATGAACTTGCCATAATTGAACGTCTACGACACCATTATACTGCGCTCATAGTCGAGTTATGGAAAAAAGGACGGGGTTTTATTAGTGAGTTTCAAACTCTTCACCAAGCATTGATATCAGAAACCAAGGCGACCTTAAACAAAAAAGGGATAGTCCCTGCACTTAGCAGTTTGAATAGTAAAATGCAGGCAGCTGCTAAAAACTATAGTGCTGTTTGTAAGGTTATAAATATTGCATATGTTGATGCTGAGGAATTGTATGTAGAAAAAGAACCTGGGCTGTATAGCGGAGTTAAATTTCGTAAAATATTGACGGTCAACCCAGAAACATTAACGGGAAACCACAAGGTATTGCCTTATGTATCTATACACGACCACTTTGATATTCTGAAATCATTTTTGGCACAGCAACAGGTTTCAACACGAACTTCTATGATTGCTCGTACTATCAGAGAATCACATCGGCCACGCCCTTATTAAAAGCGCCAACCAGTAGAGAGTATGGCTAAGTTACTGATATGCGATTATTTTTATTTGCAGTATTACTGTGAGATCCGCTATTACTGCAGTTTAATATTGCCGGTTTTTTCACTTAATCAAAAATCATAATGATGTAACAGAAAAAAAAGAGTGAGATGAACTAAAACCTGAATAATATTGCTGCGGGTAGATGAGAAATAAACCTGGGAAACAAAAAGTGTTAACAGCAGAAGAACGGAATCAACATTGTTAAGGGAATCAGTACAGCAAGAAAGGTATTAGCTCCCTGAAGATTAAAACTCTGCTCCACACGCCCAAATCCACCGAGCAGTAGTGATAGCCCGACAAGGCCATTCAGTACAATCATCAGCACTGAAAACATCATATCCCGGCCCAGCGTCGGGTTATGAGCAGCGGTCAGCATCACCGCTGAAATCATTATGACCTCAATACTGATTACCGAGATAGTCAGGATTAAAGTACCAAATGGTTCTCCCAGTCGTACCGCAAGGCCACCGGCATGCCGAACTACTCCAAACGCTGACCAGAGCATCATAAAAACAGGTCGATCAAAGACATAGCATTTTTCCGAAAGGCACCAGGGAGCGTTAGGAACGAGCAAATACCAATAGTTACTCCCCTTGTATTTGGATACTATCCCGCGCCTTCCTGACTCTGAGAGGCGCAATGTCTTCCCAATCTTTACTTGCTCAACTTTTGAGAATGCTCTTACTGCTGAGCCTGACATTGGTTGCTGTTCATAATTCTCCGGTTTTTCTGGACTCTCTCACCAGAAGTGCCGTTAACGCCGGCTGCCATCAGCAGGAAAACATGCACCATCAGATGTCTGGTTCCATGGATCACTCCGAGCACCATCATTAATGAGTATTTTTCGATTCCCCCTTCTTGTCTGGTTTGGTATTGCCATACTGATTTTCAGCCTTGGTATTCGCCAGTCTTTCGGTATTTTTATGATGCCGATATCCGAAACATTTAACACAGGGCGGGAATTTTTCAGCCTTGCTATCGCCTTCCAGAATCTTCTGTTTGGTATGTTCCAGCCATTTGTTGGCATGGCTGCCGACTGCTGGGGAGCACACCGCGTTATTTCTCTCGGTGCTCTTGCTTACGCAGCTGGGTTATATCTGACATCTGTCGCCTCTCAGCCTGAGTGGCTGTACCTTTCCCTGGGAGCATTGGTTGGCTTAGGGTTGAGTTGCACCAGTTATGTGATTGTTCTCGGAGCAGTTGCCAAGGTTGTTCCTGCCCAGCACACCGCTAAAGCTTTTGGCCTGACCACTGCAGCCGGTTCTTTCGGTATGTTTGCCGTGATTCCCGGAGCAGAAGCCTTGCTGAGTAACTTTGACTGGCAAACTACTTTGCAGGTTTTTGCACTGGCATGCAGTGTAATGGTGGCTTTCGCCTGCTTTATGAAAACCAGCCAGAGTCAGGGTACCACTGCAAAAGCAGCGGAGAATGAACCTAAAACTGTTAAACAGGCTTTGCAGGAAGCTTTTGCCCACAAAGGTTACTGGCTTATTCACGCCGGTTTTTTCGTGTGCGGCTTCCACGTGATGTTTATTGCCACCCACTTGCCCAGCTATCTTGCAGACAAAGGTTTGGAAGCGTCATCCGCAGCCATGGCGCTGGCTTATGTTGGCGTATTTAACATCTTCGGTTCTTACTTCTGGGGGTTGATGGGCGACAGGTATGACAAACGTTATGTTATGACCGCCTTGTATGTGGCAAGAACCCTGGTGATTGCCAGCTTTATAACTCTGCCAGTAACCAACAGCACAGCCACACTGTTTGGCGCGGCTATTGGTTTTTGCTGGCTGGGTACTGTTCCACTGACGTCTGGTCTCGTTCGCCAGATTTTCGGTGCTCGCTATCTTTCCACGCTGTATGGACTGGTCTTCCTAACTCACCAGGTTGGCAGCTTTCTGGGAGCCTGGGCAGGCGGTCGTATCTACGACTATTACGGAACCTATGAACCCATCTGGTGGTCCACGGTTGTTCTGGCATTTTTGGCCGCTCTCTTACATTTGCCAATCAACACCAAGCCCGTTATTCGTTTAGCTCCAGCAATATAGCTATTGGAGAGGCCAATGCTTCTCCAGCACTGGAACTGAACGACCAAGGCCAGATTACCCCTCTAGCGGCCTAACTCTCTGTTTCCCCCCGAGAAAACTCGGGGGGTTATGAAGTTAATCTCTGGCCAAAACCGCCTCAATGCGTTCAACAACCTTCTGGCATTTTTCAACACTCAATGCGTCTGCATGTGGATCAGAAAATCGCCCAATATCGTTATCAAAATACAATCCATTGGCTTCAGAAAACTCGTCAGAGAGTGCTGCGCGGCAGAGAATATCCACACCAATGCTCAAATCTTTTCCAGCCATGCCGTAAGCGTCTTTCACCATCTTACTTCCCAGAAACGACGCTGGATTTATCGCCACAATCAAAGATCCAGTGTCTTTTAATGATTGCGCCATATGCCGGGACCACATTGTGATAGCCAGCTTGCTCTGGGCGTAAGCATCACTGTCTGATAACGAAAGTAAATCCTTCCCAACCAGAGCATTTAAATTCACGGGCGCTTGAGCGGCGGAGGAAATATTTACCACTCGGCCAGTGATACCAAGAATGGATAACAGCTGTTGAGTCAGCAAATATGGAGCAATGGTGTTCACAGCAAAACGGACATCTAAACCATCCTGTGTCACCGGGCTTGGTGTTTTGTAAACACCAGCATTATTGATCACAACATCCAGCTTTTTGTGTTTCGCAATTACGGCCTGAGCAAGCACTTTCACATCAGCCAAACGAGAAAGGTCGGCAACATAGCTCTCAACCATTCCCGTTTCTGATAGAGAAGAAAGGGCGTTCTCAACATCTTGCAGTTTGGACGCGTTACGACCATGAAGCAAAACATAGTGCCCTTGTGACACCAAAGCTTTGGCTGTTTCCAGACCGATACCATCAGTCGCGCCAGTTAGCAGAATAATCTTCTGCACTATAGACTCTCCTTGTTAACCAACCTGACTCATTTCATTAACGATGAACGACTCTACAGCTCCTTCGGTCGCTGCCAGATAATCTTTCAGGTGTTGCGTATCCATGTGTTTCTGCCAGTGTTCCCGGGATGCCCAGTTCTCATAAAACATAAAATGGGCAGGGTTTTCGTTATCCTGATGTAAGTCGTAGTTAATACAACCTTCTTCCGCTTGGGTAACCGCAATAAGCTTTACCAACTCACTCTTCACTAACTCTACTTTTTCTGTGCTGGCGATGATATTGGCAACAATTGTGAGGTGAGGCATACGACGCTCCTGATAAATAACTGGGTGGGAGTGTAGGTGCTGGTACTCCAATGAAAAGCCATATGATTTTGGAATCATTATCCAAATCTATTAGATAACTATTTACACCTCATAAAAAAGCTCCGCAGGTAGAACCCACAGGAGCTTAATAAGAGTTACCTTGATTCGAAATTTTAAAGCGACTTAAACATCACTCAACAGTAACAGATTTTGCGAGATTTCGAGGCTGATCGACATCTGTGCCTTTAATCAACGCAACATCGTAAGAGAGCAGCTGAAGAGGTAAAGTGTAGATTATCGGGGCAACCCAATGACTCACTTCGATCAGGTTAATAACCTTTACACCTTCGGCGGCAACCAGGCGGGAGTGAGGATCTGCAAACACATAAAGCTGGCCACCACGTGCGCGGACTTCTTCCATATTGGATTTCAGTTTTTCCAGCAGTTCGTTGTTAGGAGCAACAACGACTACAGGCATATCGCCGTCTATCAGCGCCAATGGACCGTGCTTCAACTCCCCTGCCGCATAAGCTTCTGCATGAATGTAAGAAATTTCCTTCAGCTTCAATGCGCCCTCCATAGCAATGGGGAACATAGTGCCACGGCCCAGAAACAGGCTGTGATGCTTATCGGAAAAGTCTTCAGACATTTCAGTGATGGCATCTTTTTGCTTCAGTACCTCCTGAATAGCTGCAGGCAGGCTGCGCAGGTCATTTACGATATTTGCTTCTACCTCTTCACTCATAAGGTTACGGCATCGGGCAACGGCAGTTACCAGCATCAGCAAAGAAGTCAGCTGAGTTGTAAACGCTTTCGTGGAAGCCACTCCAATTTCAGCACCAGCCCGGGTCATAAACGCCATATCCGATTCACGGACCATGGAAGAACCTGGCACGTTACAGATAGTCAGACTGTGTTTAAAACCCTGCTCCTTTGCCAAACGCAGAGCAGCCAGAGTGTCAGCTGTTTCTCCAGACTGGGAGATAGTGACAAACAGACAATCGTCAGGAACAAATGCTTTGCGATAACGAAACTCGGAAGCAATTTCTACACGACAGGGAATGCCCATATCTTCAAACCAGTTGCGTGCAACCATTCCAGCGTTATAGCTGGTACCGCAAGCAATCAACTGAACCGCTCTGGTTTTCTCGAAAATTTCACGGGCATTGTGGCCAAATGCTTCAACAGAAACACGGCTGTCACTCAGGCGTCCTTCCAGCGTGTTTGCTACAGAGCTTGGCTGCTCAAAGATTTCTTTGAGCATATGATGGCGATATTCACCTTTATCGCTGGCCTCATGATCAAGATCACAATCCACCAGCTCGCGCTCTACCGGGTTACCGTTGGCATCAAAGATGGACACCGTTTCCCGGGTAATATCCGCAACATCACCCTCTTCCAGATACTGGAAACGGTGGGTCACTGGCAGCAGAGCCAGCTGGTCAGAACCTACATAGTTTTCACCAATGCCCTGGCCAATAACCAGCGGGCTGCCAGAACGTGCAACGACCATGTGGTTTGGCTCACGACGATCAATAATCACTGTTCCGTAAGCGCCATCCAATTGAGCAACCGTACTTTGCAGAGCAGCCAGCAGAGAATCATTGCTTTTGCGCTCATGGTGAATCAGGTGCGCAATCACTTCCGTGTCGGTATCAGATTCAAAGGTGTAGCCCAGCTCTTTCAGCTGCTTACGCAGTTCTTCGTGATTCTCAATAATACCGTTGTGCACAACGGCAATATCGCCAGAGACATGAGGGTGAGCGTTGCGTTCAGTAGGCTCACCATGGGTTGCCCAGCGAGTATGGGCAATACCAGTTCCACCCTGAACGTGTTCCTTCGCTAGAGCGTCTGCCAGCTGCTGTACTTTACCTGTACGACGCAGGCGCCCCATAACACCTTCTTTATCGAGAACAGCGAGGCCAGCAGAATCATAGCCACGATATTCCAGACGCTTCAGCCCTTCTACCAGAATAGGAGCCACATCCCTTTGTGCTACTGCACCAACAATTCCACACATGTCGTTTACCTTAAACTATAAAAACTGGTTTTCTGATGGAAGAATCTATTAAGACTTCTTCACTGGCTTCTGCCAGCCTGGAATGTTGCGCTGCTTTCCGCGGGCAACACCGAGATGTCCATCGGGAACTTCTGCCGTTACAGTGGAACCAGCTCCAACAACAGCGTCCTTACCAATGGTGACCGGAGCTACCAAAGCAGTATTTGAGCCAATAAATGCACCATCGGCGATGGTGGTTTTGAATTTGTTGGCGCCATCATAGTTACAGGTGATTGTTCCTGCTCCAATATTTACACCTTCACCGACTTCAGCATCGCCTACATAACTCAGATGGTTTACTTTACTGCCTTTACCAATGTGAGCTTTTTTGGTTTCAACGAAGTTGCCAACCTTGGCTTTATTCTCAAGACGAGTACCTGGGCGGAGTCGTGCAACAGGGCCAACATCGCAGCCTTCGCCAACAGCAGCATTCTCAATAATGGTGTTGGATTTAATGACTGTACCTGCACCAATTACGGCATTTTTGATATGACAGTTCGGGCCAATCTGAACACCATCCCCAAGTTCCACTTCACCTTCAAAAACACAGTTAATGTCGATAACAACATCGTGGCCTGCGGTGAGCCTGCCGCGAATATCGATACGGGCAGGATCAAGCAAAGTCACACCATCAACCATCAACTGTTCCGCTTGTCGTAACTGAATCAAACGCTCCAGTTGAGCTTGTTGCATGCGATTATTAACACCCTGCACTTCCATTTCACTGCCAGGCCTGGCGCTGACAACAGGTGTACCTTCTTCAACAGCCATGGCCACGATATCCGTAAGGTAATATTCACCCTGAGCATTGTTGTTGTTCAGATTACCCAGCCATTCGGAAACCCGTGAGCCAGGTATTGCCATAATTCCGGTGTTAGTTTCGGTAATGGCTTTCTGTTCAGGGGAAGCATCTTTATCTTCCACAATGGCCTGAATCGCTCCCTGTGCATCACGAACGATGCGGCCGTAACCACTAGGGTTTTCCAAATCAACGGTGAGAAGAGCCAGGTTCTTTCCATCACAAGCAGAAACCAGAGATTGCAGCGTGCTGGAGCGGATCATGGGAACATCGCCATATAGAACCAATACAACATCAGCTCCTTCACAGGCAGGGGCGGCCTGCATAACCGCATGACCTGTGCCCAACTGTTCAGTTTGCTCAACCCAGTTCACCTGGGCCTGAGCCAAACGTTCACGAACCTGACCAGCTCCGTGACCAATCACCACATGAATATTGTTTTGGCCGCCCAGGGTTTGCTCAGCGGCACCAATCACATGCTCCAGCATGGATCGCCCGGCAATGGGGTGAAGAACCTTGGGAAGGGAAGATTTCATCCGGCTGCCTTGTCCGGCTGCCAAAATAATTACATTTGTATTCATACAGATTTCCATTCTGCCCACACTTTTGGAACGCATGAACAGATGCATCAAAACAAAAAAGCCCGGCACTGGCCGCTTTCCATTGATTTTAGCCCCTGTTAAATCAGGGCAATTAAGGCAATGGAAAACACCCGGTGCAGAGCGGTAAACGTCACAACAACATTGTAGGAGCTGATCGCTGGGAGCAGTCCTCTGTCATCGCATTACTGACAAAGCGAAAAAGCAACACGCAATTTAGTCTTATATTTTTTTCAAACAACCCTTTTTGTCATAAATTTTTTGACAAAAAAGTATACACTTATCAGTTCATGGATAAAGCTGTACTCCCTATGAATTTAAATACACTGCAGCAGCTTGGAATGTCGGAACGGGAAATCACTTTGTACCTGTCTCTGTTCCAGTTAGGCCCTTCATCAATCCGGGAGATTGCCAGCCATACCGGCATTAACCGTGGCACAACTTATGAAAGCCTGAAACAAATGGCTGCCAGAGGGGTGATAAGCTACGCCCCGAAAGGAAAGCGGAGGGTATTTCGAGCAGAAGATCCTGACAAACTGTTACTGCTTGCAGAAGAAAAAAAAGCCGCTCTTGAACAAACAATAGATTCCCTGAAAACCGACATTATTCCAGGCCTTCATCATCTGAAGCCTGATTTTACAGCGGGTAATGTACGCTTTTATGAGGGAGATGATGGTATTGAGTTTGTGCTCAAAGATATTCTGGCAACTGTCAGCAAACAGCCTGACAAAGAATATTGTGTATTTTCCACCAAAAGTATTCGCCATCACCTGTATCGCCCCTTTCCCAATTACACCTTGCAGCGGGTAAGACAAAAGATAAATGTGAGGGTAATCGCTTTAGGAGAGGGTGGCGAAGATGCTGAGTACTCAGAGCGTAAGTGGCTGAAAACCGATGGGCCGGTAGATGCCAGTTACATTGCTATCTACCCACCCAAGGTTGCCATGATCTCTATGGCTTCAGAGAATTACCCAGTCGCTACTGTGATGGAATCGGCAGATATTGCACGCTCCCAGAAGATCGTATTTGATACGCTTTGGGGCTTTCTTTAGGTGCATTTAAAAGTAGGTGCATTTAAAAGTTTCCAGAGAAGCTTTGTCTACAAGGGCAACCAGCCAAGTGTTCAGGATCGAATTGTCGATATGGCAATGAATGGCTCTGATGTTCGTGACACCAGCCGAATACTGGGTATCAGCCAGAATACAGTCATCAAGCGTTGAAAAAACTCTCGCCAAGAGAGGTAACCAGCCTGCCTTTTGAAAAGGCCAGGAAACCCTCTGTCAACTGGATGAGCAATGGAGCTTTGTTGGAAATAAACAGAGTAGAAGCAATTAAAAATCCTTCCACACAACTGAAAACAAAAGCTTACAAAACAGCCTGTCTCTCCAATAGCAGATACAGAACTATCGTCTAGTCTTTCTGCTTGCGTGGGCATTCAGCCCTCACCCTTTTGTCTGTACGGAGTGAAAGCTATGCCCAAAAACCATCTACCAAAACTATCTCTCGTTACGGCAGCTGTTCTTGCCGTAACAGTTCAACTCTCCGAGGCTGACGACGCTTCAAGCCAGATTTCAACCGCAGTATCTATCGCTCCCGTAGAATCTGTTGCCCCAGTAGAACAGGCTGAACCTTCCAATTTTCAGGACTACATAAAAGAATCCCGAAAGGCTGAAGAGGAGATGAAGAAGTCTCTGGAAGTAAAGGATACTATTTTTGGGATTCCGGTTCTTGGCAATGACAAATCTGAGCCTGAAGTCATTAAAAGAAGCGCTGAGACGTTGAAACGGATTCTTGATCTGAATAACGATGGCGAAGCCGATAACCCTGAGCTTGTTCAGTATATGGCTAATCATAATTTCAGAGTGGTCGTTGCTGGCTCACCCCATGATCTGGGTAACCTTGACCCAGATGACTTTACCGATAGCACAACAGCTGAAATCTCCGGTAAAGGTTTGAATACAGACAGTTATCTGATGGAAAATCTGGGAATTGTTTCTGATGCGTATTTAGCGTTGTTAAAGGAAAAAGCCAAAGACAGCCTGGAAGCCAAAGAAGAACTTGCCAGCCTTGAAAAAGCGATCGCCCAATTAAAAGACAACGGTCTGAATATGGGTGACGATGACGACCAAACTTCTACCTCTCAAGCCGATGAAGAGGAAGGTGATGACTCAGCAGATTACATAGTTATGGGTGAGCTTATTCTCAGCGGGCAGTTCCCTACTATCTATGACCGCCTTACTGGAGTCATTCGCTTAGCAGTACAACACTCCAATGAAGCCAAAGGCAAAGATATTCAAGATAAAGATATTGAATATCTCATCCCTAACTCTCTTAAGAAGCTAAGAGCTTACACGCCTGAAAGCTTCCAGAATGATAACCCCTTGCTCTGTGAATGGTTGAGTAGACATTCTTTGTCTGCCCCTGTCGTTGATCTGGAGAAGGTTGAAATTGTGCTGGATAAAGAAACTATCAGTGATCTTAATGACGATTCTGACGATGACGAAAAAGACTCTTCAAAGGAGAGCGATACCCAAACAACAACCAACGTTTAGTGGTAGAAAACAAAAACAGCTGCCTATAGGGGTAAATTGTAAGAAATATCCCACAGACGACAGTGGTTATAACGACTTACCATCTAATGGAATCAAACATATTCTATATGTGCAGGTTCGCCAAGGGATTTGGTAAAAGGAAGCTAGGTAAGGCTCCTGCTTGTTCTCGTTAAAGAACATTAGGAATATGTTGCAAAGGATTTGCAGCACTGGTTAAGGAAAGACCGAAGATCAGGACGATCTTATACAAGGAACACGGATCAGTGGGCTTAGTAAGGATGCCGAGCCCGTAGATCACCCTCTTAAAAAACCCACTCTTTTTTCGCTTCGATTCTTCTTACGACAACAATCGTTTTTAGCGTTATTTCTCGGCTCTTCATAGAGCGCCCAGTTTGCACTGAACGCCCCACACACTATTTAGTTAAGCAAGAACGTTTGTCAGAATTTCTTCGTATTTCACTGGATCAAGACGAGGGCCGTAAGCAGACACAACATAAGCAGATGCCATGCTGGCAAGTTCACCTGCCTTTTCAAAACCGTGACCTGCCGTCAAACCGTGAAGGAAAGCTCCGGCAAACATATCGCCAGCACCATTAGTATCAACAACTTTCTCCACCTGGTAAGGAGCAATCTGAATAAACTTTGAACCATCAAAAACCAGCGCGCCTTTCTTGCCTAGAGTAATGGCAAAAGTACGGGCTGTTTTCTTTAGAAATTCAACCGCTTCATCCAGGTCTTCAGTTTTGGCCCACTCCAGTGCTTCTTTCTTGTTACAGAACAGTAGATCAACACCGTCGCCAATCATCTGTTCCAGACCTTCACGGAAGAAAGTCACCATGCCAGGGTCGGAAAGGCTCAGAGCAGTTTTTACACCGTTCTCTTTGGCAATTCTGTGCGCTTCCACAGCTGCGGCACGGCCTGTTTCTGAAGTGACCTGATAACCCTCAATATAAAGGTATTCAGAAGCTTTGATAGCTTCGGCATCAAGTTCGCGAGCTGAGAGGGTTTCGCTGATTCCCAGAAAGGTGTTCATAGAACGTTCTGCATCAGGGGTAATCAGAACCAGGCACTTGCCGGTAATGCCATCGTTTTCTTCCAGACTGCAGGTTGCAACACCAGCATCGTTCATATCCTTGAGATAGAACTGACCATTGTCATCATTGGCGACTCGGCTGGAATAAAACACATCACTACCGAAATAACTGGCTGCAATGGCGGTGTTGGCACCAGAACCACCACTGGCCCTTCGGGAATGAACAAGATGGTCTTTCAGCGCTTCCATCAATTCATGGCGACGATCGGTATCAACCAATGTCATCATGCCCTTTTCTACGCCGTTGGCTGCGAGAAAGGCATCATCAACCTCAATCTCGGTATCAACCAGTGCCGCGCCCATACCGTAGATGTGATAGCTCTTCATGTCGTGTTTTTGCATAAACGAAATCAGAAGGGAATGCCTTTCAGTAAATACTTAAAGAAAGTGTTTATGAAAACCAGCCCTTGGTAGCTCAGTCAGCTTAGGTTGTCTGGAAGCCTGCCGGAAGAAATCTCGTTCCGGTGGACCAAACAGGTAAAGTTATCACAACTGAGTTTGTTGTTTTTATCCCGATGACTACTGTTTTGTTGTTTTTATAGCCAACGATACCCATAAAAAACGCAACCATACCCGAAACCGAAAACCGGCTTTAAACATGATTGCGTTACCTCTGTATGTAATTCTACCCAAAGAGCTTCGCTGAGCAAAACTCACTCAAGTTGAAAGAATTACACTACAGCCCAGAGCTCCCTTCGCACGCTACTCCTAACCTCTCTGGCCCCTCAGACAGCTCTCCAAAAGAAGGCAAACGAAGCCTCACAGTCCCAGCCAATAAAGAAGACAGCTCCTCTCGTAGACACAGAAGAAGGTTTAGCTCTCTTTGTCGAAAAAATTAGACCCTTGCTTGATTGTGGTCGTCTAGATATTGCTGAAACTCTTGTCGGTACAATTACTGCCGTTGCTTATCCATACAGAGATACTCCATTAAGCCAAAAGCTAGACGAGCCAAGAAAAGACATGCCGTTTTTGGATTGCCTTACACTGGATGTTCTTGCTAGAGATAAAAGCCTTGGGCCTTACTCCCTCGAGATAATGGAACAGGAGGGTTGGGGAAAAAGCCTTGTAGAAGGCTCATCTGAAAAAACGGCTAGTTCAAAGGCTACAACTCCAAGAAAATCTCCAAGAAAGCCTCCAAGGACCATAAGCTCAGATTATCCCTATCCAAAACCTGAAAAAAGATACAATCTTAGAAAAAAGAGTTGAGGTTATAGGGCCTGTTCCACAGGCTCTATACATATCAATCACTCCAGCATTCCAGTGAGATATCCACCACTCCATTATTGCTACTAAACATGATTTCTCCGTCTTGAATCGTGCACTGTAAATCCATAGTACGCTCAGTATGTTCTGCCATTGCAGACACTTGCTCTTCCGGAATAAAGAAAACAGTCAGATTGGAGAAGCGGCGGAGTACCGCTTTATTCTGTTCACGCCACACCGGCGCAGCCCTATCACCGTAAGCGTACATAAACACCTGTTCTGATTGGTTACAGGCTTTACGCATACGACGTTCATCAGGAAGGCCAACTTCAATCCAGGTTTTTACCCCACCGACCAGATCTTTTTCCCAGATATCCGCTTCATCTTCAGCACTTAATCCGCGAGTAAATTGCAGGTCATCAGTAGCATTCAGAGCAAACGCGAGAATACGAACCATCATTCGCTCATCATTTTCTGAAGGGTGACGAGCCGTAGTTAATGAGTGAGTTTGGTAATAGCCACGATCCATATCGGCTATTTGCAATTCTGCTTTGAATATCGTGGCTTTCAGCGCCATGAGTTCCGCCTAAAGTGGGCTTGAAAGCCGCATATTCTATGCCTTTCAATCATCCATACATACTGAAAAATACAGCACCTATGGCAAGAATAATTCCACCTCCTAAACGTGAGGATATCTGGGCATAAGATAGAAGTTTCATACGGTTTGCAGCGGCCAGCACCTCGATATCTCCTGAGCCTCCCCGGTTTGCCATACACAACCCCGCGGAAATAGCAGATTCAATTTCATAGAAGCCAAACAGCCTGCCTCCGATAGCCCCGCCTAAAATTGCGCCCACAACAATCAAAGCTGAAACAAAAATTGTTGTTGGGTTAATAGCTGCGATAATTTCTTCCATGCTTGTGTAAGCAACCCCAACTCCCACCATTAATACCCACAGCAGTTCATTACTGAAGAAATCAGCCACTCGCCGAGCACCGCTGCGTAACGACAAAGGAACAAGACCAGAAACATTCAGGGCAGCCACCAGTAGAACCAGCCAAGCGTAACGATGAATCTGCACATCACCAAAACCGGGTAAAAACACCTTGGCGAACAGTTCAGCCAACACATAAAACACTACTGCCAGAATCAAGCCACCAACCAAATCAGCCGAGGTGTATTTACCATCATTTTCAACATTGTTTTCTTCAGCGCTACTTCCACGAACCAGAAGCCCTTCACCACTCAGGTTGGGGTAACGTTTACCAAGCCGGTCTAAAAGAGAGGACGCCAGAATACTGAGAATATTGGCAATAGTCAGAATGGAAATCGCTTTCGAGTAATAAATATCCCTCGGCTGCCCCGTGGCAGATTCATAAATTTCTGAGAGAGGAATAGCTCCGGCTCCATTTCCACCACCCATAATAGGCAGAACATAAAGCATAATGATCTCTTCTGGAGCAATTCCCACTAGAAGCCCTGCCATAATTCCAAGAACAGCAGCACCCGTTACAGCCAGCAAAATCGCCGGAATGTAACCAACCAGTGAACGAACCAGCATACTTTTTTGAATGGCCAGAATGTTCCCGAAAATCAAAACAGCTATAAACAGATCTATATACTGGCTGCCTTTAATTAGCCCAGTAATGGCCGTTATTTCCCTATCTGTCAGCCACCCCATATAAACCATTCCAGCCGCCCCCAGGAAAACCAGAATTGGGCCACCACCTATATATTTATTCCAAATAGGAAGGCGATTTCCAATCTCTCCGAGCACGGCTCCTATCACCAGACAAATAGCCAGAGCCCCAGGCAACCCTGATGGCAATACATTGTAATAATGGGCAAGAAGAAGAGTAACTATTGCGCCGAGAAGCAATCCTGCTGGCAAACCAAGAATTCGGGGTAATGTCATATACGCCTCCAGAAAGGTGAAGGCTATTAAAGTAGACTGTATTTAAGGTCTATCACTGAAACTCGTGATGTATATCAACCTCCCCAGTCTCCCCAAATTAAGCATTTGGGTTACATCACCTCAGCAATTACGAAGAACTGTTACTTTCTGGAAACTGAGTCAATCCGTCTGAGGCGCGCCCTTATGTCCGAGCACAACCGTCTTTCCAAAATTTATACCCGCACAGGCGACAAAGGAGAAACCAGTCTGGGTGAAGGCCGTCGGGTACCCAAAGACCATGCTCGAATGGAAGCTATCGGTACTGTCGATGAACTGAACTGCTGGAGCCGTTGCTTGAAATCCAGCATCGTTTGTTCGATGCCGGTGCTGAACTGGCTATGCCCGGTTGGCAAATTATTCAGGACGAGCATGTCGACAACCTCGAAGTCCTGGTCGACCCGTTCAACGCAAACCTCCCTCTGGAGAACTTTATTCTGCCCGGTTGTTCTTCCCAAACCTGCTATTTCCATATGGTTCGCACAACAGCCCGCCGCGCCGAGCGCCGCATTATTACAGCCAGAAGCGAAGGCGAAGAGATCAACGCGCCGCTAGCAGCCTGTCGGACTTAAAGCGTCAATCAAGATAGAATCGAACATCCAGTTGCAGTGGCGTCAAGCTCTATGAATAAATGGATATTCAAACCCGTTG
>NZ_CAMZOG010000039.1 GCF_947331445.1 Parendozoicomonas sp. Alg238-R29 | reverse complement strand
CCCGGCAAAGCGCCAAAGCCACCGGAACCAGGTGCAGGGGACAAAGACCAGGTCAACCTGACAGACGACGAATCTCGTATTATGCCCACTGCCGGTGGTGCATTCGAACAAGCCTACAATGCCCAGGCGTCTGTAGACATCGGGAGTGGTCTGATCGTGACACGTCATGTGACTCAGGCACCGAATGACAAAAAAGAAGTTGAGCCAACACTCAGACAGTTACGCATACTGGCCCCCGTGCTTGGAAAAGCTGAGGGGTTACTGGCCGACACGGGCTACTTCAGCGAGGCTAATGTCTGCGCTGTGGATAAAGAAGAACTGACACCCTACATTGCTATAAAACGGGATGAGCACAACCCGCCCCCCTTGCAGCGTTTCCAGCCGGACCCGCCAGTCCCGGATGATGACGCCAGCGCTTTGGAGTGGATGCGCTGGCGCTTGCAGACACAAGAAGGGCGAGCCATCTACAGCCGACGAAAATGCACGATAGAGCCCACCTTCGGAATACAGAAGGAGGCAATGGGATATCGGCGATTCCTGGTGCGGGGACTGGAAGTGGTCTCGAAAGAGTGGGATCTGGTCTGCCTGACATTCAACCTGCGCCGAATGTTCAACCTGAAGCAAGTCGATGATAAAAAATGGCTGGCTCTGGTGCTTTATTGGCTTGTAGTCAGCCACTGTCTCATGAGGTTACGCTGGCGTTCTGTTTGAGTAAGTGACCTCTGAAGGCAGATATGAGCTCTGTAGGCCGATATGATCAAAAAGGACTCAAATGGACGGGCCAGTCCGACAGGCTGCTAGCGTATGGGGAAGCCTCGACTTATAGGTTGTCGAGGCGTGATTGCCTTTCCAATGCATCTGCGGCGGTGAATTGTTCCGTAGCCCTTAATGTAGATAACAAGCCTGAAAGTGTAGCCTTTCTGCTGGTAATATACTCAGCCAGAAGTCTCCCGATCGCATACGTGGCTGTGACGTTTGAAGTCTCTAATTTATGGACTGTTGGGCTCATTCCCAACTCCGCTCCCAGATCCTCCCACCTGGAAGCCACTGTGAGAGCCACCCCCCCTTCTTGCATGAGGGCCGGCATATCCTCTAAAGAAAGTTGCTTGTCTAACGGAGGAAGTCGGAGTGCTTCAAAATGCTCATGCTGTTGCTCTGGATAATCTGAAAAGATCTGACTGCATAAATGATTGCGCTCTATATGCACTAAGCAGCGTGCAAGCCGTTCGATCGAAACCTCATTGCCTTTTTCTAACCATTGTTGGAATATGTTTTTGTTCAGGGTGTAATTGTCCGCAAAAGATCCGGCATTGTTTATTATTTCTTCAGTCGCTTCCATACCAACCAGAAATATACCCAGCACAAACATGCTATTTCCCATCTGGGAGATAAGTTTTTCAAAAACAGGGAGGTGCTCAAGGGTCAGTTTCTGCTTCCAACCAGGCTTGCTCACCTCAGCAAACACCAGGATAGATTCTGATTCATATGACTGACTCTGATCTCTTTCAGTAAGAGAAGGCGTTATTTTCATCTTTTTCATGCTGCGGTGTAGATCATCAGCACCCGACGGAGATAGTGGCCTCTTTTCTCTTGACTCACTTGGATCTGAGACACATTCACTCCTGGGAGGAGGTTCCGGACAGTTTTCTAAGTGTTTGCTGAAATCAATAGACAGAATTTTTTTCAAAAATAGTTTGAAAGTGAGATCGGAGATGCCGAAGCCCTTGCTTTTAGCATCTTTAACGGCGCCTGCGAGCCCTGCATAAGACGATGTTGCGGGGATAAAATTTGTCTTAAATAGTAGGCGTATCTGCTTCGTCTTCAAATCATCTGAGCCACCTAACACCGTGAGAGTTTTTTCCCGATTCAGCTGTAGAGACTGGCATAGTACAGGAGCGTTACTTCTGGAAAGAAAAAGAGCACCGAGATCACACTCTTCACTCTCTACCATATTTACATCACGATCGCCCAGTGGACGAAGCATGCAGAGTTCACAATCAGATAGCGTACTGATGTCCTGATTGGTCAATAGAACATTGTCCGTTAGACCGACCCACCCCTGTATTTTACTTACCAGCCGCTAGCGGCTGACATTATCAGGGGCCTTTGGCTCTACGGAGGTATTAGTGGTTTCGGAAGCATAAGCTTTCAGGGTTGTTAAGCCAGAGTGTGCATGAGTATTCATTTTTAACGCCTGTTCCAGAAGTAGTGAAAGCATGGAAAGTTGCTTTTATAGACCACATGAAACGGCGCTTTACTACATAGGGTCGATGTCTTGATAGCGGGGTTGTCTGTCTTGTGAGTGAATGTAACGTATTGAAAGCCGGAGTAAGCAAGAATGGGGCAGCGCAGTGATGCCCGGGATGCCCGGAATATTGTTTTGCTACATGGTTTCGGCCCGGGCATTTTCAGGACTTAGCTCTGGATGCTGGCCAGCTCAACAATGAGCCGCCGCAGCCAGCGATGCCCTGCATCCTGCTGCAATAGTGGACTCCAGGCCATTTTCAGCTCAATGGATGGGATAAGAAAGGGAGGCGGTAAAATCACCAGCTCTGGATCATCAGCCATAAGCTTGGCAGCGCGGGTTGGCAGCGTAGCAATCAGGTCATTCTGCCTGGAAAGCTGCATAGCTACATGATAGTGCCGGGTAAAAATAGCAATCTGTCGTTTTTTTCCCAGGCGATTCAGGGCATCGTCCACCCACCCTAATCTCTGCACATCCTCCGGGTTGACCCCAACACCGACCCCCATACCGGTTTTACTGACCCAGATATGCCGTGCCTGCAGATAGTTCTCCAGTGTAAATTTACGGCGAATCAGGTTTTTTTTGCTCATCAGGCAGGAGAAACCATCTTCCCAGACCGTGCTTTGATGAAACGATTGGGGCATATCATCAAAACGGTTGATGGCCATATCAACCCGCCCTTGCTCCACATCGTGAAAATCCACATCACTGGGGGTCAGCATATCCAAGGTGATGTTAGGGGCATCTTTGCGCAGTTGCCTGAGCAATAGAGGGATGAGGGTGGATTCGGCATAATCACTGACCATAATCCGAAACACCCTTTTACTGGAAAGAGGTACAAAAGATGTCTGAGGCCGGATGGCTTGCTCCACATCAGTCAGTACATGACGAATCAAAGGCTGCAGTTCAAGAGCTCTTGCTGTTGGCGTCATACCATCGCTGGTACGGACCAACAAGGGATCATCAAACAAATTACGCAGACGCCGCAAACCGTTACTCATGGCGGGCTGGGTTATGCCCAGCTGATCCGCTGCCCGGGTCACATTTCGCTCCCGCAGCAGCGCATCAAGGTACACCAGTAAATTCAGGTCAACCCGTGACACATTCACCATTGTTATTCTCAGGTATTTGCCATAAACCTGAGAAATTATCCCATACCCTTTATCAAAATCCAGTTGTCAGCGAATATTTCCGTTTGACTCCAGGGTTCCAAACGTACTGTAGTAAGTCATATTCATGGATCCGTTGTAGTAGCGGTCTCCCATAAACATATATTTTGATAAAAAGTGCTCAACAGCCTGTCCTTGCACAAACTTAACTTCGGGAGGCGCATAAGGCGACAAGCCAGCCAGAACGATATTGGCGGCAGCAAGGGTAACGCCCAGCAACGGGCTGCCTACACTCGCAGCGACAAGCCCACTGCCAGCCGCAGTACCAATTGGGGTAAGAAAGCTCAGGGCGCTTTGCAGATAGGCCATTGGCCAGGCTTCATTCCAGGTACTCCACATACTGCCCACATAAATTTCCTTGCGAACATTATCGTAAACACCACGAACAGTTATTCTTAAAACCCCTGTATCCATTCCCCTGCTGACATGATCCACTCCAAATAGTGCTCCACGGCACCAGACATCTACCTCAGGAATCATGTAATCCCTGCCAGACTGCTGCCAGAACCAGGTCCACGGAGTGCGCGAAGACTTCAGAAAAACCATCGGTTTGGATGAGGTATCCGAAACACGTACTTCTATACCAGTAATGAAACCAAAACGGTTATCTACCCGTTTGGGAATAAAGTGGGCAATCTGCTTGCCGGTCATAAGGCAGCCCTGTTCGTCATCTCCTTGCTGGGCATATTCCAATTGCAAGTCATCTTCTAATGGAAGATCCCCAGAATTGTCATCCTCATCTCGTTGATCACTCTCTTCGTTCTCATTTTCATACCCCATCAAGGTATTTAACTGACGGACATTAATAATCCGAGAATCAATTTTTGAATTCTTGATTTCTGTGGCATTGACTGGCTGGCGCTTCAGAACAGCATTGATTCGGGCTGCATCCAGAGTGGCCACCATTCTTTTAATGATGGCAATTTTGACTTTGGCATCGTATGTTTCCCCAATCACATCACCAATGCTACTGGACGTATTGCCAGCAATATCTTCATTGCTGCCGATTAATGCCTCCAGCTCCATTAATTGATCGCCAGCCGCTTTAAAGTGCACATCTCTATCGCTACCTTTTTCCCGCAGGCCGCTGGCCATAGACATATCTGCATCATCAACAATGCGTTGAGCCCGGTCTAATTCGTTTATTCGCTCGTGAACACCTTTTCCCTGAAAGGAATTCCGGGAAAACCTCAAAGACAGTGCCCTCAACTCTGTTCTGATTTTACTCAAATGGGCTCTGACCGTATGAATGGCGACAGGCAGGTGATCTTTCAGGTTGTTTTGAGATGAGGTTTCATACTCGTCGTAATCCAGTTTGGCAGCATCATGATTGGTTCTGGTTCTGTCGATTGGGTCATAACCAGGCTTTAGCATGGGCATTAAGCAACCGGGAGAGCCAAAGTCACAGCCAGGGTCTTCCGGTTTGTATTTATGCCGAAGATTGTGGATATAAGGTGAAACTCCCAGCCCATATGACTGATTATATTTGGAAAATCTTCCATAAAGCCCTGAATAGGGATAAGAATTCTCCATCTGAGCAACTCTGAGGAGATAAAACTCCTGACCTGTTTCACCATTAATATAGCTTTCCAGCTTTGCTGTTAGTTTCCCTTCAGCGGAGTCAAAGAATTCGTTGAGAAAACTGTTCTGATTAGCGTCTATGCCATCATAGTCTCGCCCGTTCCAGCTAAGTTGTATAACAGACCCACTACAGCGGAAGTCAGCATACTGATTGTTTTTCCCATCGACAAAAACCTGATTATCAGTGACCCAGTCATAATCCTCTTTCTGGTGTTCGCTGGTAATCATCAGGGAGATATTCTTGCTGTGTGGATCAACCATAATGGCCAAAAATGAGACTCTGGGGGCTGGATGATTGAAAAGAAATCGCTGTTTAGCTACCTCCCAGGAATCCCTCCCGTAGTAGTTCAAATCCATATTCATCTCTTCTGCCTGCCGATCCAGCTCCTCAAAGCTTCCCATCATTTTGGAGAAATTAGCCTTACTGTCATTTTTGGTGACATACATATTTTCGGGGACTATACAGTCCTTCCACATAATATCAGCCCGGGCGTGGCCAATACCCAGGCATGCCAGCGAAAGCACACAGCAAAACCAGGGGCGAACGATCGCAAAAGGAGTCACAGGCAGCACCTCACCAGGATTGCAGGATTGCAGGATTGCAGGAGTGATAGTGCCACCTATGAGTAAAAAGAAAGGGCTAAAGTTCCGTCTTTAATACGTTAGGAAGTGTTACAGCGCTTGTCGGTTAATTAGCGTTCTGGAAATTAACGAGCAAGGTCAACAGCCGTTCAGGGTCATCCGTCTCAATCCAGTCAACACCACAATCAGCCAACCTTCTAACTTCTTCATCCTGGTCAAGGGAAGACCCAGAAACCGTGCGAGTATCAAGGGGGTACAGAGTATAGGCGCCAATCAACATCTCCCGCTCATGAAACTTCCGAACGGTATCAAAATCAATTAGATTATGCTCTGCACCAACAACGGACGAGCCAACAAATCGGCCAATAGTATTCAACTCCAGCAGCATATTCAGAAAAGAAAGATGATTTTGATTGCCAGCGGCTTCCGCCATCTCGCTATCAAACTCAGGCAGCCTTGAAGTCCACTTCTTCAAACTATCAACAATTGCATCATCATAGGCAAAACCGCTATGAAGTGACGGCATGCGCTTTTCCAAATCTCGCAACATAAAAAAATCAAAAGACGTGGAAATAACGCTATCTGAACTTCCCGCTTTCTCAATCACGTCAGCCACAAGCCTGCCGGTTCTTCGGCGGCTCCACATAGGGCTGTAGGCTTTCATTTCAATATTAATCAGCAACTTACCTGAGAACTCTTCCAGAACCTCCTCAAGTAAAGGTATCCGCTCTTCACTAGGGTAAGTGCGAAAAACGTCTCCAGTTTCATTCTGGGCAATTCTGCGCTTGATTCTTAATTGGGAAACTTCATCCCAGGTCATATCAGTGATAGAGCCGCTTACCCCAGTCAGGCGCTCCGGATCCTCATCGTGAAACACCACGATTTTATCATCCCGTGTTGCAAATACATCTAGCTCAACGCCATCACAGCCCAGCTCAACAGCCATGTGAAAGCCAGCCATGGTGTTTTCCTGGTGAGCAAAAGGTACCCCCCTGTGCCCCAAAACGAGTGGGCGGGTTTTATCCTTAAAGAATCCGTTCATGGTTTTCACACTGTTCTAATTATTGTGAGCGAAAACTCATCATACCCGAGTTCCAGGTTTAAGAAATGCCGGTAAGGTTGTGCGCTTTCCTGAAGACCTGTGGGTTCCATGGGGCGAGTATCAACAGGTTTTCGTGGTATTCGTCTTGAAAATGCTCAGAAAATTGTCTGCCTGATTGTTCCGCATACGGATGATCCTGTTCTGACCGCTACCAAAAATGGTTACGGCAAGCGGGCGGAGCTGGCTGAATATCCAACCAAGAGTCGTGCTACCAAGGGTGTCGCTTGATCCGGATGGCTGATGGTGACTCTGGAGCGAGTGCAGGAGCCTGAGGATGAGGTTGTTTATGAAGAGAAGCAGATCCCCTTGGTAATCACACTTCTACACCTGAATTCAGAGTGGGAACCGTCCTGGGATACTTGGCCAACCTGACGTATCAAAAGCAGTTATCAGCCCTGCCTTGGTTGTGCAGAATAAAAATGGTTGCCTCTTTATTCTGCTTATTCACTGCTACTACCGCTGCTGCTACTACCGCTGCTGCTGCCACTACTGCTACTGCTACCACTACCACTACTGCTACCACTACTGCTATGATCGCTATCGGTGCTGCTGTAGTCACTGCTTGTGTCGTTGTATGGGGTGATTGGTTTTTGGCTCAGTTTTTTCTTCCGGGATTTTCCGTGTGTCGCTGTGGTGGGCTGTAATACTCTTTCTTGCCTGCACTTACTAGAAGAGCTGGTGCGAGTTTGGTTTTTCGGTGTGCGAGTGTCCCTTTCATAGTCAGGAGACACATCAAGGGTAATGGGTTGACTCAATAAGTATTGTTCAACCATGTGGGCACGCCACCTTTTATTTTCTCCATAGGTAGGGATTTTCACATGGTTATTAAGCTTTTGTGCGATACGTGAGTATGAAATTTTTTTGGTGTCACGGTAATACTTGATAAATTCGCTCAGTGCATAATCATCGCCATTATTAGCCATTAAAAACAAGGCTCTTGACGGCTCTGCATTCTGATGGCTGGCATGTTTGAGGTCTTTTATCAGATCATCAACCGTGCAACCTAATATGACTTTTATGTGTACGCTGCTCCATTTCGATCCAAACGGACAGTCTACAGCAGGGTGTCGATTGAGCTCGTGGGCAACATCTGCTGCTTTTTTTCTGTGATCCGTTAGGGCTTTGATCAGCCAGTAGGTCGCATTTCTCCCTTGATCATCATTTTGATTGGCCATCTTTTTAAGCGCAGTCACATGTGAGTTAAAAATTGTGCTCAGGGCATAGGTCTCTTCAACGGTACCTTTAAAGAACCAACCTTTTACGGTGTCAGCAGGAATGTAGCTCGCATTCTCTGTTGCTTTACCAACAAAGCGACCTGCGTTAGTGAAAGGTGATTCGCTATGCGTGGCAAAGATGTAAACTGCATACGCTTTTTGTGCGTCTGGTTCCCCCATCTGGCATCTGTCTCTTATTTTTGTGAGTGCGCTGTTTTCACTGCATCCTATCTCTTCAATGCACTTGGTGTACTCTTCTTGATCACTCTCGTCGAGTTGTGTCTTGCAATACTCAATAAAACCTTTTTTGTCAGTAAATAGTGGATCCTTTGTGTTAATACCAATTTTCCAGGGAGAGGGAGAGTTTTGTGTGCTCAGGCTAAAGCTTCCATCCATGTCACTCCTCTCTGATTCGTCAGAGCTATTTGAACTTTGGCTCTCTGATTCGTCAGAGCTATCTGAATCGGAGGTTAAGGGAATAACCGGTGCTACCTGTCTTGTTAGTAACGCTGGAAGCTTTGTCATATCAATTACAACCTTCAGGGATAGTGAGGGAATAACCGGTACTACCTGTCTTGTTGGTAACGCTTGAAGCTTTGTCATATCAATTGAAATATTCAGGGATAGGGATGGTGAGAGGGGCGCAGGTTCTACAAGTTTATATTTGAATCTTTTGTTTTTGGGGAGCGAGCCTGAAACCTCCTCCTTGTTGCCGTAATCATAATGTCTCTTTCTTACCGCTCTCATAATTTTGCTCGTTATGTTTCATGTATGTCATGGGCTATTGGACTCAATTAAAAAGGAAAGTTCTCTTTTTTGGAGGAAGTGTTTGAGGCTATAACCTGATGGTTAGCGATGCTTTTGCAGGGAGGAGGAATTATCTCGTGCTTTTTTTCATATCCGGTTATTTTCGCTGATAGTAGCCTCAATAGTCAGCAGGATTGGCATAATCAGGTTTTATGGGCCAGATAATTACAGAGCGCATAACTTCAGCGCAGGGCCAGCGACACTTCCCACCGAAGTTTTGGTGCAGGCACGAAATGAGATACTGAACAGGATCTGCGTGATCTGCTGAATATTCCCGAAAACCACCGGGTTATCTTTATGTCTGGTAGGGCAACGTCCCGGTTTGCCATGGAACCGCTGAATCTTCTTGGTAATTCCGGGCAGGCCAGTACAGTGGTGATGGTCCGCGATGTTCTGCCTGGCCGAGCTTCAGAGAAAATAATAACGGGCAAAAAGAACGATAATAGGCAAAGCCAGCACTGTTCTGATAAGGAACAGACACAGCAGCTGGAAGAAGTTCAGTGGTATGGATGAGCGCATAATCAATACGCCGACTTCTGACATATAAATAAGCTGAGCAATTGAAAGTGCAGTAATAACAAATCGTGTCATTTCACTGTCAATCTGGGCACAAACCGCTACCGGTAGAAACATATCTGCAAAACCAAGGAACACAGCTGGGGCTGCCTTGTGGGCTTCAGGAATACCCAGCCAGTTCAGTACCGGCACAATAGGCGCTCCCAACCAGTCGAAAGCGCTGGTTTCCTGCCCAATAATCATTCCTAAAGTCGCTATGACCATGATTATGGGCATAAACACAAACCAGATATCCAGTGCGTTGTTTAGCCCTTTCTTAAGCAAGGTTTGCAAATCGGGTCCAACCCGGGCTTTTTCAACAGCAAGCCATACAGCACCAGATAAGCCAGGGAACGATTCATACTTATCGACATCCATGGAACGCTGCGACTGGGGATGATAACTGTCTGGAATTGAGGTGAGAGGCCATATTCTGGGGAGAATCAGGGCAATAATCAGGCATGTACAGATAACCGTGAAATAGAAGTAGGGAAACATGTGGGACAGGCCAACAAAGTTCACCACCACAACGCAAAACGAAATAGAAACAATAGAAAAGGTTGACGCAATGACCGCGGCTTCGCGGGCAGTGTAATAACCATTTTCATACTGCCTGGCAGTAATCAGCGTGCCAACCGTTCCGTCTCCCAACAGGGAGGCGATGATATCCACTCCGCTACTTCCAGGAATCCGGTAAACCGGTTTAAGAACCTTATGGAGAAAAGCACCAATAAGCTCCACCAACCCATAGTCCAACAGAAAAGGAAGAAACAGACCCGCCAGAAGAAAAAATATAAAGAGCACACTTAACAATTTAAACAATACCAAGCCGCCCGTTTCCATTCCCCAAAGCCACTCGGGCCCTACTTCCCCCAATGTCATAATTCCCAGAACAGCTGAGACAACACGAACAAGTATCCAGAAAAGCGAGGTATCAAAAAGAGAGCGAAGTAGCTTGCTGTTATGGATAAAGCCGGGCTCCAGAAAACGGGAAATCAAAGAGCCAGCAGCGGAAACTGTAATAACAGCAACAACCAGAAAAGGAAGCCACTGGCTGATAATATCCAGAATGGAATAACCAATAATGCCAATAAGAACCGTAGGCCCCCTTTCACTACTGAAAGGAATAAGGAAAAGGCAAACACCCAGTGCCGACGGCACAAGAAACCTCATAAACTTCCTGTACTGATCCAGGGAAGTGGACGCTGGCGTATTCGACAAAGGATATCCATTTTGAGTAGTTAGTTATGCCAGTTCAGTCTAGCTAAAGAGTTTAGACTGGCAATTCCTTCTATCGAGTGGATTATTAGGAGATGTTCTGTTTTCTACAGACACAAAAAAACCAGCACGAAGTGCTGGCTTTTCAATTTGGAGGCGAGTACCGGAGTCGAACCGGTCTAAATGGAGTTGCAGTCCACTGCATAACCGCTTTGCTAACTCGCCAGAGACGAGATGAATAATATAGATAGAGTCATTGAAAATCAATAGCTTACAATAATTATATATGGCTATTTCACACGTCGTTCTATACCCGTCTGAGCAATAATTCGGGTTGATATCTCTTCAACGGAATAATGCGTGGTATCAAGGTAAGGAATATTGTTCTGTTGAAACATCTGCTCCACTTCATGAAGCTCCAGAGCACACTGCCTGGGGGACGAATAACGACTGTTGGGACGGCGTTCATGGCGGATTGCAGCCAAACGCTCAGGGCTAATGGTTAAGCCAAACAGTTTATTTTTAAAGGGGCGCAGGGGCTTGGGAAGTCGCATCATATCCAAATCATCCTCGGTAATTGGATAGTTCGCAGCCTGAATGCCAAATTGAAGCCCCATATAAAGGCAGGTGGGCGTTTTTCCGCAACGGGACACACCTATCACGATAATATCAGCCTGATCGTAAAACCGGGTTTTGGCGCCATCATCATTATCAATGGCAAAGTGCACAGCTTCGATGCGCTGATTGTATTTGCCACTGGTTCCATGAATCGAACGCTTTTTTCCGACCTTGTGAACCGCGTGGGAGTTAAGCTGCCTCTCAAGGGTTGGCATATAAGTATCAAAGATGTCCGCGTGGTAAGCGGGTGCATCCCGGATAACCGCCGCAATAGCTTCATCAATAATAGTGCTGAACAAAAGCGGCTGTGGACCACCTTTCTTACTGGCTCGGGTAATCTCATCAACAACCCGGTGGGCCTTTTCAACTGTGTCGATGTAGGGCAGCGTGATTTTTTCAAACTCAATATGTTCAAACTGAGCCAGCAAACTCTGACCAAATGATTCGGCAGTAATACCGGTGCCATCAGAGATAAAAAAAACACTCGTTGGAGTTTTTTGTTCGATCATGTTGGAAAATCAAAGCCCCATCTAGGCATATACACGTAAACTCACATGGCGGGTATTTTTTCCCGCTATGGCTGCACGTATAGTACGCTCCCTGTCAGCACCTGACAAAGACACCTTTGCGCAGGCTGCGTGCATGCTAATGGCTGTTTGTACGGTTTATACTTGTTCACCCCTGTTCGGGTTCGTCCGAAACCGGTATTGTAAGCAGCCCGGATTCAGGGTTGCGAAATACTCCTTCCGGGAAGGTTTATATAAGCAGAATTGTTCTTTGCCCCAAAAGCGGGAAAAAACAATTTCTACTTGGAAAATATCGTTCAGGGGTTGTTTTCTTAAGGGGGTGTCTTTTGGAAGCCTATGTAATCGGACTTGAAAAGCTTGGTGCCGATGATGTCGAGTTTGTTGGGGGTAAAAACGCATCCCTTGGCGAGATGATCAGCAATCTTGCCGGCGCTGGAGTCTCTGTTCCCGGTGGTTTTGCCACAACATCCCAGGCTTATCGCGACTTTCTGGAAAAAAGCGGTCTGGATGAACGCATTCATGATTTGCTTGATACTCTGGATGTTGATGATGTGAGCGCCCTGGCCGAAGCAGGGGCAAAAATCCGTAAGTGGGTTGTTGATGAGCCCTTTCAGCCAGAGTTGGAAGTTGCGATCAAGTCCAGCTGGGAAACCCTGCAGGGTGACAATGAAAATCTGTCTGTCGCTGTTCGCTCTTCAGCTACAGCGGAAGACCTTCCCGACGCATCCTTTGCCGGCCAGCAGGAAACCTTTCTGAACATTCGCGGCTACGACAATATCCTGGTAGCTATCAAAGAAGTTTTCGCGTCTCTGTTTAATGATCGCGCTATCTCCTATCGGGTTCATCAGGGCTTTGACCACCGCAATGTTGCCCTGTCTGCTGGCATTCAAAAAATGGTACGCAGTGAAACCGCATCTTCTGGGGTCATGTTCACCCTGGATACTGAATCCGGCTTCCGTGATGCTGTCTTTATTACCTCTTCTTACGGCCTTGGTGAAATGGTTGTTCAGGGCGCGGTCAACCCTGACGAATTTTACGTACACAAGCCAACTCTGGAAGCTGGCCGCCCTGCAGTGCTGCGCCGCAATCTTGGCAGTAAAGCACTAAAGATGATTTACACCAATGACTCTTCAGCTGGCCGCTCCGTACAAACCCTGAACGTTGATGAGTCCGAGCGTAACCAGTTCTCAATCACTGACAGCGAAGTCGAAGATCTGGCCCGTCAGGCACTCATCATCGAAAAGCACTACCAGCGCCCGATGGACATAGAGTGGGCAAAGGACGGTGATGACGGCAAGATTTATATCGTTCAGGCTCGCCCGGAAACAGTAAAAAGCCGCGCAGCTGGTACTATGGAGCGCTACCTTCTCAAGGAAAAAGGCAACGTTCTGGTTGAAGGTCGCAGCATTGGCCAGCGCATCGGCAGTGGTGTCGTGAAAATCATTCACGATATTTCCGAGATGGGTCGCGTTGAGCCAGGCGATGTACTGGTGACCGATATGACCGACCCCGACTGGGAGCCGATCATGAAGCGTGCCGCAGCCATAGTCACTAATCGCGGTGGCCGCACCTGTCATGCTGCGATCATTGCCCGTGAACTTGGCATTCCTGCCGTTGTTGGTTGTGGTGATGCGACCGAAAAGCTGAAAGATGGCATGCCGGTTACAGCATCCTGCGCCGAAGGCGATACTGGATTAATCTACGAAGGGCTTCTGAATTTCGATATTCAAAGTAACTCTGTTGATTCTATGCCGGAACTGCCCTTCAAGCTGATGATGAATGTTGGCAATCCGGATCGCGCCTTCGACTTTGCCGCTATTCCTAATAATGGTGTTGGGCTGGCTCGTCTGGAGTTCATTATCAACCGCATGATTGGCGTTCACCCCAAGGCGCTGTTTAACTACGATAGCCTGCCGGTTGATATTCGTGCCAGCGTTGACAAGCGCATAGCTGGCTACAAGAGCCCTGTTGACTTCTATGTCGACAAGCTTGTTGAGGGCGTATCCACTATCGCTGCCGCCTTCTACCCAGCCAAGGTTATTGTTCGCCTCTCCGACTTTAAATCCAATGAGTATGCCAACTTGATTGGGGGCAGCCTATACGAACCCGAGGAAGAAAACCCAATGCTGGGCTTCCGCGGCGCTTCCCGCTATATCTCCGAAGGCTTCCGCGATTGCTTTGAGCTGGAATGCCGAGCCATGCGCAGGGTGCGAGATGAAATGGGCCTGACCAATGTAGAGATCATGGTGCCATTTGTACGAACTGTCGGCGAGGCGCGCCAGGTTTCTGATCTGCTGGCAACCAACGGCTTACGCAGGGGAGAAAATGGCCTGCGGGTGATTATGATGTGCGAATTGCCAGCTAACGCTCTACTGGCTGAGTCTTTCCTTGAGTATTTCGATGGCTTCTCCATCGGCTCAAACGATATGACCCAGCTAACCCTCGGCCTTGATCGTGATTCCGGCATCATTGCCCATCTATTCGATGAACGTAACGATGCAGTGAAAGCGCTATTGGCCATGGCAATTCAGGCATGCCGTAAAGCGGGTAAATACATTGGCATCTGTGGCCAGGGGCCGTCCGACCACCCCGATTTGGCCAAGTGGCTGATGGAGCAAGGTATCGATACAGTCTCCCTGAACCCTGATAGCGTTCTGGAAACCTGGCTCTACCTGGCAGGGAAAGAAGTCAGCTAAAGAGTGATATTGATAACTGCAAACGCCAGCATTCATGCTGGCGTTTTTTATTTTGCGGGGATTATTTCTCTACCCGAAAAGCTCCAGCCATCTGAATACCTTCAAGGCGGGCTTCCAACCTTATAACCTGTTCGGTCAATTTGCGATTTTCACGCTCTGTCTCTGCGACCTTGCTGCCCTGTGAGGCCAGCTCGGCATTTTCCTTCTCAAGTGCTGCAAGCTCCTTCTCTTTTTCTTTTAAAAGCGCGCTCTCATTAACGAGTTCCCTTGCGGCTTTTTCGGGTTCATCCCCAAGTACAAGCTGAAGCTTGTGCAGTGTCTTCTGATCCTGAAGAGAGGCGATCTCTTTCTGCTGCAACCCTTTAACCTCTTCAAAAGTGTTTGCGTGTGCAGCCTTTTCTGCTGCTAGTAATGATTCGCACTGAGTACGCCCTTTCTCACTTTTGCCAAGATCTGCAGCATTTTTCTCCAATGCCTTATTCAGTCGCCCTTTCTCACGGCGCTCCTCGTCAATAACTTTCATCCAGTGATCAATAATTTTTGTATGAGCCTCATCCAGGCGACGCTCCTGCTCTGCCAGGTTTTTCTCAGCGCGTGCCGCTTCTTGGACCAACTTTTCCTCAAGGCTGGCCAGCTGCTCTGCTTGGTGCTCAAGACGCTCGGTGAGGCTTGCACACCTCTGATCAGTGCTTTGTTTTTCCCGAGAGATGGTTTCAAGTTTTTCTTCCAGATCCGCCCGTGTTTTTGACTCCAACTCTAAGGATGCTTTGGCCTCATCAAGTTGCTGGCGCCATACTTCAGACTGCGCCGCATAGTGATCACGCTCATCATCCAGCTGATCCTGCATCTCGCGCGCCTGCTCACCTTGCCGAAACTTCTCTTTAGCAATTTCCCTCTTGAGCACCCGAATCAAATCCGCCGACAGTTCAACACTGTCATCTTCTCCCAGGATTTCTAGCTCTTGCCACTCCCGGTAATAAGGGAGAACGGTTTGCTTCCCCATTTTTGCCTGAGCGGCCAGCTTTTGAGCCGTAATCTTCTCCCCTTCGCTCTTCATGTCGTCCAGAACGCTAAATATCAGGGTACGACGCTGAGAATCTTGCATAAGTCCGTTAAAACCGTTCACTTTGAGACCATTAATACTGGTTTTATAATACCAGTATTAATGGTTTCATTCATCCGTTTAAAAATTCATTTTAGTGCCGGTAATATTAATTACCGGTACTAAAATAGAATTCACAATGAAAACCAGAGCCGTCTATAGCACAGCAAGACGCGGAGTAAGGTAAGGTGCGGAGTAAGGTAAAGCGGCTTAGACTGGCACCGGAGCACCATATGCCGAGAAGTGACACGCAATCATTGTCGCAACAATAGGGTTTATCACTTTACCAAAGCCAACATGAGAGCCAGAAGTCGACGCTTGAACTCGCAAAAGAAAGTGCAGTTTTCGGACATTGATTGGATTCCGGTTCAGCTCTTGCTGGAAGAGCGCTGGAGCCCAGAACAGATCAGCGGCGCAAACCTACGGAGCCTAAGATAGTTGGGGTATCTGACTCATAAACGGCACATCTCGGAGCGGCCAGTCAATGCAAAAAACTGCCTTTATCTCAAGCATTGGGAGATTGACACAGCTCTGGAAAAGACTCCAAAGACTGCACCAGTGGCACGGTGGCACGGTGGCACGGTTGCACGGTGGCACGGTTGCACGGTTGCACGGTTGCACGGTTGCACGGTTGCACGGAAACAGGCTTCACGATGATAGGCAAACTCCCCAACAGAGCGGCAGGCATTAAAAACTGAATTTAAGCAGTTAGACCATCCATTCAATCAGCTTGATAAAAAATGAGACCGTAGACAAACGGACGAATAAGGGAGAAAGCCGAAAGGCACCAAACCTTTAAGGCCTTTAAATGTAGAAGTGACGCGATATCTGGAGGGGCAGGACTATAAACTTTAGATATAAAAAAACGGGCAAAAAGCCCGTTTCTTCTACTCCATCACAGCATTACTTGTAGTAAGCGTTCTCGCGGTTGGAATGATCTGTTACATCCCTTACCCCTTTCAGTTCGGGGATACGGGTAACCAACGTACGCTCCACACCATCTTTCAAGGTCAGATCAACACTGGCACATCCCTGACAACCACCGCCAAACTGCAGGATTGCATAGCCGTCTTCATCAATTTCCACTAGCTGCACCTGCCCGCCGTGAGAGGCCAAACCAGGATTAATTTCAGTCTGCAGGTAATAATTAATCTTCTGATCCAGCGGACTGTCGTCATTCACCTTGGGCATTTTCGCATTGGGAGCTTTAATGGTGAGCTGCCCGCCCATTTTGTCTGCCGAATAGTCAACCGTCGCATCTTCCAGATAGGGAACGCTATCACTCTCAATAAATGCGTTGAAGTAGGTGAGATTCATACAAACATCACCCTCTTTATCCTCCCCCGGCTTACAGTAGGCCAAACAGGTTTCTGCGTGGGGAGTACCCGGGCTGGAGACAAACATTCGTACACCAATACCTTCAGCACCCTGCTTTTCCAACAGTTCTTTCAGGTAATTCTGGGCGCCTTCAGTAAAATCGATTACAGGTTCCGGAGTGCTCAAGAGTGGTCTTCCTCTGTTAATTACATTGCCGATTCTACGCTTATATAGGCTCAGGGAAAAGTCCAACCCTTCCACTCAGGTATAGGGGCAACCCCATACATTATTAAGCAGAGTCATATTTCAGAAAACCACCAAATCCTCGTAAAAACACCGATACACATCACTGCCTTGCTCCCCCTGCTCTGAGCCCCTTTTCTCCCAATCATCCCTGCTGGGGCGTATATTACCTCTCCTGGATTCAGCCAAACAGACAGAAATGTCTGGAGGTAATAACCTCAGAGTTTATGGTTCTTTTCTTTCACAACCTGCAATCTGTTACACTGCGGCACATAGAAGTGGCCGCTTTCACTTGCACCCTGAATGAACATAAAGCGGACCTATAACGAAAGCAGAACAGAGCAGGACCCGCCCCCGAATGAATCGCGAGCAGCGCCTTACAGACATTACTTCCGCACTGAAACAAAGAGTCCTTATTCTTGATGGCGCCATGGGCACCATGATTCAGTCCTACAAATTGGAAGAAGCGGATTACCGTGGTGAACGCTTTCAAGACTGGCCTTCAGACCTGAAAGGTAACAACGATTTGCTGGTTCTTACCCAGCCAGAAATTATTACCGACATTCATAAGGCTTACTTTGAGGCGGGCGCAGATATCGTTGAAACCAATACCTTCAACGCCACCCGTATCTCCATGGCCGATTACGGCATGGAAGATCTGGTACCGGAAATTAACCGGGAAGCAGCCCGCCTTGCAGTCAAAGCCGCCAATGAAGTTGCAAAAGCCACTGGTGTTGCCCGCTATGTAGCCGGTGTGGTAGGCCCTACCAGCCGAACGGCTTCTATCTCTCCTGATGTCAATGATCCCGGCTTCCGTAATGTAACGTTCGATGAGCTGGCTGATAACTACCAGGAAGCCACTCTTGCCCTTGTTGAAGGCGGTGTTGACTTTATTCTGATAGAAACCATTTTCGACACCCTGAATGCCAAAGCTGCAGTTTATGGGGTTCAGAGCGCTTTTGAAGAGCTGGGCTATGAACTGCCCATAATGATCTCCGGAACCATCACCGATGCTTCTGGCCGAACCTTGTCCGGACAAACGACTGAGGCATTTCATAACTCTCTCAGCCACGCCAAGCCTTTAAGCTTTGGTTTGAACTGTGCACTGGGCGCCGATGAGCTGCGTCCTTATGTTGAAGAGCTGTCTCGCATTTCCACCAGTTTTGTCAGTGCCCACCCTAACGCAGGCCTTCCCAACGAATTTGGTGAATATGACGAAACTCCAGAACAGATGGCTGAAGTGGTTAGTGAATTCGCCAAATCCGGATTGGTCAATATCATTGGTGGTTGCTGCGGAACCTCTCCAGACCACATCCGCGCCATTGCGAAGGCCATTGCAGGCGTAACACCACGTAAACCTGCAGAACCAGAGACTGCCTGCCGGTTAAGCGGTCTTGAGCCCTTCACTATTTCCGCAGATTCGCTCTTTGTGAATGTTGGCGAACGTTGCAATGTCACGGGGTCCGCCCGCTTTAAACGCCTGATCAAGGAAGACGATTACGATACCGCTCTCGATGTTGCCAGAGAACAAGTTGAAAATGGCGCGCAGGTAATCGATCTCAATATGGATGAAGGTATGTTGGATGCTATGTCCGCCATGCCCCGATTCCTTAACCTGATTGCCTCTGAACCGGACATTTCCCGCGTTCCAGTCATGATCGACTCGTCAAAGTGGGACGTGATAGAAGCAGGCCTGAAATGCATTCAGGGCAAAGGCATCGTTAACTCCATCAGTTTGAAAGAAGGTGAAGAATCTTTCCGTCATCAAGCACACCTGTGTCATCGCTATGGTGCAGCGGTTGTAGTGATGGCCTTTGATGAGACAGGACAAGCCGATACCTTCGAGCGCAAGATTGAAATCTGCAAGCGCTCATATGACATCCTCGTGAATGAAATCGGATTCCTGCCACAGGATATTATTTTCGACCCCAATATCTTCGCCATTGCTACCGGCATTGAAGAGCACAATAACTACGCGGTTGACTTTATTGAGGCCTGCGCATGGATTAAGAAAAACCTGCCCCATGCCATGATTTCCGGCGGAGTCAGTAACGTTTCCTTCTCCTTCCGTGGCAATAACCCGGTACGGGAAGCGATTCATGCCGTATTCCTGTACCACGCCATTAAAGCTGGCCTGTCTATGGGTATTGTGAATGCCGGCCAGTTGGCAATTTATGAAGATATTCCAACAGAGCTGCGGGATGCCGTGGAAGATGTAGTTCTAAACAGAACTCCAGATGCCACCGAAAACCTGCTGGCAATTGCTGGAAAATACCGTGGGGATGGTCAGGCGCAGGATCAGAAAGAAGATCAGGCCTGGCGAGAGCTTCCCGTTGCCAAGCGTATTGAACACGCGCTGGTTAAAGGTATTACCACCTTTATTGTGGAAGATGCCGAAGAGGCACGCCTTGCTGCCAAGCGTCCCATTGAGGTGATTGAAGGCCCATTGATGGACGGCATGAACGTGGTCGGCGACCTTTTTGGTGCCGGTAAAATGTTCCTGCCCCAGGTTGTAAAAAGCGCCCGTGTTATGAAACAGGCTGTTGCCCACCTTGTTCCCTTTATAGAAGCAGCAAAAGAAGGAAAGGTTCAGAGCAAGGGCAAAATCCTGATGGCTACCGTGAAAGGCGATGTTCACGATATCGGTAAAAACATCGTTGGCGTAGTGCTGCAGTGCAACAACTATGAAGTGATTGACCTTGGTGTCATGGTACCTGCTGAGAAAATTCTGCAGACAGCCATTGAGGAGAAGGTTGATATTATTGGTCTGTCTGGCCTGATTACCCCTTCATTGGATGAAATGGTTCATGTTGCCAAGGAAATGCAGCGACAGGATTTCCATATCCCGTTAATGATTGGTGGTGCGACAACCTCCAAAGCCCATACTGCCGTGAAAATCGAACAGCAATACCAAAATGATCAGGTTGTTTATGTTACCGATGCTTCAAGAAGTGTGAGCACTGCCACCACTTTGATCAGTGAAGAACTGAAGCCTGCCTTTGTTACCGAGGTTCAGGCCGAATACCACAAAGTTCGTGAACGCCACAAGAATCGCCGCCCCAATGCACAACGAGTGAAGTTTTCTGAACTCGATCAGATGGTTACCCCCATCAACTGGGAAAGTTATCAGCCTCCTAAGCCAACATTTCTCGGTAAAAGAGTTTTCCATGAGATCAAACTCAGTGATCTTCGGGACTTTATTGACTGGACGCCCTTCTTTATATCCTGGGATTTGCACGGTAAATACCCCAAGATTCTTGACGATAAAGTGGTTGGTGTCGAGGCAAGAAAATTGCTTGATGACGCCCAAGCTATGCTGGATCGGTTTATCGAGAAGAATGAAATTACCGCAAAAGCCGTGATTGGTTTCTGGCCAGCATCCCAGATCAACCGGGATGATATTCGCCTGATGGATGGCGATAACGAAGTTAATCTTCATCATCTGCGTCAACAAACCAAGAAGGTTGATGGCAAACCTAACTTCTGTCTTGCCGATTACATCGCCCCAGCAGATTCAGGTATTGAGGATTATATTGGCGGCTTTGTTGTGACGGCCGGTCTTGGTGCAGAAGAACTGGCCAAAAGCTTTGAAGATGCGCACGATGATTATCAAAGTATCATGGTAAAAGCTTTGGCAGATCGCCTGGCGGAAGCTCTGGCGGAATATATGCACCATAAAGTCCGGACTGAGCTATGGGGGTATGATACCCAAGAGAGTCTGACTAATGACGAACTGATCAAAGAGCGCTACAAGGGTATCCGCCCGGCTCCCGGTTACCCGGCCTGTCCAGATCACACTGAAAAAGAGCAGTTATTCCGCCTTCTTGATGCCGAGAAAGAAATTGGTGTTTCCCTGACTGAGCACTACGCCATGCTGCCTACCGCAGCAGTCAGCGGATGGTATTTCTCTCACCCGGAATCCCGTTACTTCTCAGTTGGTAAAATCCAGAAGGATCAGGTAGAGAGTTATGCGGAGAGAAAAGGCTGGAGCGTTGAAAAAGCAGAACGTTGGCTGATGCCGGTTCTGGATTATAATCCAGAGTAATCGTTTATTCTTTACAGCTATGCCAATAGCTATCAGCTATTGGCATTAAGGTTCTTGATTTAAGGTGCGCCCTTCCAGAGTGACCTCTTTACAACCCACTGGTGGAGACACTCCTCTCAACCGCCTGAGTACAATTCTGCTACTCAGTTTCCCCATTATTGGCGGCATGCTTTCCCAGAGCCTGTTGAACCTTGTTGACACTGCTATGGTGGGCCATTTAGGCAGTGATGCGCTGGCAGCTATCGGTACTGCCAACTATGCAATCTTTGTCTGTTTTGCCCTGATCAGCGGTTTATCTGTGGCGGTTCAGTCACGAGTAGCCCGATTGCACGGACAAGGCCGATTGTCTCGACTTCTGGAACCTCTGGAAAGTGGTGTTCGCATTACCTTGCTTGGAGGCATTCCCCTTACTGCCCTGCTGTTTTTCTGCGCTCCGCTGATTATTGGCAGTTTTCGACTCGAAAGTGCAATAGCTATACAAGCCGAAAGCTATTTTCAGATACGCATTCTCAGCCTGCCTGCTGGCATGCTGATGCTGTGTTTTCGAGGGTTCTGGAATGGCTGCCATAGCCCCTGGTCTTATCTGAAAATTCTGGTTGCTACCCATATTGTTAATGCCTGTCTCAGTTATATCCTTATTTTTGGAGAGCTGGGCTTACCGGTATTAGGATTACCTGGTGCTGCTATTGGTACGCTGTTCGCCATGTATTGCAGCGCAATGATCAATACCATTGGTGCCCTGAGATACGCACGAAAACACAACCTGCCTTCACCGAAATCCAGACCAGAAAAAACCATTCAGTTTTATCAACAAGCCTGGCCCGATTCCGCCCAGCAAACGCTATTCGCCCTGGGAATGGCTGTTTTCTTCTGGCTCATTGCTGGCATGGGGTCGAATGCCATGGCCGTTAGCCATGTTCTGGTGAATATCTCACTGTTGCTCATACTGCCCGGGCTCGGTATTGGTATGGCATCAACAACCCTTATTAATCATGCCATTGGTGCAGGGAACCTTCATCGCGCATGGCGCTGGGGAATGGATGTTTCTTTCGCAGCACTTGCTGTTATGGCGCTGCTAAGCCTTCCTTTGCTCTTGATTCCGGAGCAGATTCTTAAAATCTTTTTAGCAGGCAACCTTTCCCTTGTGGAAACAGGTGTTATTCCTCTGCAATTACTGGCTATCAGCATTATTGCCGACTCGGCTTCCCTGGTGTTGACCCAGTCACTACTGGGCACAGGGAGTAACCGGGCCGTTATGAAAATTCGTTTCTCCACCCTCTGGCTTATCAACCTTCCCCTCACGGCTCTGGCTATCAACCTTGATCTTGGATTATCAGCAGTATGGGCCATTCAGATAATACCCAGATTGTTAGCCTCCCTTTGCTGCCTCTACACCTGGCACCAGTGCACTTGGTGCCAATCAACACGACCGGCATAAACAGCCTTGTCAGGCTGCCTACCGCTATTGTCAGAAACTTCCTCCAAGCCCGGCGCTCATTTGTATATCCAGATTCGACGAGATTGGGAGATTTTCATCAATGCAAACCTATAGAGACTACAGACCGTTTTATACACAGCCCGTTGTTGTCGACACCAGCAAAGACGATGAATCTATCGCGCACCGGAAAGATGCAAAACATCACACCAAAAATAAAACAACCCTAGAGAGACAGCAGAAAGAGCAAAGAGAGAGTAAAAAGGCCTATGTTAAAAGATTCGATGGCCGTCGCAACATTCCCAAAAAAAACTCTCCCTCTAAAACTCAACCTATCTCGTCCCTGTGTATTACTCCTGCTGAGGTAAGAGAACTGTACTGCAGCTTCCAGAAGCCTGATAAAGCTGCGCCCAGTAATACCAATCCTGAACAGATTTTTGAAGATCAGGAATCTCTTACCACTCTGCAGCAAGATTATTTAGAGTCGAGAGGGTGGCAGGAGTTTTCCTGTTTCCAACACTTCGCCAAGTTTGGACTGAGGCTAGAAGATTTGGGAGCAGTTGAGTGCCGTGCTGTCAGAGACCTGATCACAGCCCATAACTGCCGTGATATACAAGGTTTCATTGGTAAAGGGAAATACAATGGTTACCAATCGGACCGGGAATTTCTCGTGCATTGGGCTATCACCCACAACCAGCCCAATGTATTACAGCACCTACTTACTCTTGATAAGAGTCTGGCCAACGCATGGGCTTACGATCACAACAGGGATGAAACAGGTAAAGTACAAAGCCCTCTGATGCGCGCTGCAAAAACAAATAATCTGGCCTGTGCCACACAGCTAATTCATGCCGGGGCCAACATTAATGACAAAAGTCACTATCTGATGGATGAACGCACAATCAGTCAATCCTGCCTCCATGTTGCCACTACACAAGAAATGGTGGAGTTACTCTGTTCTCACGGTGCGGATATTAACATGACTGATGGCGTCAATGGCGGGGGCACTCTCCTTCACTCTATGGCCGGAGATCATTCCCGCGCCGCCAAAACAGGTTCAGACAATATCGACAGGGGCTGGCTAAACAACGCATGGCTACCCGTTTTACAACGAAAAGGGGATTTAACAATAACAACCCCTGAAGGAAATACCCCTCTGCATGTTGCTGCGTTGACTGGCAGAGCCAATATGGTACTGGGTATGCTTTACCCGGCCGCCAGAAAGCAACATAAAAACTCACACTCCGCCGCCACCGCACAACAGTTCAAGATTCTGGATAAATCCGCTGATGAATTAACCAGGATGGTCAACAAAGATGGCAACACCTCTGCACATATGGCAGCCATCAGTGGCGACCTGGATACCATAAAACTGATTTACACAGCTGGAGGAGACCTTACAGCACGAAACCAAAATGGTCACACCCCTCTGCAGACAGCTCTATATAAGTTCATCTATTTCCCAATAAGAACGCAAAGTCAGAGGCAGGCAGTGGAATGGTTAATGCAACAGCATCTTAACGCCACCAATTCCCCTGAGTCACTTATGGCACAGATCTATGAGGTACTTTCAGACCCTTCCATGATCCCCAGTGGTTATGAAGAATTGACTTCGGAGGAGCTTGGTATTGAAGATTGCTTAACCAAACTGGCCAAAATAATTAATGACCTTACCAAAACTGGAAGTGAGGCCGCAGATATCACTTCCAGAAAACAAAGCCTGATGTCCTACTGGACCCTGAGCACACGGGCAAAACAATCCTATACCAAAACCTGCTCTATGGCACATGCCATGGAACGGGGTGAACAAGTTAAAAGGATTACAGAGCTACTGAAAAGGGTTGCCTACTACGGAAGCACCGAAGGGGCTCAAGAATTAAACAGTGGTAAGCTGGACACGCCCCTGCCTTTTCCAGTGGCTTTGGCAGTAAGTATTTTTCAGGTTCCGGGCAGAATGAGGCGCTTTATACCAACGACCGCTGATTTGCTGGCTGGTTCTCCAATACCACATATTATCGATATTGCGAATGTTCCGGAAACAAGCCTGCTTGGCTCGTTTCTTTGCCCGGAAGATCCAGACTCCCCCTATCAATCTCTTGTCAAAGCACTGAGGTCACACCCTTCCACTACAGTATGCAAATGGGCAAAACATTATCGAGATGCTGTATCACACAGATTAAATTGGGATCAAACCGCCTAAATCCTAATAAGGAGCACATCCTTGTACGTGCTCCTTATTCTCTATCAAAATCCTGCAGATAACCGAACGAAAATTTCTTTTCTAATCAAGAATATGCACACTCAAATATCATTGTCAGTTTAACTGTTTCCATAGTCAGAAACTTGTTAAAGAGAAATATTCATTTGTGTACCCCGAGTACTCAATTAATACAGATGAACAATGATACTGACGTACACTGACAGCACTTTATACTGTGTTTCTACAGGAGTACGTAACAAGGGTTAACCGAAGAGGCCTGCGACTCCTACAAGTACGACCATTCCTGGTGCTATATACCGGAACAGGCTTATCCAGTAGAGAGTACTTCCTTTGCCAGATATGTCTAGTTGCCCCATAACCATCGCATGGGGTAATACCCAGCCAACAAAAACCAGCACCATAAACCCGGTGGCTGGCAACAAGATATTGGTTGCCAAACCTGTCCAGAGGTCAAACACGCCCTGCCCTCGCAGTGATACATCCTTCAACAGATTGAAAGACAAGGCGGGAATCATACCCATACTCCACACAACACCACCAACCACCCATGAAGCCTTTGCCCGCGATGTTGAGAACAAACGGGCAGTAGAAGCCACCAACGGTTCTGCCAAGTTAATTGAGGATGTCCAGGTTGCAATAATAAACAGGATAAAAAATACCGGCAGAACATATTCACCCATTGGCATAGCATCCAAAGCCCTGGGCAGAGTCACGAACATCAGTCCAGGGCCGCTTGATGGATCAAGCCCATCACTGAAAACAACCGAAAAAGTGGCAACGCCAGTGAGCATCGATACCAGTAAATCCAAGATTACAACAACTGAAACAGCTCCCAGAATAGACTGGCCTTTGGGCATGTAAGCACCATAAGCCATTAAACAACAGGCTCCCACAGCCAATGTAAAAAAAGCATGCCCCATGGCCTCCACTAAAACTTTAGGTGTAATGTGATCCCAGGATGGAGAAAAAAGATAATCCAGCGCCTGACCAAAGCCAGATAACCCAGCAGCGTATACAACAAGGAGAATCAGCAGCACATACAAAAGTGGCATCAATAAATAATTCAATCGCTCCAGACCGTGAGCTACCGGACGGCCATTCACACTCAGTGTCATGAGCAGAAAACAGGAGTTGAAAATTATCAGCAACACCGGATCGCTTAAGAAACTATCAAAGAATTGCCCAAGCCCCTGAGTATTCAATCCGGAAAGCTCACCTTGAACGGACTTAATCAGATAATACCCACCCCAACCGGAAACAACCGAATAAAAAGAGAGAACCATAAGTGCTGCCAGCATTCCAATAATCGCTACAGCAGACCAGTGCCTTGAACCACCATGAGTGACAGCAAGCTGCCTGAGACTGGTCGCTGGAGTTGCCCTTCCAGCCTGCCCAACCAAAATCTCTGCCGCCATAGCAGGCACACCAAGAAGAAATACAAACAACAGATAAAACAGCAAGAAAACACTGCCGCCATTTTCACCGGCCATGTAAGGGAAACGCCATATGTTACCTAGACCAACAGCCGCCCCAGCTACGGCAAAGATAAAGCCAAAACGTGTCACCATCCGCTGATCGGCAGACATAAACTTCCCCCTGATGTTTTCCTGTCAGATTAGACATCATAGGAAAATTTACCTGCCCTACATTCGATCAGATATAAAAAAAGCGCCACTTAGGCGCTTTTCCATTGGCGGATAAACTCAAGTTAAACGATTAAAACCATCCAATGCCGCAACTCGGTAGGCCTCAGCCATGGTTGGGTAGTTAAACGTTGTATTGAGAAAATAACTCAGTGTATTTTTTTCATCGGGCTGTTCCATAATGGCCTGACCGATATGAACAATCTCAGAAGATTGGTCACCGAAACAGTGGATGCCAAGAATTTCCAGTGTTTCTCTATGGAACAGGATCTTAAGCATGCCTGCCGTCTCACCGGTAATCTGGGCGCGTGCCAAACGAGAAAAGAATGCCTTTCCCACTTCGTAAGGAACCGATTCCGCCGTTAACTCTTCCTCTGTTTTACCAAGGGAGCTGATCTCTGGAATTGTGTAAATGCCTGTAGGCACAGAACTCAACTGGTTGACCGGACTATCACTGCGGATATTCGTAACAGCAAATCTGCCCTGATCATAAGAGGCACTGGCCAGGCTTGGCCAGCCAATGACATCTCCTGCTGCATAGACATTTTCGACTGACGTCTGATACATTTCGTTGACTTTCAGCTGACCACGGCTGTCAGCATCAAGACCAATATTTTCCAGCCCAAGGCCAGCAGTATTACCTGTGCGCCCGTTTGCCCACAGCAATGCGTTGGCCTTTATAACTTTGCCGGACTTAAGATGCAGAATAACGCCATCATCTGTACCTTCAATGCGTTGATATTCTTCATTATTACGAATAATCACGTTGTTGTTGCGCAGATGATAGCTGAGAGCGTCGGAAACTTCTTTGTCAAGGAACGACAGCAGACGATCACGGGTATCAACAAGATCGACCAATACCCCAAGGCTGGAGAATATTGACGCGTATTCACTGCCAATAACCCCAGCTCCATAAATAATAATTCGTCGAGGTGTATGGGTTAGCTCAAGAATTGTGTCGCTGTCATAGATACGGGGATGGCTGAAGTCCACATCCGCCGGACGATATGGGCGCGAGCCAGTCGCAATCAGAATCTGGCGGGCGGCAATTGTTTCAACATTACCGTTATGCTCAACAATCTCAATAGTGTTTTCATCAACAAAGCTGCCAGTCCCGAAATACATGGAGATACGGTTACGGGAATAATACTGAGTCCGAGACCGAACCTGCTGGTTGATAACGTCATAGGCATTTTTCAGCACATTCGGAAAACTGAACCAGCGCGGCTCACCAATTTCCCGGAACATGGGATTGTTGTTAAAGGTATAAATCTGTTTAACGGAATGACGCAGCGCTTTCGAAGGAATAGTTCCCAAATGAGTGCAGTTGCCACCCACGACACGCTTTTGCTCAACAACCGCAACGCGTTTGCCAAGCTTTACCGCATTCATGGCAGCCCCTTCCCCCGCAGGCCCGCTACCAAGAATAATCAGATCGTAGTTTGTTATTCCCATGGAAACTCCCTTTAAACCGGGATCACCGGTTTATCTTTTTTATTGTCATCCTGTGGTACAGCAGACGACGCTGTTACATAGCTCGAGTATTTTCAGATTGTGGCGCAGCCGCATCATAAAACAGAGCTTCCGGAGCCTCAGCCAGTGCATCTTTATCATCACCGCCGCCACAAATCGGGCAGCTCTCCTTCAGACCAAGGTTGCCAAGGCCGCCACATGAACCTTTGATTGGCTTGTTGGCAAAAATAACCCCTACTGCCATGCCAGCAATAATGAGTAGCAACAAACCGAATGTCATAATTATAACTGTCATAATAAAACCCCAATCTACTTATTTATCAAGGACATAGCGGTTAAAGTTACCAGTTGCACGAGAAGTGAAACCCTTGTCCGTATGATAGATAAAATAAGCATCAATATTTTTTTCCCGAGCCAGCTCAATACCAGCTTTCTCTCCCAGGATCATAAACATAGTGGCATAGGCGTCTGCCAAACCGGTATCGTAATTGACCACTGCCACAGAGGCCAAACGGTGCTTCTCAGGATAGCCTGTACGGGCATCTATAAGGTGAGAAAAATGCACACCTTCCACTTCGTAATAGTTCAGGTAATCACCTGACGTTGCAATCCCCTTATTGTCCAGGGAGACAACCGTATTCACCCGGCTCTCCAGTACCGGCTCACGAATGGCTATTTTCCAACCTTCGCCTCCTGACTTTTTCCCTCTGAGACGCACCTCGCCGCCAACCTCAACCATATAGCTGGTAAGACCAGATTGCTCCAGAACTCTGGCCACCTGATCCACACCGTAACCCTTGGCGATGGAGGAAAGATCAACAAATACTGGTTTACTCTTGGTTATTGTACGGTTTTTCCTGTCCAGAATCAGCGACTGATAACCTGTTTCTGCCAATGCCCTGGCAATAGCGTCCGGTGTTGGCACAGAAGTCACCCGTCCTTTCTCCAGCCACTTGGCAAAAGCAGGCTGGGCATTGTCACCTATCTGTTCCGGCATCTCCCTCTGAAAACCTGACCCACTGCCAAATCCCCAAAGGTTAACCAAAGCCCCTACCGTTACGTCATAGGCACCACCGGAAATTGTGGAAATATGAATAGCCTGTTCAAGCAGATGGAACAGCTCAGGACTTGCCGTAAACGGAACCCCAACTGGCGTTTTGTTCAACATCATTAGTTCAGAGTCAGGAATGTAGGTGGAAAAGATCTGGTTAACATCCACCAGCGATTGTTTGATCCCCTGCAACACCTCAGCATCAGGGGTACTATTGGTAACATATTTGACCGACCAGCTGGTTCCCATTGTGGGACCACCGGCCTCTGCAATACGCGGAGTGTTAAAAAGATCAGAAAAACGAACAACCAGTGCCAGTAAAAAGATTACAGCAATGGCAATAAAGAGACGTCTACTCAAGGGAAGAATCCGCACAAAAAAGAAGAATGCGGCTCGATTTTACCGCCAGACACGCCCACTGTCAGCTAGTGCTGGCCATGAGGTGTGGTTTCTGCCCCCACCTATTGTTTGCTACCTGGCATGTCAACTGCCAGTCACCCGGCAAATGGACAATAAACATAGACAATAGAAAGGCTGCTTCGATGGTCACCGAAACAGCCTTTGGGTTGGAAAAGCCAATGTCGTCCGCTATTCAGCAAATGGCATTGGTTTTGGTCACAGCGGTTTTATCAAGCCAGCGAGCTGGAAACCAGGTTATTTAATGGGTGGTTAACCTGATATGTGCTCTCGACAGTGGTGTAGTCGCTGCTTTCATGGCTGGCCTTGAAGGCAGCAATATGCTCAACCAGCTTTTTGATATGTTCATTAGAGTTTATTGTAAAGGCTTCACCGTTATTAAAATCACCCTGAGTGAACTGAATACTATCAAAAAGTCGTTTAGTCGAGCCTTTCCCATAAAAAGAGACAGAACCTCCACCCTTTAAGAGTATCTCTGCAGTGCTGAAGTCGCGAACCATATCAACATTGCCCTCGATAATCAGATCCATACCCAAATCAGCATTCCGTTCATAACCAATGTATGAACCAGTATCCTGACCTACAATGACCTTGGTATCGTCCAGCTTCCAATACGCTGCATGTTCGTTGCGGTAAAACTTACCACTACCCTGACGAGCATCAAGAATATCATCCTTTGATAGATTGAATGTCGTCCACAGCCCCTCACTGTTTAACAGGAGATCTTTGCCAGCACCACCGGTGATTGTTCCATTATTAACTGTGCCTTTGAGGATATCATCACCAGCACTTCCAAAAATACCAGACTGTCCCTGCACCGTTTCAATATAACGTCCACGACGGTCAGGGGAATTGTGCTGAACCATATGGGATCCATAGTCAGCGCCGTCTGCAGTCACAAGCTGATCAAACAGGAACTGTTCAATGGCTTCTGAGGTTGCCAAAGCTTCATCATCAGCAAAGCTGATATTTTTCAGCTGAGTGGTTACAGCCTCAAACAGAGGAGCCCAGGAGCCATCAACAGCCGCCCCTTCAGGCAGTGCCATATGAGCCAGGGTTACGGGCTTCCCTCTCCGCTCTGTCTTGAATGCCAGAACATCTTTATTATCAGCATCCTTAATCAGCTCCAGAGTGGTGTTATGGGAATAGGCATCGGTTAAATCCAGATCGCCATCACGCATCCGCTCATTGAAGGCATTGAGCCTATTCTGGCTGAACAGTTCAGCCATGGCATCGGCATTATTGCCCTGGGCTGCGAACTGACTCAGGAAACTGTAGTTTTCGCTAATATTCAGCTTGCCAATGTCGCCTGCACCAATGCCGGACAGGAAGTCTTCCGTTGCTTCAATCAACTGGCTAATGTCCGCGCTGCTGAGTGTGGTCGTCTCACTCCCATCTTGCAGGCGGAACTCTTCAACAGCATTTTCACCACCGTCCCTGAAGTGATCAAGAACCTGTATTTTTCCTGTCGTTGAATCAATAGTCTCTTCGCTGAACCGATTTAGCGTGACAATTTCAAGGTTGTCACCAACCCGGCGGAATAGCTGTCTATTGTCGTTGGCATAGCTGTTGAATACCTCCAGTACATCATGGCCGCCATCATCCCAGACAGCTTTTGCCGCTGGATCCACACCGTTAACGATAAATTTATAGGTCTGATCCTGATCGTTACCATGGACAAAAGCGTTCTTTCTACTGAAGTGATCCTGAAACTGCGTATTGTTTGCTGCCAGGTTAATGTACGAATCAGAAGAATTATAAGCTAATGTGGTCTCATCCCCGTCTGTCCCCAGATTAATGGTTTGATGGTTTTCGCCCAGGGTATCAAGCAGGTCATCAACAATATGGCTGTGATTTTGGAGCAGATCCCAGCTAATGGGAGGCCGATCGCCCAAATGAATTTTCACCTGATCCGAATTGACGACACCATCTATATCATAGATTCGGATCCTGCGCCCTCCTGTTGTATGGATCGTATTGCTAGTGATTTCCTGGATCATATCAATACCACCTTCAAAATAGAGGTGATAGACAGCATTACTATGGGCATAATCCGGATGACCGATGTCGCAGTCCTTTGATTTATCGTTGAAAACAACGGATATGTGCGCGCCATCTTCCTTGGCTGCCACTAGGGTTAGACCGCCCTGCCTGGCATCGAGAACACCACCATTATCAAGATAATAGCTCTGCCAGAAAGTTGATTCGTTGATAAACGTATCGCCACCCGTACCGTAGTGATGACCTTGCGTCCTGGTCTTGACGCGGACCACATCGGCACCTGCAGTGCCTTCAGAGTGCCGTTCTGTAACTTCAATGTCTCTGCCACGCTTATCTGTTATACCAGCAGGGTCGTCAGTCAGAACCAGCTGGTCGTAAAGATAGCTGCGGATGTCTTCTTCATGGGAAAAAGAGGAAACAGCACCACTTTCGTCAGCAAAAGCAATCCGGCCAACGCCTGCTACTATCTGGTCAAAAATAGGTTCCCAGTTGGTATTGGAACGGGCTGATTCAGCCAGCTCAAAACGGGCGTAGGTGATAGTATTGCCGTTGTTATCCTTACCCTGGAACAACAAGGCAGGCGCTGCAGATGCGATATCAACCTTTAGGGAGATTTCATCCTGACCGATGCCATCAAAGACCAGGCGATCTCTGGTGTCATCCTCTATATCTACAATCCTGACATCCCGTGCAGTTTTGGAGATAATGAAGGTATCTTCCCCACTGCCACCATTCAGGGTACCAGTGCCGTCTGTGGACAGGATGTCGTCACCTCCCCGGCCTTCGAGTACGTTATAACCACCCAGGCCATTCAGGACGTTGTCCTTATCGTTGCCCAGCAGAGTATCTCGACCAGCATGCCCTACCACATTCTCAAGCTTATCAAAGACCCCGATATTCTTTGTTCCAAGGTAAGCATTCCCTATGTAGCTGGGGGCGCTCCCCAAAGCCACCTTTAATACCTTATCACTTCCTTCTTCTTGGCTGTATGTAGCAAAAGAAAGTGTGTCATTACCATCACCACCAAGGAAAAGGAATCTGGCATCCGGGGAGTTAACAACCAGCGTATCATCACCATAGGTGCCCTTGAATTCGACACCATAGGGTGTCCATGGGTTAGACTTGATTTCATAATAATAACCCGGACTAACAAATTCAGAATCGCGATATGTGTACTGGCCCAAGGATGTTGGCGCAATACCCTTTCCGCTAACCAGAGTGATCCCTTTCGCAGTTCCCGTGGCATGCAGCTTTACTGTGGTACCATCGGGTGCAATGATGTTTTCTACATTTTTCAGTGTGAATAGATCTTTATCTTCCCGGAGGTTCACCCTTACAGGGTAATGTCGATCAATAGTGTGCCTGACAGAATATCTCGACAAACTAACAGATTCACTCCCTAGATTGATATTCATGGTGTAAATGATCCTGCTTATCCCCGTCCCAGGCTTATCCCCAAGCTGATCAGACAAGTAGCCTAACCCGGAAAAATCAACGGTATCATTACCGTCGCCACCATCAAACAGGCCAACGACAGGCGAACCGTTGAACTCTGCAGAATTTGTAGCGTCGATAATGAATGTATCATCACCACCACGCCCTTCAAGGTGGTTTCTAAAGCTGCCACCATTGATCAGGTTGGCTTCATCATCACCTTTGATGGTATCAAAGCCGCTTGAGCCACGAATATTCGTGATATTGCTGATCTTGCCTTCAGTGATTTCCGTGGTTTTATTGCCATCGTCGTCTTCGATGATGTGGGTGGCCTTAATATTATTGGAACCATCCCCTGCCTTCTGCAGATCAACCTCCAGGGTACCGTTACCGGTATAGGCCAGGGTGTTGCTTCCGGCACCACCATCTATGGACAACCCATCAACTTTGGCCACATACACCGAATCGTGACCGCCACCCAGGGTAACAGTCGTATCCTTGCCAGAAACCTGAACAGTGTCGTCTGATGAGCTACCGGTCACATCCACGTCATCCTTGCGGATAACCAGAGTTTCAAAGTTTTTGTAGGAGACTGCGCTACTGTCGGCTTTTGCCTCTGTGATAGTGCCGGTACCATCCTCTATTGTGTATGAGAGGTGGGAATTCTGGTCCGAGTTCACAATTAATGTGTCGTGGCCTTCACCACCGTCGGCTTTATCACCAAACTGGTTAATGGTAATCACATCATTACCACCATAACCATACAGTTCATCTTTCTTGGTAACGGTGTTGACCATACCATTCAGAACGTTGTCGTTATCATCACCATGGATAATGTCGGACAGCGCACTACCGTAAACATTTTCAATGTTTTTCACACTGATGTTTTGACCAAAGCTGCCTCCGACATTCGACAGGAACGCCAGCTTGTAGGCATTACCCAGTACTGGATCAACAGTCCCGGCAGAGTACACCATGTTTTCGAAGGCCCCACGGATACGGCCTACCGGATCTTCCTGATACTCAGCATGACCTATGTAATTCCAGTCATTGGGCCTTGAAGAGCGCGTATCCTTCCTGTACCCGGCAGCGATCATGTCATCCAGTTCATGGCTGTAGTACAGGTCCCAGCGAACCTCCTGACCACTATGCCGATCTTTTGAAAAATCAGTATCGAAATGAACAAACTTATTACTACGCAGGTACTCCTCCATGGTGTGGCCCTGGTAGTTCGTAGAGTAATGGGTGCGGTAACTGAACAGGCTGCGATAGAAATCGTTTTTCTGATGATTTCCCTCATCGGCAGTCGGAGCAAAGTGGCCTCTTTTTTCTGGTTCGGGCAAGGTTGCTGATTCGCCATCATCAACATACAGGCCAATTTTCGACAAAAGGGCTAATACGTAGACATTCTCCAGCTCGGCAGGAACACCCTCAGCAGTGAAATCCTGATTATTAAAAGCCTCAGTGATACGGTGCGCCGGGTTGTCTTGATATTCCGCATGCCCCATATAGTTCCAGGTTGTGGGCCTTGAAGAGCGTTTATCCTTTCTGTAGCCAACCGCGATAACATCATCCAGCTTAAAACTGTAGTGGATTAACCAGCGAACTTCCTGGCCACGTGCCCAGTCTTTTGAGAGATCGACATCCATCAGAACGAACTCGTTCTCCTTCAGATAGTCTCTCATTCTCCCGTCGGTGTAATTTGTGGAGAAATTCGTGCGGTAATTGAAGACACTGCGATAGAAATCATTGACTTGTCTGTGAACATTGCCATGATCATCCGGTGCAAAGTAGTTCGCTTTATTGCTTTTGAGCAGGCGCACCAACCCTTCATGATCGACATCAAGACCCATGGCACCGTAGTTTCTACCGGGCTTAGGCTGCAGGTGAGTCACAACAGAGTACTCTTCCAGCCCCAGTCTTTTTATCATCCGGTCATTAATGATAGTGACCAGTGTATCCTTATCCTCACCACCGTCGACCGCTTTATCGTTCATTACTTCGACGTTGATAACATCGTCACCTGAACCACCGTCAGAGCTGTCTCGCCCCAGACCCGGGATCAGGCGGTCATTACCCTCTCCACCGTCCAGGAAGTCGTTGCCGCCACCGCCAATAAGGATGTCATTGCCACCATTGCCGTAAAGCTTGTCGTTGCCTTTTCCGCCATCCAGGTAGTCGTCGTTGTTCCTGCCCTCAAGAATGTGGCCCTCGGTTGTCTGGTCAAGAATAGCCAGTCTGAGGTCGTCAGAATTCGGTAAACGCTCTGCCCTGTCGGTCAGCTTGCGATTCACCTTTTCTTTAAGGTTTTGACCGGTTCCGAAATCACCAACAGTGGAGTCTGTATCAACGATCACTTCAAGGCTGTCGTAGCCCATCTCCCGGAAGTTGTCTCCCAGGGTAGCGATATACTGCTTGAATCCAGAAGAGTCCAGGTAATCCGCAAAGGCATTTCTCTGCAACGCATCTTTGTTGGTCACAGCCTCCAGAAGGAAACCAAGCCCGATATTCACACCGGTAACACCCAGGTTAACGATATCGAGAAGGGTAGAGATCACAGAGCCGGGGCCAGGAAGGAAATCCGCAATCAGGCTGGCGACATCCAGGACAATACCCACACCGTCAAGACCGGCCTGCACCCCCAGAATGACAGCCTGTCCCGTCTGCCCCTCTTTACGGGCTCTGTCGGCAGCCATGGCGTTGCGGGTCAGGGAAACACCACCAGCAGCAACAGCCAGTGCCGAACCCACACCAATAGCAAAGCCCGCGGCCGCTTTAGACAGTTTTGTGCCCGCCGTTACGCCCGCGTGGGCCGCGCCTTTACCAAAGAACTGTGCCACCTGCTGAGCCGACTCAGAAGCCGCTTCCTTAACAATGCGAGTGGCGATAATATCGGTCAGTTTGTAGGTGGCACTGACCAGACCCAGGGCACCGGAGGTGATAATCAGGGCACCATCCGCTTTATTACCCTCTTGCACACTCTCAAAACCGGCCTTTACGCTCAGGGCACTAAAAGCAAAACCTGTCGCGGTCCCTAAACCACTGAGAGCCGGGCCGGCTTTGCCTGCCTTAACATCAATCGCATCATCCACAGACGTCGCAGCACCACGGGAGCGGCTGAGAGTTGTCCCGTGCTTGAGAGCCGCCAGGGAGGTACCGGCAACAGACAAACTGTAAGAGGTACCCGCTTTCAGTATGCGACTGTTCTGAACATACTCCAGTGCAGCGGTGGCACCCTCACCCAGATTGGAAGCAGCGGATTCTTCCAGACCTTCTGCTGCGTTCTCTTCAGCCTTGCCAAAATCTGTGGCTGAGGTGCTGCTATTCATGAGCTCAACATCAGCCAGGGTACCTTTCCCCTGGGATAGACGACTATAGGCTGCCAGTGCATCCCTGACCTCCTGATCCTGCAGTGTGGCTTTCAGAGCCTGCACCATCTCGGAATCCTGAGGGTAGTCATCCAGCCTGGCCAGCGTCTTGTCAATCAACACTGTCGGATCCAGATCAGATTCATCACTGGCAACCGGCTGTGCTGTGAGACTCTTGACCAGGTCAGCCATCAAGTCATTCTGGATAACATCAGCTAGTTCGTTGAGTTTTTGTACTTCAACATCATCCGGAGATGGGGTGTTACTTTGAGTAGCCATACGTTTCAATCCTATGGACATTTGTCCTGTTTGGTTTGAATGAACCTATGTGTGTTTTATCGGGTCTGACCGCTACAGTCAGATCGTTACCGTCCTGGCCTTAACGCTCCCTTGCTTATGCCTATTCAGCAGAGCACGCAGAAGAACGAATTCACGACAACTGCTGAATAACTGCGCTATCTTCAGGCCTTCATGCGACGTCTATCGTTCTTTCAGGGACTCATCCTGATATCTCAGGAAAGGCGCGAGAAAGTACTCCAGTACCCGGCGCTTGCCGATTTTGATTTCTGCTGTGACAGCCATGCCGGGCTGCAGCTTCTCCCAATGGTCGTCAACCAGAATGCGGGTGGTATTCAGGCGGATACGCATAGGATAAATCCGGCCCACACCTTCCTGTTCCACCGAGTCCCGGGACAGGTGGCGAAGCTCGCCGTCTATCAGGCCATAACGGGTGTAAGGGAAACTCTCCACCTTGATTTCGACATGCTGACCTTCATGGAGGAAGCCGATATCCTTGTTCAAAGCCATCGCTTCCACTTCCAGCACTGCGTCATCGGGAACAATAATCATCAGTGTCTGGGCAGACTGAACAACAGCACCTACGGTGTGCACTTGCAGCTGCTGCACAGTTCCATCAGAGGGTGCGAGAAGATAACGGTTCTGTTCCCGCTCCATGGCTTTGGTCAGGGTCAGCTCTGAGGTATGGGCCTGGGTGCTGTACTCCTGTAACTGGGAGAGGCGCTCACGACGGAACTCTCTGTTCAGGCGCATTCCTTCATTTTTAACGGCAACAAGCGCAGCCCGGGCTTCTTCCAGACGATTCATCTGCACCAGAAGGTTCTGGCTGGTTTCAACCTGTTGTTCTTTGGAGGCCAGCCATTCGATATGAGAGATGTGTCCCTTATCCAGAAGCGACCGAATCGACTTTTCCTGCTCATCAAACAGCGGCTTCAGGGTTTCCAGGCGGGTAATCTCGGCACGGGTTGCCTTGATAGTCGCCTCCTGTCGCTGAACCTGTGCAGCCTGAGAGGAGACTGTTGAGCGGTAAGTTTCCAAATCACGCCCCAGAAGCTGCTGCTGCAGAAGAACCTGTGCAGGCGACACCTTACTGCCAAGTTCGGGGTAAGCCTTCTCCAGCTCTTCCTGGTAATGGATGGTTTGAACATCCGTATCATCAAGGACAGAGAGCAGCAGGTTCAGGCGCAACTTGTTCAGCAGGGCATTGACCATTTCAAAGTTGATCTGCTGTACATCCACTTCTGATTCGGTCGGATCCAGCTTGACCAGTGGCTGCCCTTTTTCGACATGCTCGCCTTCCGTCACCAGCAGCTCTTCCACCTTGCCGATATCCAGGGTCTGAACAACCTTGACCTGCCCCTTGGGAATAATGCGCCCCTGGGCCACGGCCTCGATATCAATCTTGCCGAACCAGGCCCAGGCAATGGCGGTAATGAACAGTAGAAGAATACTGATGGAAACCGTGCGCCCCAGTGGTGAGGCGGGAGTTTCCAGAATTTCTACTGCGGCGGGCAGAAACTCCAGCTCATTGCCCTGACGCTCCACCTGAGGTTGGGCATCATGGTGCTCCTTGGAGGCTTTCCAGAGAGCACGATACTTCTTCAGGGTTTCCCCCATGCCTTTCATGAAATCCAACATCAGACTGTCTCCCCTATCTGGGCAGACCAGAGCATCGAGTAACGCCCGCCCTGCTGCAGGAGCTGCTCGTGGGAGCCCTGTTCAATCACCTTGCCATCTTCCACGGTGACAATCTGGTCGCAGCCACGAACAGTGGAGAGACGGTGGGCAATGATGATCACTGTACGGTTAGCACAGATCGCTTTCATATTGTCCTGAATAGCCCGTTCCGACTCATAATCGAGAGCGGATGTCGCTTCGTCGAAGATGAGAATGCGAGGATTCGTGACCAGCGCACGCGCAATAGCAATACGTTGTCGTTGGCCACCGGAAAGACCCGCTCCCCGTTCACCAATCTCAGTGTCATAACCGTGGGTCAGTTGCAGGATAAATTCATGGGCACCAGCCAGTTTGGCGGCCGCAATGATATGATCCATCGGCATGGTTGGGTCAGACAGGGCGATATTGTCTTTCACCGAACGGTTGAACAGGATGCTGTCCTGCAACACAACGCCTACCTGTCGTCTCAGCCAAGCCGGGTCCAGCAGTGCCAGATCATTGCCGTCTATCATCACCCGACCATATTCCGGGATATAAAGCCGCTGAATCAGCTTTGTCAGCGTTGATTTACCGGAGCCAGAACGACCCACAACACCAATCACCTGCCCGGCCGGGATGGTCAGATCAACGCCCTGCAGAATTTCGGGGCCAATGGGGGAATAACGGAAGCGAACATTTTCAAAAACAATATCGCCCTTGATCGGTGGCAGTGTTGGGCGATTCAGGCTCTGCTGTGGTTCTCCGGGAACATTCAGTACATCACCAAGACGATCCAGAGAGATACGGAACTGCTGGAAATCCTGCCACAACTGTGCCAACCGTATAATTGGCATGGCCACCTGGCCGGAGAGCATATTGAAAGCAATCAGCTGACCAACACTCAACTGTCCAGTAATCACCAGTTGGGAGCCTTTCCACAACAGCAGGGCTGTGACGATCTTACTCACCAGTTGCACGGACTGGCTGCCGAAAATACCCAATACCACTGAGCGGAAGGAGGCTTTCACATAACCGGCCAGCTGCTCTTCCCAGCGCTGACGCATTTGAGGTTCCACCGCCATGGATTTCAGGGTTTCCATACCAGTGACAGATTCGGTAAGAAATGCCTGGTTCACAGCTCCGCGCTGGAACTTCTCTTCTGTACGAGCGCGAAGTTCTGGGGTGATAAGAACAGAGATAATGATGTAAACCGGAATGGAACCCAGAACAATCCATGTGAGTGTTGACGAGTAATAGAACATCACTGCGAAGAACACGAAGGTAAACAACAGATCCAGTACAACCGTTAACGCATTACCGGTAAGGAATGAGCGGATACTCTCCAATTCCCGCACCCTGGCAACAATCTGCCCGACCGGACGCGCACCAAAGTACGATATGGGCAAGCGAAGCAGGTGATCAAACAGCCTCGCTCCCAGCTCGACATCCACCCGACTGGTGGTGTGGGAAAAGACATAGGTTCGCAGGCCGTTCAAGGTGATATCAAAGAGCGTGATAATCACCAGCCCCACCACAAGAACGTCCAGTGTTGTTAACCCCCGGTTGACCAGAACCTTATCCATCACCACCTGGAAGAACAGGGGCGTGACCAGGGCAAACAACTGAATAAACAGGGAGACAAGCAGAACTTCTTTAAACAGCTTGCGATATTTCACAATCACCGGAATAAACCAGGAGAGATCAAACTTGCGTTCCTTGCCAGTCATCATGGCCCGGCTGGTCATCAGAATGGCTTCGCCATCCCAGCGTTCCCAGAGTTCCTCAATTTTTAACTGTTCTGGCTGACTGCCCGGCTGCTGAACAAGAGCCTCACCCTCTTTAATAGCTCCAATAATAAAGAACTTGTTATCTTTCCCTTTGGCGATAATTGGAAAAGGAGCCTTTTCTAGGCGTTTGGCTTTAATCGTCGTTTGTCGTGCCTTGACTCCAAGCTTTTTGGCGGCCCGCACCATGGTGATAGCATCCATATCTTGCCCTGTTGGGCAGAATTCATGATGCAGGGTTTCTGGGTCGGCGGGCTTTTTCAGGTACTGCAGAAGCATAACCAGACATAACAAACCAGTGGGAGTCTGGTGATCGTCATTATGTGTCTGGCTGGTCCCCTGACTGACGGCTGGGTTTTCTGGAGCATTAGACATACAGAACCCTTGGCTGTTGAGAGGTATTTAATGAAGTCAATTTTCAGACTTGATATAAGAATATAGATACACAGACGTATACATATAGCGACATTGCAAAAATGAACCGCGGACTTTTGCATTATTAATAATTACGTATTTTTACAACTGCTTTTATTGACTTGTTATTTTTACCAGCAATTAACCTCAACAGTTAATATTTGCAAAGGTGAAAGGAAAACCTTCCTAATAATGCACATTCCAATATTTTAAATGCGTTGAGCGGCACGCCC
>NZ_CAMZOG010000038.1 GCF_947331445.1 Parendozoicomonas sp. Alg238-R29 | reverse complement strand
ATCTGAAAATTCGACAGGAGGCTCAGAAATGATCAGCCAACCTGCGAAAGAGCCAAAAATAATAAAAGGTATCACCATGATTACTTCCCCTCAGGAGAGTATCGAGAAGTATCACGCGCAAGGCTTTTGGGATCAGAAAACAATTCATGACTTCTTCTATGACAACGCAAAGTCATATCCAAATGCAATTGCACTTGCTGATCCCCTCAATAAACCGGCACTGGTAGGAACATCACCTCAACGTCTTACTTATGCCGCTCTTTCGGAGTCTGTGGATAACCTTGCAGCTGTACTGCTGCAACAAGGTATCCAGCAGGAAGATATTATTCTGGTTCAAATGCCCAATACTGTAGAACTGGTATCTCTCTATCTGGCCTGCTCCCGTATTGGCGCCATCATCAGCCCAGTGGCTATGCAGTATCGGGAACATGAGCTGGAATCCATAATTGCAGCATTACAGCCCAAAGCCATCATAGGCTCTGCTGTTTTTTCAGAGAAAGGCATGCTTAGCCACCTGCAAGCCGCTGTAAAAAATGTAGGGTCACAATTAACACAGCAACTAACACAGCAACTAACACAGCAACCACTTGTGATGTGTTGGTATGGCAAAGATGCTGATGTGATCTCCCTCGATGAGCTGTGTGAAAAACAAAGTGATACAGAAATCCTGAGCACATATCTCAGCACATTTGATCAATCTGCCGATGAAGTTTTCACCATCTGCTGGACGTCTGGCACAGAAGCCAACCCTAAAGGCATCCCTCGCTCCCACAATCAGTGGAAAGCCATTGGCAGAATGACTTACGAGAGTTCTGACATTCTGCCTCAGGAAAACCTGCTCAATCCATTTCCGTTAATTAATATGGCGGCCATTGGCGGACTCTTTATGAGCTGGCTGTTATGCAGAGGAAAGCTGGTACTTCATCACCCTCTGGACTTACCGGTTTACCTGAAGCAGATTGTCACTGAGGACATCAGCTACACACTCGCGCCCCCTGCACTGCTTAATACTATTCTCAAGAATGAGCAGCTGTTTAATGCTGTAGACTTTTCCGGACTCAGGGCAATAGGTTCTGGATCAGCACCGCTGGATGACTGGATGGTTGCTGGGTTCAAAGAACATTTTGAAATCGAGATTATTAATCACTTCGGTTCCAACGAAGGCACATCTCTGCTTTGCGGCCCGCTTCACACTCAAGATGCACACTGCCGGGCACGTTTATTCCCTAGAAAAAACAATATTCTGGGATCTCGATTAGTAAACCCTGAAACAGATGAAGAAGTGACAGAACCGGGTGTGGCCGGTGAGCTGCAAATCAAAGGGCCTGGCGTATTCGACGGTTATTTTGAAATGGACGACGCTACAGCGTTATTCACACCGGATGGCTTTTTCAGAACCGGCGATCTGTTTGAAATAGATAACCAGCAAACTGATTTCTATCGTTTCACCGGCCGATGCAAGGAATTGATTATCAGAGGCGGGATGAATATCGCGCCTGCGGAACTTGAAGCTTTACTCAATGCTCATCCGGATATTAACGAATCCGCTATTACCGGATACCCCTGCCCGATTATGGGTGAGCGGATAGCTGCACATATTGTTTGTGCTCCTGATAAGGGAATATCTGAACAGGAAGTCATCCAATATCTGGAAGGCTGCCATATCGCAAAATATAAACTGCCTGAACAAACCCGTTTCCTTACCGCGCTACCAAGAAACCCTGTAGGGAAGATTGTTAAACGGGCACTGGCTGACGAATGTAAATGATGGTAGAAATGGCGCTCACAGGAAACAGAGCCGCTATGAAATCACCTTTGTCTTTGATTACAGCCAGTGCAACGGCAAAGTCTCTTAATATTGTGGGAGATCAGTGGAGCTATCTGGTATTACGGGATATGTTCCTTGGTCGCCATCGCTTTGAAGAGTTATTAGCGAGTACAGGTGCTTCCCGGGGAACTCTAACCAAGCGCCTGCAAAATCTTGTGGAGCAAGGGGTTCTTTATCGGAACCCTATCAGCCAGTCTCGCCGGTTTGAATACCGCCTGACCGATAAAGGTTTGTCACTTTACCCTCTGGCTATTGCCGCCTGGCTCTGGGAATTAAAGTGGGCGAAAGAAGAAGCGGCTCCTCTTCCCCGCACGCTTATCCACAAAAACTGCAATAGAGCCATCCAGCCCATTTACTCCTGCCGGTTCTGTCACGAAGAAATCTGCGTTCATGATGTTCATTACACAACCAATGACCAGCAGCCCTCTATTGAGAGTGATCTTCCCACACAGCAACGAAGAAGCCGCAATATCAAAAACAACGGCACCACAGATAAAACCCTGTTTCATGTGATTGATGCTGTGAGTGACCGCTGGACATCACTGATTCTGGCCGGCGCATTTATGGGAGCCGACCGGTTCGACACTTTTCATAAAGAGTTGAATGTCGCCACAAACATTCTGGCTGACCGGCTAAAAAAACTGGTTCAAAACGACATTCTCACTCGTGTGCACTACCAGGAGAGCCCTCCACGATACTCCTACAAGCTAACACCCAAAGCCTATGACCTTTACTCTTTGCTGCTTTCCCTGCACCAGTGGGGCAAACGCTGGCTTGAAGCACCTGATACACCCAGTGCCATAGAACTCACCCACAAATGCAGTAACAACCCGCTAACCCCAGAGTTGCTTTGCAATTGCTGTCACCAGCCTCTTCGTAGCAGTGATATCCTGTTTAAATAGCGCAATACGCTTATAATGCGCAGTTCTGTGAATCGAGATTAAACTGCTCAGCATGTTTCATATCGCCCTGTACGAGCCCCGCATTGCCGCCAACACCGGCAACCTGATTCGGCTGGTCGCCAACAACGGCTGCCAGCTTCATTTGATAGAACCTCTGGGTTTTGATCTGGAAGAGAAGAAACTGCGCCGGGCAGGGCTGGATTATCATGATCTGGCACGAGTGACTGTTCACAAGAATTATGAAGCCTTTATTGAAGCCGTACCCAACAGCCGGGTTTTAGCCTGTACCACCAAAGGCAGTCGCCCTCATGATCAGATTGAGTATCAGCAAGGAGATATTTTGCTGTTTGGCTCAGAAACCAGCGGTTTACCTGACGATTTACGCAACAGTTTTCCGTCGGAACACCGACTGCGTATTCCCATGCTGGAAACCAGTCGCAGCCTGAATCTATCGAATGCTGTAGCCATTGTCAGTTATGAAGCCTGGCGTCAACAGGGGTTTGCCAGAGGTCTGTAAACTTCCTTAATTCCAGCTGGAAAGTGTCGATAGTTACTCTGGTGATCGGCACTTTCAGGTTGGCCCGTGCGAACTCTTATTTTGTGTTTACTTCTTGTCAGCTGGAATATTTCCTTCGCAGCCAGTCAAGGTTCGCTTGGCACAACCTCCTCGGCATCCTTCTCTATTCGATTGGTTATTCCATCAAAACTGGAAGTTCAAGCTCCTCCAGATACTCTCAGCAACACACCAGAACCATTTTGTATTACTGGTCGTGGCGTTGATTATTACTCAACGTCAGTGCTACCGCTGCGAGGTAGTGAACGCCCCTCTCCACATACTGTTACCTTCTCCGGATACACCTCGGTACCTAACAAAAACTCCGTGACCTACCTGACATCATCTGACTGTAGTGAACAGACAGTTGCGATTACCCCAAATAGCCAACCCTCAAAGCAGCCAGCCACAATCCTTATAGCTCCTGAGTAAAATCTTCATTGAGTCGTTCCGAAAATCCGGTTATAACCTGTTTATGTAGATGACCAAACATGCAGTAAATAATGAAAATAATTACCGCAGCACTATCCGCTTTCTCATTACTTTTTGCCTCGTCAGCATTTTCCGGTGTGCAGCTTGATCGTATGATTGTTTACTTCGATGCAGACAAACTGCCGCGTCAGGATATTCTGGTCACCAACCCGGACAAAGAGAACCTCTATCTGGAAACCGAGATTTTCAAAGTTGAAAACCCCGGTACCGAGAACGAGGAACGAGTAAGAATTACTGACCCGGATAAAATGCAGCTTCTCGCCACACCGGGGAAAAGCATTGTTGCTCCCGGAGGCCGTAAAACAGTAAGACTGGTTAGCCTGAATCCTGCACCAAAAGTGGAAGAGGTTTACCGTATTACCTTCCGCCCGGTTGTTGGTGAGCTGGAAGCTACCCAAACGGCGGTAAAGATTCTTGTTGCCTATCAGGTGCTGGCTTTTATTCGCCCAGAGAATCCTTACTTTGAAGTTTCTGCAAAGAGCAAAGGTTCAGAAATGACTTTCTCGAACTCTGGCAATATTAATGTGGTGCTGCGTAATGGCCTCTTCTGCCCGAAAGGTGTTTCTCAAAAAGCATCCCGGGAAACCAAACAAGAGAAATGCTCAGAACTAGAAGAAGGCAGTCGGGTTTATGCTGGTCAGAGCTGGACTCTCCAGCTGCCGGGAGAGTTTCAAAATAAGAAAGGATTTGTTGAATACGGACTGTTTGATGGACAGAACGAGCAGACTCAGCAGTTTCCACTTTAACAATGATGGATAATGGATGATGGGCTGAGTGATTTTACTCAACCCATCACACACCAAAAGACTTAAACCATAAAGCGACTGCGCAAGCTACCCAAAGCACTGTACATTGCAGGTGCTGGCGGATCATAGTCACTGGCAGAGCTCTCTCTCCAGGCTCGGTGGATATGATTATCTCCCGCCTTCTGTTTGTACATACGAGCCAGGTACGCAGAGTAGTGAGGACTCTTTACTGTATCAACATGGTACCAGTGAGCCTTGGAACGAGAGTGGCTGATATCTAATAATACATAACCGCGCTCGGAGATATTGGCCCACTTCAAATTCCGGAGAATGCCATCTACCGCAAGACCAGCAGCCTCTGTTAAACCAGATTTATCGCCCAGGCCAGATGTTACTCCCGGAGTTACAAACTCACCCCCAATCGCTCCCCGCCCGCTAAACCGGCTGTAGCGGCTGATCCGATGAGGATCTTCTGCCAGATCAAAAGCCCAGGAAGTGTGAATATCTCCGGTGAGTACCATCAGGTTATCAATACCCTGTCCGGTAATATGGTCAAACAGTCGATCACGGCTACCTTGATAACCGTCCCATTGATCCATATTGATAGGCAGATCAGGGTTGATTGTCAGCTGCGACATCATCACCTGTTGCCCTAAAACCCGCCAACGAACACCATCCCGCTGAGATTGGCTCAAGCCATTATGGAGCCACTGTTCCTGTTGTTCGCCAAGCAGTGTGCGAGAAGTGTCCTTTGCGGTGCGGGCATCCAATGGTCTGGCCTGTTTGTCCCGACCAAACAGCCGGGTATCCAGCATAAACAGATCCATCAAGTTTCCGAAACGGAAGTTTCTGTATATTGACTGGCTACCAAACTGGTCAACAATGCCGGTCTCACGAATGGGCATCCAGTCAAAATAGGTCTGAATTGCTGCTGTGCGACGATCTTCCCAACGACCTTCGCCATCATCGTGGTTATCCGCTCCACCTTTCCAGGCGTCGTTGGCCGATTCATGATCATCCCAGATGCAGATAAATGGATGTTGGCGATGAACTTCCTGCAAGTCAGGGTCGGTGCGGTACTGGGCATAACGTAACCGGTAATCCTGAAGTGCAGTAATCTCCTTAGCTGGAAGTGGGTCACGGCCAAGGTCTTTTCCAGTCCCAAAACCGCCAGGCCCATATTCATAAATGTAATCCCCAAGATGAAGAACAACATCAAGCTCGGGGCGACGGGCAATTTCTTTATAGACGTTGAAATATCCCGCTGGGTAATTGGAACAGGAACAAAAAGCCAGACGCATGCGGTTTAAATGCCCAACTGGCAGAGTTTTCGTCCGCCCAATGGGAGACTCAACGCCATTAGACAAGAAACGGTAATAATATGTGGTTCCTGGTACCAGATTATCGGCATCAACCTTCACGGTGTAGTCCACTTCAGGACCTGTTACGCCTGAGCCTGTGTGAACAATAGATGCCATTCCTGGATCAAGTGCAACTTGCCATTCATAGGGCACAATAGCGCTGGCAAATAGTGGATCCTGATCGGGGGTGACACGGGTCCAGAGTATGACTCTATCGGCCAGTGGGTCACCACTGGCAATGCCATGGCGGAAAGGCTGATGAGCACTGGCATAGCTCTTTAACAGGGGAAGTGCAGCAATCCCCAAGGCCGCGCCCTGGAAGAAGCGTCGTCTTGTTATTGTCATTGTTTTCTCGTGTTATCACTGAAGGGGACTACACAAAGAAGGTATCTCGATTTGTTTTCAAAATGAAGTCAGTTCCATGACAGAGAAAAAGAGAGACAGAAAAAAGGGTGAAACTATTTATTGATTCATTCAGGCTCTACAGTCACTTCCATGGTATCTGTGTAGGTTCCAGCCGTAAGTCCATCTAACTGTGGCTTTGGAAAATCAATTCTTATCCTTGAGTTCGGGCTGCCACCACAATTCAATACCCCACTGCCTGTTAATGTTCCCACTGATGTTGAACCGGCTTGAGTAAAGTCATTCCAGGTACCGTCATCCAGCTCTACTCTGGCCCGATAGGGAATAGAGTCTCCACCACTCTGTAACTCGAAAGATGAAGAAGGCCGTACCTGTGAACGTAACGACATCTTGTATTGTATTGCGCCCATGGCAAACACGCAGAAATCCAAATCTTCATAAACCCGGTTCTCTGGTGTGATTTTGTTTTCATCCAGTACCACATCCTGCAACTGGTTCACCTGATACACGGGGATAACATCAAGGGTGACGACAAAGTCTTCGGTCACTGTCTGGCTGAAGCCTTCTGTGGAATATGCAACTAACGCGAACGTGCTTTGATACCGCCCAACCGCTGTACGATTAAGAATTTCGGTACTGCTCACCTCTGCAATAATGGAGAATTCATAGTTCTTACATTGAGATTCCGAATTAATCCCATCAACAGAAACAGTGCCATTTGCCAAAGAATCATCAATATAAGAGTTGGCGGATTTCTGCCCTTTTAACGTCAGAGTGACTGGAAGACTTTTACTTCCCTGCCGCAGAACATAAGACGAATCTTCGAAAGGCCCGGTCACATCAATATTGTAATCTCGAACAATTCGTCCTCCTCCTTGAGGCCTGTAGGCAAGAATACAAAAGCGACGCCCGTCTGTTGCTGGCTGGGTTGAACCATCAAGTATGGCTTGCCCACTCCATTGCCCCATATCAATATCGTACAGGCGCTTAAGCTTCATCTCCCAGGAGCCATTCTGTACACAATCGGCAATATTATCCAGAAGGCAGTCGTCGTCCGCCAGAACAGGAAAAGTTTGAAGTAAGACAATGCAAAAGAAAAAAAGAACTCTCAACAAAACACCACACACATTTATTATTGTTATTCCGTTTGGCTGATCGCCAGTTCACCGTCCAGCCATGGCTGGCAATCCGTTTCGGAGAGTTTCACAGTTCCCAATCTCAGAATATCTTCACCACTGTCTTTCGGGAGCTGGATCCGGCAAGCCCAGCCATTATCCAGTTCAACGCGCAACTCTGGTGTATTGGCCTGAATCTCCAGCTGGAACAACCCATATTCGTCTAACGTGACCGGAGCCATACCTCCTGTGATGCGACCTCCGGTTTCACCAAAGCCAGTAAACAGAATCCGTCCAAAGGCCAACCGCAAAGGTAGAGCCTCTACTTCCATACGCACAACATTGCCTGGATAAAGTGTGACTTCCTGAATCTTTTCATCAAACCGATACATGGCTGTGCCAGCAGGCTTGAGGGAAATTCGATATTGTTCGTATGGTGTTAAAGGAATCAGGGTTGGTTGCCCGACAACCGCATAAGTTTCACGACGACCATCAACTATTACATCAAACCGATCCCCATCCCGGCCTTCGATATAAACGACTACAGCACTTTGGGCACGATCCTCACCACCAACGGAAACATAGTCGCTATTGACCATCAGGCTTGTACCCATATTCAAGCTATAGCTAGTTGCCCGGCTGTCACCAGCACGGGTATGAGCCAAAGCCAGATTAGCGGCTCCCAAATGGTTGGCATAACGAAGGTTGGTATTGAAGCGATCCTGATCTGAACCTTTCGAAATACCGGCATCAAACCTGACATCAGCATCATAAAGATCGTCATCGTTCCAGCTTGTCGTGAGTTGCAGCCTTTCGTCACGATCTTTGTTGTTACCAGTTTTGCTCCATTCCGCAGAAGGGGATGCACGGAAATCCCAACGATCCTGGCGCAGTCGAAAATTTAGAGTCGCCAGAATAACTTCATTATCACCGGATTTACTCAATCCAAGATCAAAATCCAGATCATAGTCATTGGTACGCCACAACTGACCACGCCAGTTAATACCGTGGGATTCGGTCGCATCATTTTGGCGTTTGTTGTAGCTGTAACGGTAACTCACACTACCAGTGTAAAACGGCAAACTTACCGAACTGCTGATCTGCTCAAAGCTTTCCCCAAGCAGATTATTATCATTGTTATCTGAAGTGCTGGCCGGAGCGTTACTCCACAACCTGCGATAGTTACCATTCAGGGATATATCCCAGGCACGGGTTCGTGCATCCACACCAAAACCATGATTACCATCATCATCCACCATGGCGTAAGGAGAGAGATCGTAGAAACTGCCAACATGAAACAGGCCTGTTTCTAACAAGGCTTCATCATTATCTGCAGCCAGAGCCAGTGTGCCGGACCAGGTATCTCCTAGCCTTCTGCCAACACCAGCACGACTGAGCCACTGACCAGTGGTTTCTGGTAAAGTTTTATTAGCGGTACGATTTAAGATGTTTCCTGACTCAACAAACCAGTCCCACTCGCCAGAAGCGGGTAAGCGATTTTGCTTGGCAAAGAAACGGGTTTCTTTACTGACTTGATTACCCAAATCATCAACAATGCGGACCTCAAGGTCATAAGCACCATCGGGCAAAGAAGAAGTATTCAGTTCCTGATTACCCGCTTCAAAAAACTGAGAGGTGAGAAGCTTGCCATCCTTGCGCAGTTCAACACGACCACGGGTTGGCAAAAAAACATCCAGAGGAACGCCGCCAGTAAAACCTGTGTCTAATCGAGTATTATCGGAGGTTGCAATTCGGCCACCTAAAAGAGTTTGATCGGAAGTAAAGCTCAAACCAAAGCCACGACTGGAAAGCATGCCGCCCTGCCAGGCAACACCTTCAAACTCCCGCTGCCCATAAAGTCGGTCAACAGTTAATTTTTGATTTTTAGTGTAATCCCAGCTGCCATAAAGACTGTTCTCTTTCCACGACAGAAGACTTACACCGTTAACCGTATAATCGGAGTTATTATTGCCTCTGCTGCTTGAAGTATTCCCTGAGGCAGTAGCAGAAAAATTCTGCAAAAAAGCAAAGCCACCATCGGAAGGTGGAAGAAACCGTTCAACATCTGCCTGACGTGTAGTCAGGTAATTGCGATTAATAAAAACATCCAACCGAAAGCGGTTTTCATCAAATATCACGCCCACAACTTCGGGAGATAAACGACCACAACCACGGGTTTGCCGTGGAGCGCAGACTTCCTGAGAGTTGCCAAGAATTTCTCCTGACAATAGACGTGTTATTAACTCGGGATCAGTGACATCACGAATTCGCCCCACCACATCCTTTGGAGCAGGCAGCTTGATTGTCTCAAAAGTAAAGGTGGCGACCTGAGACGTGATGTATCGGCCGCCATAGTAGATATCCACCAGCGAACGCTGGGGACGATTCAAGGATTCGAAGCCGGATGGGATTTTGCTGTTAGCGATAAAAACAGGTTTCGCTGGCAATGCGCCAGCGAAAGTCAGAAAAATAATTCCAACAAAAACACTGAACCGCCGAAACAAAATCAAAAGTCCAAACCGCGACTTTAGTTGGCGCTTACAGTCAGAGTTATAGTGTCTTTATATGTACCTTCTGGATACGGATCGCCTGCTGAGGAGTTAGCAGTCACAGATACTTTGATATTCCCTCCAGTGGTGCAGGCATCATTTGCCGCTAATGGAGAGGGTTGTGTATCAAAAAAATCATTGTCGATATTTATTGAAGTACTGCCTGCTTTCACTGTACCTAGAGAACTGTCATCACTGGCATCTTTCAGAGTTACCTCGTATGGAATACCTGCTGTGTCATCTGAGTTAATTCTAAGCAGAAACGCATTACTTCCTGCGTTTTCAGCAGCCACAGTAACATCGGTATCGGCATTCGAATACATGCAAGCAACAGGATCACCAGTTGGAGCTGTAGCTGTATCCAGATCCTCTATCGTAACGTCCTTTAGTCCCCAAATCCGGTTCAAAGCATCCTGTGTATATGTGATCACAAAATCATCATTTGAGGTTTCCCCCAAGGTTCCAGCCATAACTCCACCAGAAACCCCAGCCAATACAGCCACTGCCAACGCTTTGCGTATCATTGTTTTCATAGTCCAACCTTTATTGCTTCTTGTTTTAGTAATCACACCCTGGAGTGAGCGCCTTCAGGCTGGCTCCACCGTTAGATAGAGTGTTCCGCTATAGGTTCCAGCTGGTTTACCCGCTGTTACCGAATCTGATATTTCTACTCTTGCCCGGGCATTGTCGCTATTGCCACAGCTCAGAAGTGAACTGCCTCCGCTGGCAGTCAGTGCCTGCCCGGGAGAAACGGGTTGTAATCTGTTCCCATTCGCTCTTGTTGAGAGCTGTACATCGTAAGCCAGGCTCTGACTTCCATTTCTCAGCAGGAATGGATCATTGGTTCCCACTCCACCACTGGCTGAAATATTGTAATCACCACCACCCCAGACAAAGACACAGAATCTTTCATCCTGCGCATAGCCATCATCATCTGCATTTCTTTGGGTTACGCTCATATCATCCAGTCGGCTTATTTTTGTTAGTTCCGGCAACATGATCGCGAAATTCACTGGTGTAAACGTTCTGCTGGAGAAATATGTATCTACCTCCGGCTGCATTCTCAGGGTTGCGTTGTATGTGCCCGGCTTTGCGTTTCTTAAAGCACTTCTTGCAACCGCTACTCTTATTTGTGCTCCTGAATTTGCACAGCTAACGGCTCCAGGTATTGAGCTGCTTGTTGTTCCTGCATCAAACGCTTCGAAGCCTGAGTTTGAGCTTCCCCGCCACTGAACATTGACTGGCAAGGAACTACCTGTAGAGGAACTCAGGCGGTAATTGCCATTGCCAAGGTCAACCGCACCGCTTCCAGACTGAAAATTCACATGAAAATCCCAGGCTGAGCCATTGCGTGTGGAGGTATGGCAGTAGCTCTCATTAACGATCAGGCTTCCCCCTGCATTGTCCTGCAGATCAGATTCCGATGGCCTAATCACAATGTCTTCTAGCTCTTTGATCTCGTGGCAGTATTCGCCACGAAACCCCAAAAAGTTGACCGTTTCACACTCAGGAGCGGTATAGCCAAGTTGAGCCCACCCCAGAAACAACAGAGCCACAGCCAGTTGTCGTATCACAAATTTTTTTGTCTTACTACTCACGATTGACTCAAAAGACACTTCGCAAAAGTCATGCCAGTCAATAGTAACAAACCGTCCCTCCACAAACGACAACTGTTTCACAAAACAAAGTGAAGAAATTTGATACGTCGTTGACAATCCGGAAAGTCACCAAGTGACAAACTGCGTCACCAGGTAGCACTTTTCTGCCACCCTAAAAGCATCTGTGAGGAGATGATCTATGCTTCCTTTTAAGTCTTTTTTATAACGTAAGAATCAAAAACATGGGTTACGGACGCCTGTTCACAAGCCTGCTGGCAATAATGACCTTCCATGCACTGGCAGATATTTCTGTAGATCGCGCCATCATCGAATTTGAACCTGATGGTGAGTACTACACCGATATCAATGTGCTGAATGGTTCGTCCGACAAGGCTTATGTAGGAATATCGGTTTACGAAGTTATCAATCCCGGGCGAGTGGATGAATCCAGACGACCACTGATTGACCCAGACAACGCTCTTCTTATCGCCACACCATCCCGTATGGCTCTTGAAGGTAATCAGAGCAACCCTGTTCGCCTGCTCAACCTTGACGAAGAGCAAAAGAAGGAACGCATCTACCGGGTGATTGTAGAGCCTGCCACTGGGCGCCTCAAAGGCGATCAGGATATGGTGAAGGTTCTTGTATCTTATGAACTGCTGGTTATCGTTCGGCCTGTTAAGCCTGTCTTCAGCATTCTTGGTAAGCGTGAAGGAAAAACTCTCACTCTCTTCAACGATGGCAACAGTAATGTGTATCTGGAAAGTGGTCGCCAGTGTAATCCGGCTAAAACTTCGGAGTGCCAAAAACTGGAAGGGGAGCGTATATACGCAGGAGCCAGCTGGCAACTACAACTGCCGTGGGAAGGGGAGGTTGAATTTGTTATGAATACTCAGGATGAAAGCACGATAAAAAAAATCTTTAACGGTAAAGATACTCTGCCTAAATACGCGCCTACTCCACAGAAGAGTCAGTAGGATTACAGATTAAACGTCCCAGCAAAGTCACGCCCCGCCGTATACGTCTTTGATTCTTTTCTGGTAAAACAGCTTCACAGTGTGTTCCGTCGGCCTTCTGAACTTTCAGGATTTCTTTTGTAGGTCGAACCCTGGCCTGGAAAATACCATGACTATCTGTAAGAACCGGCTCCTGAACATTTTCCACAATAGCGCTATCCAGAATATTTTCATCTGTATCATACAAACGCCCCAGCACTGGAAAAACCTGAACAACAGAGAAGGAAACGCGGGCCACATTGCCGGGGTAAAGTGTCACGCTTTGCTCAGTGTCGTCATAATCCGAGAAATTATTTCCTCTAGCTTTAATGGAAAGCCCATACTTACGGAAAGGCGTAAGTACAATAGGTACCACCTCTCCGGCCCGACCGTAAGTCACGGCTTTACCGTTCACCAGAATATCAAAGTATCCCTCCCCATCACCGTCAAATGCCACCAGCACAGCACTGTCGCTCAAGCGGCCACCACCAATAGAAACATTGTCAGGCCGGGCCAAAGCGCTGGTACTGAAACTGCCGGTATAGTTGGTTACGGCATGTCCCTGCTCAGGAAGGGAGCGATTCAGTGCCACCTGTCCTCCCAACCACTTGCCGGCAAAATACGCATCGCCGCCCAACATGTCCTGCTGCCTTTGTTTTTCCAGATAACCTCCAGCAGTAATAGTTTGCCCGGCAGCTTCCAGCTTTTGCCACCGTGCAGATGCTCGGGTCGTCAGGGAGACATTTCGATTGCCCTGCGTTTTATTTTCCTGCCGATTCTGTTTCACAGTTGCTGTACGAACCCCTTCCCGGTGGGTGAGCGTAAGGCTCGCCAATACCTGAGAATTTCTACCGTCAGCCAACTGTGCGCTGGATGCATCAAGGGTCAATCGCATATCGAAGGAGGAATCTTTCAGCAACGGCCACTCAAAACGAATGTGGTCAGTAATCTGCGTTCTCTTCTGGGACTGGCTTCTCTGCCAGTCTCTTCCTACTTCCACACTGGCGAAACCAAAACTTTTGGACAAATCCAGCTGTCCGGTGCGAAATCCTTCACCAAGCAGCGCATTGTTTGAGTGAGACTCTGCTCTCTGCTTCTTTTCAGAAAGCTCGCGATAACGCGCCTGCAGCTGCCAGCTCTCCCTGTTAAAGACAGCATTGCCGTAAAAACCTTTACGACTCTCTCTGGCCATCATCACACCACCAGAAAATTCAAAGAATTCACTCAGGTTGAGAATTCCAGCTTCTGCCAGAGCATCACTATTTTCGACTGTCGCAGCCAATGTAAACGAAGAAGTTTCGGTCAACAGCTGTGAATAGCCACCACGAGCCACCCAGCCAGCACCAGTTTGAGGCCACCAGGTTTCCGTAACATTTTCCACAGGACGACCGATTTCAAAGAAATATTGAGGGTCATCATCACCAGGCAGACTATTACTTTTCACATACAATACCTGCTGTTCGTTAAGAAGCTGAGTGCCGTCATAAACACGAATAGTCAGATTGTATGCCCCCTGTGGAAGGCTGCGGGTATCCAGTTGCTGACGACCGGCTTCTAAAAGTTCAGCTTTTAATAACTTTCCAGCCCGGTAAATTTCCACCCTGCCGCGCACAGGAAGGTAAACAATAAGAGGTGTGTTATTGACTGCGCTCTGACTGCTTAAAGAATCAGTTGAGTGCGCCAGCCTCACCCCAAGCAACTGCGGATCAGCAGAAAAACCCAAGCCAAAACTGTTAGCACCAAACAGCCCACCTATAAGCTCCTGCCCCTGCCAATCTCGCTCAATATAAAGCGAGGAAACACTGAAGTGTTCTTTCTTGTCATAACTCCAGTCCGTAAGCAGATGATTTTCTTTCAAAGCCATCAATGAACGGCCATACCAAGAGTAATGGTCTGTGGAATCTCTTGAGCGAGCCCCGGACAAGTTAAGGCTCAGCCCCTGAACTGCAGAAATATCACTGCTGGATTCATTCAGATAACGCTGCTGGGTCAGTGTCCGAATCTTCAGGTGTTCAGGATTAATAAACACAGTGGCCCGGAAACGACGATGATCGAGAATCACCCCAGCAATTTTCGGATGCAGGATTCCACAGTTATTTCTGTTTTTTCCCCGACAAACTAACTCACCATGACCTGCCAGCTGCCCGTTTAACGACTTGGCGACAAAAGCCTTATTCCGAACTTCTGGAATCATGTTGGCAACACTTTGGGGCTGGCGGAAAATTATCCATTGAGAGGAAAAGCGAGCAAAGGTTGTACCCCGCTTTTTACCAGCAAACCAGATTTCAATTTCAGTCTCTTTGGGGGCATCCAGATTTTCGAAACCGGCGGGAATCTCATCCATATTTTCATCAGCAGATATTCCACTTCCACTACAAAGCAGAAGCAGCATACACAACCACTGCAAGCAGACAGAAGGCCGGACATTCCCTGTCATGGCATCTAACCGGATATTAGAAAGGTATCTAAGGTTTATCGGGCTTGAATAATGATTCTCAAGCGCCCCTGATAACGGCCACTGGTAGCCCTTTGCGCCTCATGAGCTGGCAAACTCACTTCCACCTGGCCATTAAACCCTCCCAAACAATCGGGATGAGAAGACCCTGGATAAATACGGCTGATTTTTCCAGGCTCCATAATCTCGGCAGGCATGCCCGCTCCCCGCCAGTTAGCAGCAAAGTTCAGCTCTTTTCTGCCCTGAAGTACAAATTCACCATTAGCTCCATCTCCCCGCAGACGCACAGAATAATTACCGCCACCATTACGGAATAGACAGACACGAGCCTCACCGGATGATGCTGATGTCCCATCAAACCTGGGCAACTGAATAGAATCCAGAACCCTTGCCCCAACCCGCTCAGGCACAGTCAGGCGAAGATCGAGCTCCAAATCCTGAATGACACCACCGGAAGCAATAAGTCTTACCGGCAGGCGCTGATGGTAATTTCCGCCGGGAATAAGGTTTGGCTCTCCCAAAGGTTGAATATGCAACTGAAAGGAAGAGGAACCCGGTTCGCAATAGCTTGAAAGCCTGCTCCCCTGAATCAGAGTCTCATTGCTGCGTATCCTTCGAAAGGGTGAACCGGGTGCTGATTGAACACGCACGTCAAAAGGAATAGAAATAGAAGGATGGTTAGAACTGCCGAGCTGCATTCCTCCAGGGGGAACAAGTAGCTTTAAATGCCAGTCAACAGCTCGACTTCCGGCACTTTCCTGCCAAATGCAATACTGACCGCCACCGCCCTCTTCGATAGAAATCAGCTCTACCGAGCGATCACCACTGAAAACCAGGCCGCTAGCCAAGGCCTTGCCAGAGAAAAGAACGATGAACCCCAGAAAAGGTAACAGAGAATTAAGCATTCCATTGCTTTGAATTAAACACTCTTACAAAAAGTGTAGATGTGATCCTGCAGTATTAGAGCGCAACAAATCTCAGATGTAGCTTTGTTTTATACGTACCACTCTTTTTCGCAATTTTTGCAGAATCGGCCTCAACAATAAGGGTTGTAGTCGTTTCATCACAGGTTTTCTTGTTGTCGTCAGGAACCAGCGCAGTGATATCTTTTTCATCTCCGTGTTTAAATACCATCGGAGTACCACTCTGCTTCTTTTCATCTATTACTTTCACAGTCAGCGGTATCTTGCTTTGCCGATCAGTCTGATGTACCAGCTGGAACTCTTTATGCTCGTGATCATCGCCGGTAATTTTCAGGCGGACATTGCCATTATAGTTCTTACCAACACAGTAAGTTTTCGAATCGGTCATGATGCCGTCAACCTTATCGCCACTTAAAACAAGCTCTTTACCCTGAATATCTTTAACGGCAATTAACTTGTCGAATTTTATGGAAACATCAACATCCTCAGTCACATCAGACTTGCCGTCACCCTGGGCAAAAACAAAGGTTTTTTTGGCGACCGGATCAGCCAAAACAAGAGAGGTCACAGTAAAAAGAGCTGATACCAGGCATACACCCAGCCAACGAATTGAACGGTTTAAATAAACTCTGGCTTGCATTATCTCAGCTCCCAAGCATCCAAATTCAACTGACTTCAACGTCAGCCACTCACCACGCTCCCTGTCATTTCTTTGTTTTACAATCACTTACGTGACCCGGTACAAGTAACGGAATGTGGAATTACGTGTATTGGATGGAATTAGGGCTATCAGGTTCCCAACCAGAGGTCACCATTCCTGACCGGCCTGTCAGGGTAGGCGAAAACGAAAAAACCGCCAGAAGGCGGTTTTTTCAAATCGAACTGAGAGACTACAGAAGTATTACTGCTTGGTCTGTTCAGCCTGAGCCTGCTGCAGCGCCTGAGCGTACAGGGCGTCAAAGTTAACCGGAGCCAGCATCAGTGCAGGGAAGCTGCCACGGGTAACCAGGCTGTCGATAGCTTCGCGAGCATAAGGAAACAGCAGGTTAGGGCAGAATGCGCCCAGTGTGCGGTGCAGGTCACCTTCTGGCAGGTTCTTGGCCAGGAAGATGCCGCCCTGATGAACTTCAGCAACAAAAGCAGTCTCTTCGCCGTGCATAACAGTGGCAGTCAGAGACAAAACCACTTCAAACATGCCTTCTTCTTCCAGCTTGGTGTTGGAAGTATTCAGATCCAGCTTAACTTCTGGCTGCCACTGTCCTTTGAAGATTGCTGGAGCCTTGGGGGATTCGAAAGAGATATCTTTAACGTAGATACGCTGCAGAGCAAATTGTGGCTGTTCCTGGTTGGACTGAGCTTCAGACATCATGTTTTCCTTTCGCTATTTATAAAGTTCAAGACTGCTTATAAAGTTCAAGACTGCTTATAAAGTTCAAGACTGCTTATAAAGTTCAAGACTGCTTATAAAGTTCAAGACTGCTTATAAAGTTCAAGACTGCTTATAAAGTTCAAGACTGCTTATAAAGTTCAAGACTGCTTATAAAGTTCAAGATTATTTATAGAGTTCAAGACTGCTTATCAGTGCGAGACTGTTCTTGGACTCAGGATTGACCTGCGAGCAACTGATCCAGTTCACCCCGGGCTTCCAGGGCGTAAAGGTCATCGCATCCACCCACATGGGTGTCGCCGATCCAGATTTGTGGAACAGAGGTTTTCCCGGCTTTTTCCGCCATTAACTGACGAACATCGGGCTTTCCATCCACTGAAATCACTTCAACGGGAGCGCTCTTTTTAGCCAGTAGAGCAAGAGCACGCTGGCAGAAGGGGCACCACGATGAGCTGTAAACAACGACTTCCTGCATTATTTGGTTATTCCGTTTTATTTAGCTCTTTACCAGAGGCAGATTGTCACCCTGCCAGGAACCGATGCCGCCACTCAGGCGAACAACGTTTTCGAAACCGGCTTCTTTCAGCTGCTTTCCTGCCATACCACTGTGCTGACCCATGGCATCCACCAGAACAACCGGAACAGTTTTGTACTTCTCCAGTTCTTCAACACGATTTTTGATGCTGGCATGGGGGATATTGATGGAATCGGTGATTGCGCCACGGGCAAATTCTTTCTTGTCCCGGATATCAACCACAACGGCATTATCCTGGTTAACCATCTTGGTCAGTACCTGGGTAGTGATGCTCTGGCCACCTTTGCGCAGCTCAGTGAATATCAGCAGCCCCAGAATAACGGCAAAGGCGCCAGTTAGAGCCGGGTGATTGATTACAAATTCTATGAATTGTTCCATTGGGAAAATCAGGCAACCAAAAATTACAATAAGTCGGCAAGTATACAGACTGATAAGACAATTTCACCATACACCAGAGAATACTCTGTGCTCTGTTGAGCTGGCACAGACTACAGGCTGAAAACATACTGTTTTTATGAGTTTCCAAACTCCTGTAGAGGCCCGCTTCTCTGTGGTATTTCCCTTTATCATGGAGTTACTTACAGCAAGTCGCTAAAATTGCCCACCATTATCCCCGACACGATATCCGGAACAGTATGACTACGCGCACTACGACCGCCCTGTTAATTCTCGATGGCTGGGGCTACCGGGAAGAATCCGATGCCAACGCTATTCTGGCGGCCAAAACACCAGTCATGGACGGACTCTGGGCAAACAACCCCCACACTCTGATTTCCGGCTCCGGCAGTGATGTTGGCCTACCGGATGGCCAGATGGGCAACAGTGAAGTCGGTCATATGAACCTTGGTGCCGGCCGCATTGTTTATCAAGATCTCACCCGCATCAGCAAAGCCATTAAAGATGGCGACTTCCAAACAAACCCGGAGCTGGTAAAAGCTGTTGATGCTGCCATTTCCAAAGGCAAAGCCGTACACCTGATGGGATTGATGTCTCCCGGTGGTGTTCACTCCCATGAAAAACATATTCATGCAATGGTAGAAATGGCAGCAGCCCGCGGTGCCAAGGAAGTTTATGTTCACGCATTCCTGGATGGTCGCGACACACCTCCTCGCAGTGCTCAAGATTCTCTGGAACAAACTGATGCTCTGCTAATCAAATTGGGGATTGGCCGTGTTGCCAGCTTGATTGGCCGTTATTACGCCATGGATCGTGACCAGCGCTGGGAGCGTGTAGAGGAAGCCTGGAACCTGATGACCGCAGGGAAGTCTGAATTCACCGCAGAAACCGCTGTTGCTGGTTTGCAGGCGGCCTACGAGCGTGACGAAAACGATGAGTTTGTAAAAGCTACCACCATCGTTCCTGCTGGTGCGAAACCTGCAATCATGAATGATGGCGACGCGGTGATTTTTATGAACTTCCGTGCCGACCGTGCCCGTCAGCTGTCCAGAGTGTTTGCAGATGATGACTTCAACGGTTTCATCCGCAAACAGCGGCCAAACCTGGCAGGCTTTGTGATGCTGACTCGTTATGCCGACAGCATTCCTGCGCCCTGCGCCTTCCCACCAGCCACGCTCACCAACACTCTTGGTGAATATATGGAGCAACAGGGCAAAACCCAGCTCCGAATTGCGGAAACCGAGAAGTATGCCCACGTAACATTCTTCTTCAGCGGTGGCCGGGAAGAGCCCTGGGCAGGAGAAACCCGAATTCTGGTGAGCTCCCCAAAGGTTGCGACTTATGATTTGCAACCAGAAATGAGCGCACCAGAAGTGACCGACAAACTTGTTAACGCCATTGAAAGCGGTGAATACGATCTGGTGATCTGCAACTATGCCAACGGCGACATGGTTGGTCACACCGGTGTATTTGATGCTGCGGTTGAAGCTGCCGAATGTGTAGACACCTGCGTAGGCCGTATTGTCGACGCCCTGGCAAAGCAAGGTGGCCAATGTCTGATCACTGCCGACCATGGTAATGCCGAGCAGATGATGGATCACACTACTGGTCAACCACACACTGCTCATACCTGTGAGCATGTTCCCCTGATTTATGCCGGCCCACAGCAGATTAGCCTTAAGAAAGGTGTTCTGTCTGATATTGCGCCAACGCTTCTGAAACTGATGGATCTTCCTCAACCAGAAGAAATGACCGGAAACAATTTGGTCAAGTAACTAAATAGCGTCTGCTCTTGCCAGCCGGTGCTCCCTGCACCCGGCTGGCTCTCCCCTAAAAACAACTTTCGTCGTATAGTCACTTCCCAAGTCTTAGGCATTGAACACATTCCAATTCCGTCCATACTGTTTTAACCACCCTGAAAAACTGTATGAGCAGCCAGATGTGTTACGGGCTTCACGCTTCTCTGTCAGATCGTGGTTTCTGGATAGGAATACTCTGGGCATAATGGATTCATATGACGTGATGCAGAACTCAATGAAAATCACTCCAACCGCCCATAGAAGAGCAGCTCTGGCACGGATTGCCATTACTGCATTGATTATGTTGATGCCTTTCTCTATGCCGACTCCGGCAGAAGGCAATGATCAGAAGGTCAGCAATTCTGCACGCCTTGAGACCGTGAACCAGGATATAAAAACCCTTAGAACTCTTCTGGAAAAGATCAAAAAAGAACGTTCCTCTATCGAGTCCCGTCTGGAAAACACCGAACAGGAAATCAGCCGGGTTCAGAAAGAGCTAAAGAACACCGAACGGGATTTAAGGGAGGCGAAAGATGCCGCAAAAAAGCAGAAAGCTCAGCGGCAAACGCTGAAAAAAGAACAAAGCAGTAGACAGCTGGAGGTTTCCAAAGCTCTCAAAGCTGCGTATGTAGCAGGAAAAAACCCCCAGATGAAACTTCTGCTGAACCAGGAAGATCCAGCCAAAGCCCATCGTATGATGGTGTATTACGATCACTTTGCTCAGGCTCAGTCAAACTCTCTAACTGCCCTGAAAGAAACAGATCGCAAATTAGCCCATGCAGAAACAAACCTGCTCAAGGCCAATAAATCGATTTCCCGCCATCAACAAACACTTGCCAGCCGGGCACAAAACCTGAAGGCGAATCAGAGTAACCGTCAACAGACTCTTGCAAAACTTTCAACCAACGAGAAACAAAACAACTCCCGGCTCAGCCGTCTGAGGAAAGAGCAGAAGATACTTCAGGAGCTTCTGGCCTCCATTATTTCTATGGCCGATGTCACTGCCGTTGACAGGCCCTTTAATAAGTCCCGCGGGAAAATGCCTTGGCCGGTAAAAGGCCAACTTCTCTACAAGTTCGGAGAGCGCCGACAAGACACAAAACTCACATGGAATGGCGTATACATTAAAGCCAGTGAAGGTGCGATTGTAAACGCACCTCATCATGGTCGCGTGGTATTTGCCGACTGGATGAAAAGCTTTGGGCAGCTGCTGATTCTGGATCACGGTAATGGCTATATGACTCTTTATGCTCACAATCAGGATATGATGAAAACCGTGGGCGACTGGGTTTTACCCGGTGAAGCTATTGCCAGAGTTGGTAACAGTGGCGGACAACCACATTCCGGCCTGTACTTTGAAGTACGCTATAAAGGCAAGCCATCCAACCCAATGACGTGGCTGGTAGCATCCCGTTAGAAGCTCGGGATATACTCATTTAATAAATATTTTCCGGGATCAGCCTCAGCAGGAGCAATGCATGCCCACCCGTACCACTATTTTTTCCTGGTCCCTGACAGCCTTTCTGGCACTGTCACCACTGGCTTCACCGGTTTCAGCCGAAGAAAAAAGTGCTCAGGCCGAGCCAGCGGCTAAGCCTGAGAAGGTTGCAACCAAACAGGAAAAAGGTCGGTTACCTCTTGATGAGCTGCGTGCTTTTACCGAAGTTGTACAGCGCATCAAGAACTCCTATGTGGAGCCTGTTGATGACAAAACCCTTTTGGAAAATGCCATTCGAGGCATGCTCGATAATCTCGACCCGCATTCCGCTTACCTGCAGCCAGACGACTTCAAGAATCTCGAAGAAAGCACCTCTGGTGAGTTCGGCGGCCTGGGCATCGAAGTTGGCAGTGAAGATGGCCTGATCAAGGTTATCACCCCAATTGATGACACCCCAGCCAAACGCGCTGGCGTTCAAGCCGGAGACTTGGTCATCAAGCTTGACGACACACCTATTCGTGGGCTGGGCCTGAAAAAATCTGTTGAGATGATGCGCGGTAAAACCGGCGAACCGATCAAACTCACCATTATCCGCGAAGGTGCCAGCCAGCCTCTGGAAATCACTATTGTTCGTGACATTATCAAAGTCGACAGCGTTCGCCAGAGAATAGTGGAGCCGGGCTTTGGTTATGTTCGTATCAGCCAATTCCAGATAGATACCGGCAAAGAAGTGAATGAATCTCTGGAAAAACTGCGCACAGAAGACAAAGACAACAAGCTGAAAGGGCTTGTACTTGATCTGCGCAACAACCCGGGTGGCGTGCTGCAGGCTGCTGTAGATGTTGCTGACGTGTTCCTGAAAGATGGCCTGATCGTTTATACCAAGGGGCGTATTCCTAACTCAAATATGAGCTACAGCGCCAACGGTAAAGATCCATCCACCAACATTCCTCTGGTTGTACTGATTAATGGTGGCTCAGCGTCCGCCTCCGAGATTGTTGCCGGTGCTCTGCAGGATCACCGTCGCGGCATTATTGTGGGAACCAAGAGCTTTGGCAAAGGCTCTGTGCAAACAGTTCTGCCGCTTACCTCCGACAGCGAACGAGGCCTGAAACTGACAACGGCACTGTATTACACCCCAAACGGTCGCTCTATTCAGGCAGAAGGCATTATGCCGGATATCAATGTCGATAACGCGAGTGTTACCCGAGTGAAAGAGAATAACGGCTACCGGGAAGCCGATCTCAGGGGCCACTTGGACAGCACAACTGAAGCCAAAAGTAGCAAGGCTAACAAGAGCGACAAGAAAGCTGATGATCAACCTCTGGATGTCAGTGATTACCAGCTCAATCAGGCTTTGAATATTCTGAAAAGCCTGCACCTGTCCCGTCAGGCTGGTGTTACTGAACCTGCTCCAGCAACTGAGCCTGCCAAGCACCAACATTAAGATGAACCTGCGGACAGTCAGAACGACTGTCCGCAGAGTTATACCTTCCTCCAAAACCTCCCATTACCCTACCCAGCTGAGCAGATCACTATGGGAAAGGGTTATGGCGGCTCAACACAGACCTCTCAATCCAAGCATTGGATTTTCTTTTACCTCACCCGACAAGCGACCTTGTGAGCCCTTGCAGACTGAAAAATCATCAGCACCAAACGGCACGGGGAAAGAAAAGCCTCTCCCGCACAGCAAGGTTCCCGCTAAACGTTCGATACCCAGGCCTGCTCCAGCAAAAACTCCATCCACGTCCTCTGTCGTTGATAGACCGGTTCAGGTAAAAGATGCCCAGACAGTGCTGGGGCTATCCATGCAGGAATTAATCAGACAATCTATGGATGCTCACCGCAGACAAAGGCCAGCCCCGGAACTGCCACAGGCTTCAGGTTCATCTGCCCCTTCTCCTAAGCGGAAGCTGTCTGAATTTACAGTCAACACTACCGAATGTACTTCGTGGATTCGCTTCCCTCAGGATAACTCAGCTGGACGTCGAATCCTTACACATACGATTGTTACTCCGAGAAAGATAGAGAAGCTGGAAACAGACTTCTGCTTCCAGGAAATTTTTCCGGATAACGAAATGGGCGAGTATTTTGCCAGAGCCATAACCGTTGCGGCAAAGCAGGGTGTTCGTATCAAACTGAAGAAAAAGGATAATAGTAAAAAAGAATTTATCTTTAATCCTGATTTGCCCGCCATTATACCTAAACAGGAAACAGTTCCTGAAGGCCACTGGGAGAATCTCAGAGAGCAACTCAAACTCTATGATATTCCTATGGACGACGATTCCTGAATAATGCCAATATCAGGACATATCTTTCAGGAATAAACCAATGCAATCAGTGTGTGTGTTCTGCGGTGCCCGCCCGGGTAATGACCCCGATATTCTGAACAGTACCCTACAACTGGCAGACACACTGGTCGCCCACAATAAAGCTCTTGTTTATGGGGGAAGCAGTACCGGGCTGATGGGAACTCTGGCCGATCGTGTACTGGAAGGCGGTGGCAAGGTTATTGGCATTATTCCAAATACTATTGTCGATATGGAAATTGCTCACATGTCACTGACAGAGCAGCATATTGTTGCTGATATGGCTTCCCGCAAGAACAAAATGATGGATATAGCTGACGCCTGCATTGCTTTGCCTGGAGGTTTCGGCACTCTCGATGAGCTGTTTGAGGCACTGACTAACGCCCAACTCAGGCTCCACTCAAAACCTGTGGGCATTCTGAACGTTAATGGCTACTACGATAGCCTGATCAATTTCCTCGATCATGCCTGTTCAATAGGGTTGCTTGCTCCCCAGAACCGCCAGCTGTTGCATATTGGCAACACTCCCGAGGAGTTGCTGAACAGTCTGGGGGAGCAAAGATTTAGACCGGCTTAGGGTCTGACCTTAAATACTTTTCCAGATTCAAAGGCTCTGAACCACTGTGCAGCTTCTGGATGATGGTATCCACAAAATCCATAACCATGGGTGAACATCGACCAGTCGCAGTTGTCAGCGGGCTGGTCAGGTCATCCGCTTCGAGGTGCGCCTCTTTCAAAATATTACGAAGATAGTGGGGCATGTTGTAACTGATCCCCGCCGGCAGAACAAAATGGCGTGACGTTCGCAAACCTCCTCTCTGAGAAATATCGACTTTCACATCCAGAGCCTTTTCTGGAGTCTCTGGTGTGATAACGCATTCGACATCCATATTTGCCACTATGCGCTCATCAGGGATATGGGCGATAACGGCATGCCGGTGAATACTGCTGGCCATAACTGGCTCCTTATCCGACACATCAGCTCAGATTATAGTCTTCAACATCAAATCCAACTGGCAGCTAAGCTGAAAATATTCAGAAATAACAAGGATATGGACTCCGTGCACTGCCACCATTGCCAGAAGCCGATTTCAGGGAAGTTTGTGCGAGCCTTTAACAAGGTCTGGCATCATAAATGTTTTTTGTGTGCAGGGTGTCAAAAGCCAGTTCTGGGGCAATACATCAAGAAAGACGGAAAGCCCTGGCATACTCCTTGTTACCAGAAGGCTTTTATCCCAAATTGCGATGTTTGCAGCAAACCTCTTACTGGTGGGTATCTTCAGGATTACTGGGGCAACAAGTACTGCATTTCCCATAAAAAATACGCCACCTGCACCAGCTGTGGGCGCATTGTTTGTGGCCCGGTCACTAACGGCGGCATGCGCTTCCCCGATGGATTAATGATTTGCCACCTGTGTACGGAAACAGGAGTGACAACCCAATCAAAGGCCAGAAAACTGATGATGGAGATGCGCGCTGCTTTAAAGTCTCTTGGGTTGAACCTTTACAATGCTGATACCCCCACACGATTAACGAATCGTGACGAACTCCATGGTAATAGCCGCCACGATAACCATGATGAGCACCCTTTGCTTGGTCTGGCAAAATGGAGCACCACATACGTGGGCAAACGTATAGTTTCGAGGCAGTTCAATGAAATACTGATCCAGACAAACTTGCCCGAAGAACATTTCCGCACCGTAGTTATTCACGAACTGACTCATGCCTGGTTTTTCTACAACAATCCGAAAGGTGAAAAGCTGCCACTGCAAGTGGAGGAAGGCATGTGTGTACTGGTTGAATATTTGTGGTTAAAACAACAGAAGACAGATGACGCTCGTTACCGCATGAAAGTCATCAAGGAGTGCTCAGATCCAGTTTATGGCGACGGATTCAGAGCAGCCAATAAAGCTTTAAGAACAATGCGCCTATCGTCCCTTACCCGCTACGTTATTGAGAAAAGAAAATTTCCCTCTGCCCTTGCGGCCTTCTTTTACGACTAAACGTCGTACATCACTCTTTAAGAAAACCATGGGTTTCTGTTCAACAATTCACCAGAACAACTTCATTTTTGATTTGGATCAATTGCCACACTCAACACCAAAGAGTAAATTTCAACTCAAGTTGAAGGAAAGCAGTCTTTCACCACTCTGGTGAAAAGGGGTTTAGCATGAGCGTTAAAGGTATTCAGATCACATCCGCCGCCAACACTAGTCTGGAGCATTCCTTCTGGTTGCTGGACGAACAACAAAGCAAGGCGCGCTGTATTTGCGTGAAAGACCAGCTCTTTGCTCAGGACGAGATTATCAGCCTGAACCAACTGGGCGAATTTGAATACCGGGAAGTGTCCCTGCAGGCCAAACCCAAGCGCGAAGGCGGCCAGCACCTGAATGTAAACGTAATGTCCCGGGAGATGCTGGAAGATGCCGCTGCGCACCCAGAGAAGTACCCATCTCTGACCATCCGCGTTTCCGGCTATGCTGTGCGCTTTAACTCTCTGACTCCAGAGCAGCAGCGAGATGTCATCACCCGCACCTTTACAGAGTCTATGTAAGATGCCAGTGAGGCGGTTATAGAACCGCCTCTCGCTGTAGAGAACGCTGCTTTTTGGGAAGAGTATTTATACATCCAAAGCTCATCAGCACTGCCACGCATCACACATGGTACAGGCATGGCATCAAACATGTGGCTATAAATCCCGAAAAACTCACCGCAGACCCCACCCCTTTTAGCCAGCCAGTGCAACCTCATTAGGTTGTTGGCTCCGCACAAAGCTAGCCGTAGCAGGAGCCAGACCAACATTGTCGCTGACTTCACAGCCAGCCAGTTTTGCAGAAATGGCCATTAGAGCCAAATGGTGGGTCAGATGGCTGGACACAAAACATAACTCTCTTTGAACAGTGGATTCAGCGGTCACCGAAGAAGAGTCTGACAACATAACTTCCGTTTTAACTGTGCAGAAGCCCTCCAATTGCTGGGAGGTTAATTCAATAACCCATTGTCGTATCGCCTTTAACTCAGCAACACCTGCTGACTTATCGGTTTCAAGAGCAGCACCACGTCGGCGAATATCATAATCTACCAGTTCAAAACCGGATGAAGTCATCAAGGAATGGTAGAGATCAAGAATGTGGCGCAAGTGCTGGCCAATAGAACTACTCAACACGGTTCCGTGAGTATAGTTGTACTCTGCCTCTGATAACCCGCCTATAAAATCAGAAAGCTGATCAATGGTTTCAATATTTCCTTTTATGACTTTATTCATTGTTGTTTACCTGTAAAGGCGTTTAATTGAAGAAAAGGAATCCGCAAACCAAATAAAGAAAATGTCTGACGGATATAAAAAAGATACGGTATTGCCAGCAAGGCACTGATCCAGTAAACATATTTGATAACGTCGGGATGGCTACCCTGTGCCCAGAAAACAAGAGCAAGAACACCAAAGAACACTGTTACACCAGTCTGGGTAAACCAGCTCTTGGCGAGAATAAACAGCTGAGCCTGCTCCGGCTCAATACGATCAAAAAACAACTTATTGAATGCCAGTCTGAAAAAGCTGGTCATAAATGCAATTGATATAATAAACACTGAAAGTGTCGTCGAAGTCATACCCTCATCGGCAAAACCTCTTAAGACCCAAGACAGCGAGTACAGCCCCACAGCAAGGATAAATACACGACGTGAGTCAGCAGCATCTATATGACGCTTAATCGCGAGAAACAGTAATGAGAGAATCACAGCAAGACCAACAACAATAACACCCAAACGGGAAAAGCTTTGATTACTGAGCACATAGAGAGAAAGAACCCAGAAATAACTTTCCAGAAACAGAAACAGTCCATCAAGAAAGAATACAGAGCGGGAGAAGTTCCCTGGGTTAAAGCGGGCGATCTGTTTAAAACTTACCGCTGAACCACTGAGAGAGAAAGCGATTGAATCATGATTTCTGGAACTGAAAACATTGGTAATTCCAACACCAGCCGTTGCGAGCGTTAAAAGTACCAGCCAGATATCCAGTTTTGCTTCCAACAAAAAGGCTCCAACCAGAATACCAATCTTCAGCAAAATACCTACAACTAACTGAAAGTTACCAAAGCGATTACCTGTTTTCTGTTCACGCCCATCTTTTGGTTGTTTGATAAATAAGGCTCGCAGGGTCAGCCAGTAAAAGCAGCCATAAGCTCCATTGATTAAGGCCAGAACAGATGCGCCCCACACGCCAATCCCCATGGTCAGCTCTTCGCTGACCAACAAAGAGATCAACACCGCTTCGGCCATAAAGGAACCGGCAATCACCATTTTGCTGTAACGACTATTGCGGATATTCTCCCAGAGCATCAAGCAGGCAAGAAAGCCAACACCCGACAAAGATATAAAGCCGGAGATCAATGCCAGAGAACCAGTTTCCCGCCAGAGAATCACTGGCAGATAAAACGGTATTAGCCCGGTAAGAAAGGCGTGCATTCCTGTAAATTGATAGAAATACCCCGACAGCCTGATCATCAGAATATATCCGCCTGAGCGATATCCAGCTTATCCAGTTCATCAAAATAACCAGACAAATCTTCCCTTTCACCGAAGCGAGGATAGTCGTGCATCTTCACATAAGGGCGGGAGTTTACCTCCAGTAAAATACATTTTTGATCTTTGTAGCTGTGCTCAATCCCTTTTTCCAGAATCACATCAATACCAAGAATATTGGCATTGAAAATATCCAGAACCTTTTCCATCAACTGGATATTGTCGGCTGCCACCGTATTCTTTTTGATGGTTTCTATGACACCACCAGGCGCCAGAGCGATGCGATGGAAAAGCTTTACCTCTACACCATCTGGTGGCACAGAATCCAGGGTGTAACCATGCTTGCCAAGAAAAGACTTGACCTCATCTGACTTATTTAAAGGGTAAATGCAGGGAAATAGCCCCATCTCTTCGCGCACATTGTTTTCACGATCAATAAGTTCACTGATCGTGCTCTGGCCATTACCTGTCACAAACGGAGAGTAGCGGCGAATGACAGAAATCACCCGGCCATTGGCAACCAGAACCCGATAGTTTCGACCTTCCAGATACTGCTCAATAACGCTGGTCGGCCACCAGACTTTAGCCAGCAAAATCGCCTTCCAAAGCTCCTTGTAGTTTTTAATCGGGAAGAAACTACCCCGTGAAAAACCACCGACATTCGGTTTCACCACCAGCGGGAATCCATGTTCTTTAGCAAAGCGAATAGCCCGGAAAGGATTTATAAAAATATCGCCGCGAGCATGGGGAATATCATGGGTAGCAAAGGCGTCACGGGCTTGCTCCTTTGAACGACAGCTTTTGCGAACATCCAGTGAGTTATAACTGGTACAGCCATCCATAAAGGTTTTGCTGATCCATGCATAGAGAGCTTTTTTCATCGCCTTCATAATGACACTCCTTTATGGGCAACTCTTTTACGGATAACGGCTTCCTGAAGGGCTGGCTCCTGCGCTGCCAGCCTGCTTGCCATCGTTTGATTTTCCCGATGAGCAACCATCTTTCGAAAAAACACAGATGAGTATTTATCTTTCTCCGGCAGAGTGTTGGTCATTCTGGCGAACTGAATAGTCATCCGGTTCATAATCTTGAGCTTTCTCTTAAGCGAAACATTTTCTGCCAGTAGCACCAGAGGCATGGGAATAAACAGGTTAATTTCAAAAATATGGAACTCTCCGGCTACCAGATTTTCCAGATCATTCGCTCGAATACCAAAACGGGCTATGCGAAAAGGGCCAACGCTTTTCAGGTGTTGCCAGATTTTCTCCAACTGTTCTGTGGAAAGCGAGCCGGTCATATCTCGATAACAGGTTTCACTGTTGTGAATACCATTAACAGGGAATTTCTCACCCGTGGTATTCAGTGTTTCGATAACAGACAGGATGGAATAAGTCTCTGTACCAGCATCTGGCACCAGATACACTTCGAACTCTCGTTCACCACTGGCGGCTTCCTGAATCAGGTAAGGCATACTACCGCCCGGCCGGGTGGAGCGAATCTGATCAAGTTGAACCTGGCTTCCAGCTTTGCGTATGCCAACAGAGTTTTGTCCCCACTCTGGCTTTACAAAAACTGGAAATGTTTTTGGCCTTTCTCTACCGGTATCACGATACTGAGCCAGTCTCCAGCGTGGCGGGATTAACTGATCTATATCCAGCTTGGAGAAAATCCCCTTACCTTCGTTAAAGTACTCCGCATTAAGCTGAAAGAACTTCCAGGGTTTCGCACCCAGGCGAAAGCTGTGGAAAATGTATAACAAAACCTGCAGAGAACGGATCAACATAACAACAGTTTCCCCTGCCAGAATCAGGCTTTACGCAGTTGAAGCAGATTAACGACACCCATTACCAGTCCAAGAACCAGAATTGAGCAAGCTGCATAGAACAAAGAACCACCATCGCTTTTGCCTTGATGGAGTACAACAATTCCCAGTGGAGTAGCAAGGTGGAAGAAAACTGCACCCGCCATAACACCGGCAGCAGCCAGGCCACCTAACCCATGAATCAGTGCACGATTCAGAAACTGAGGGAGTTGGGCAAACTTACCCACAACAAACAGCAATGCAGGAGAAAGAAGAAGCAGGGTAGCCAGCAGCTCAACTGTGCCAACAGCAACGGCACCATGGGCACTGAACCACTGGCCAACCGACGTGCCAAGAACGCCTTCCATCCACTGGCCAATAGTTCCAAAAATATGTTGAGTATCAGGATGATTAGTGAATTTATACGGCAGAGAACTCAGAAACACTTTGGCTGTCCAAAGAGTAACTAACCAACTGAACACTGCGACTAGTTGCTTTTTCATATATTTGTACCAGCAATAAATAATTTTTCTTTAACCCATGTACGTCGGGTTCCAAGTTTCAGATTCAGAAGAATCTCGTTATAGATAGACGACTATTTGCCCTTTATGGGGTTAGTAAGTTTGGTAGGTTGAAACAATACTGCCGTACGTATATGTGCCGCAATATTCACAAATGCTACTATGGCAGCCTGATTATTCCGAATATGCAAGGATAGTTATGGCGGCTGCCCAACCACTGCTACTGTATATCCACGGTTTCAACAGCTCCCCCCAATCACGCAAGTGCACTGAACTTGGGGTTTACCTCAAGCAAAAAAGAATCCCCTGCGATTACATTGTTCCAGAGCTAGGGCAGTGGCCCGGTGAGAATGCCCGCATGCTTCTATCTTTGGCATCCGAGGCTTTGCGCGTGAAACCTGTTTACATTATCGGCAGTTCACTGGGCGGCTACTACGGAACCTGGCTGATGGAACGTCTGCTGGAAAGTCGTCCAGAATATCCCGTCAAACTGGTACTGATCAACCCGGCGGTTCGTCCTTACGAGCTGTTTGAGGACTATCTCGGGCCACAGAAGAATTACTATAACAACACCGAGTATGAGCTAACACAAGAACATATTGATCAACTTAAACATCTGGAAGTGACTACACTTCACCGACCTGACAATATCTTTCTTCTGGCTCAGAAAGGTGACGAAACTTTGGATTACCGCAAAGCCGAGCAACGCTATCAAGATTGCCCCCAGCGCATTGATGAAGGGGGAGATCATGGTTTTGAAGGATTTGAGGGAACGATTCCGGTAATTCTCAGTTTCTGCAGTCCTTTGCTAGGGGACGTTGTAGCTTGATTTTGCCCGTTAGATTCAGTCAATAGCTTAGATTCAGTCAATAGCTATAGCGCTACAGTATTCTGCTGAACTCGATTGACAGTCTCAAACCGGAGCTCTGACTCAATAAAGAAAAGCACAATCATTTAGAACGACCCAACCTTCGCTCTTTTTTAGGCGAAGGTGTTCATGCCCTGATGGCATGAAAAGCGTTTTTCCCGCTGATACCTGCCTGGTTCATGTATCCATGATGACAGGCACGTACCCTGCAATTCATGGGAACTCATTTACCCTACACCGAAGGAAAAGCGCTGTTTTTTCAGAAGGTCACAAGTAAAATCCCGCTCTCCTTCACACATCCAGCTTTGAACAAAGCCCCCAAGACGTTTTACACTTGTCCGATTCATCTATCCGCTGAGAGCCGATGCGGTTCACACCCGCTTCAGAAGGGAAACATGCAGAACGAATATACTGCCGAAGCTATTGAGGTCCTGTCAGGACTCGACCCGGTGCGCAAACGCCCGGGTATGTACACCGACACCACCCGGCCCAACCATCTTGCCCAGGAAGTTATCGACAACAGTGTTGACGAGGCTCTGGCTGGCCACGCCACCGAGCTGAAGGTTCTGCTGCATCCGGACAACTCTCTTGAGGTAACAGATAACGGCCGTGGTATGCCTGTGGATATTCATCCCAAGCATAAAGTCTCCGGTGTTGAGCTAATCCTGACCCGCCTCCACGCTGGCGGTAAATTCTCTAACAAGAATTACCAGTTCTCTGGTGGTCTGCACGGTGTAGGTGTTTCTGTTGTTAACGCACTGTCCACCCAACTGGATATCAAAATCCGTCGTGCCGGACAGGTGTACGCTATTGGTTTTGCCGATGGCTTCAAATCCGCCGAACTGGAAGTGATTGATACCTGCGGCAAACGAAACACCGGCACCACAGTGCGTTTCTGGCCTAATGCCAAATACTTCGACTCAGCAAAGTTCTCCATTCTTCGTTTAAAGCACGTACTCCGTGCAAAAGCCGTACTCTGCCCCGGCCTTAAAGTCACTTTCCAGGAAGTATCCAGTGGCGAAACAGAAGTCTGGCACTACAAAGATGGCCTGAGAGACTATCTGCAAGGTGCTGTAGATGGTTATGAACTGCTACCGAAGGAAGCTTTCACTGGCAGCCTGAAAGGCGAAAAGGAAGCCGTAGACTGGGCAGTTATCTGGCTCCCGGAAGGCGGTGAGCTCATTACCGAATCTTACGTGAACCTGATTCCTACTGCTCAGGGCGGTACTCATGTGAATGGTTTGCGCTCCGGCCTGCTGGAAGCTATGCGGGAATTCTGTGAGTTCCGCAACCTGCTGCCCCGAGGCGTAAAGCTGGCGCCGGATGATATTTGGGAACGTTGCGCCTATGTACTCTCAACCAAACTCGCCGATCCACAATTTTCCGGCCAAACCAAAGAGCGCCTGTCTTCCCGTGAATGCGCGGCGTTTGTTTCCGGTGTGGTAAAAGATGCGTTCAGTCTTTGGCTAAATCAGCATACCGATCTGGCAGAAGTGCTTGCAGACCTGTGCATATCTACGGCACAACGCCGTATGCGCAAAGCAAAAAAAATTGTTCGCAAGAAGGTTACCCAAGGCCCTGCCCTTCCCGGAAAATTGGCAGACTGCACCAGCCAGGATATTAAATATACAGAAATATTCTTGGTGGAAGGTGACTCTGCCGGCGGTTCTGCCAAACAGGCACGGGACCGTGAAAACCAGGCCATTATGCCCCTGCGAGGCAAAATTCTTAATACATGGGAAGTAGACTCTTCTGAAGTGCTGGCCTCTCAGGAAATTCACGATATTTCTGTTGCTTTAGGTGTCGACCCTGGCTCTGACAAACTGGACGACCTGCGTTACGGCAAAGTCTGCATTCTTGCAGATGCGGACTCCGACGGCCTGCACATCGCCACCTTGCTCTGCGCCTTGTTTGTACAACACTTCCGTAAGCTGGTTGAAGCGGGGCATGTGTATGTAGCTATGCCGCCTCTATACCGTATCGACATTGGTAAAGAGGTTTACTACGCACTTGATGAAGCTGAAAAAGAAGGTGTACTGGATCGCCTGAAAGCCGAAAAGAAACGCGGCAAGATTGGTGTTCAGCGCTTTAAAGGATTGGGTGAGATGAACCCTCTCCAACTCCGGGAAACCACAATGTCTACAGACACTCGTCGTTTGGTTCAACTCACAGTTGATGATGCTCTGGCTACACAACAGGTGTTGGATATGATGCTAGCTAAGAAGCGAGCCTCAGATCGTAAACAATGGCTGGAAACGAAAGGTAATCTTATTGAAATTACCTGACTGATGTGGGAAGAAAAAAACAACGTTGGCTGTTTTACGCTTGGGCGCCGCAATACCGAAAAGTCATTGTGCATGTATTTGGCCGCCAGACAAGAAAGACTCTGAAAAAGCTCATTGCTCTGGTTAAACCTTACAAGTTCACGTTCGTTTGTACCGACGACTGGAAACCTTATGGGACTGAACTACCAAGCGACAGCCACGTTGTCAGCAAAAAACTCACTCAGAGTATTGAGAGAACCAACTTGACACTTCGCACTCGCATTAAACGCCTTAACCACAGGACCATCCGCTTTTCCCGCTCGGAGGAAGTCCACAACAAGGTCATTGGGGAGTTCATTTCACGAATGTGGTATCAATCCGTTTGAAACATTACCCACTAAAGGGTGGATCAATAATGTATTTAAAGGAGTGGCGACAAAATATTTATATCGTTATCTGGGCTTGCGCAAAGCTTTAAGTACGTGTGAACTCACGAAGTCCCGTCTGACAGAAAAATTAGCGGGTCACTGGGTCTATCAACTTCAAAGCTGAACAGAGCCTTGCTGTCTCTTTAGTTTTTATGGTGCATCACACCATATTTTTGGCGTCCCACTTCATTTCTCCATTTAGCTGCTAATGAACTGAATAGTCTGCTGTCGCTACATTGCCGAACCCTGTTCCGGAGCATATACCTAAAGGAGAAAGCTTAATAACCACAAGGCTTATAAGGATATGAAACGCTGGTTCCCCTATACCAGCCGTGTGAAAGGCCGTATCTCACCCGCTGCTCTGATTTGTTCTTACTGTATGACATCTGTTCTTATTGCCCCGGGCTTACTGGCTCAGGACGCTGGCGAGCTGCTGCGAGACAGTCAGCTGCCGAAGCCGCCGCCAGTGCAAAGCCAAAAATCTGGAGCAGCATCAACAAACCCGCCAGCCAAGGTTGAGTGTCGACCTCCCTTTTTCAAAATATCCCAGGTTGATCTCGTCGGCGTCACTTTGTTCAGTCGCCATGAGCTTGAAGCGTTGAAGTCTATCGCCCTTGGCCCGTCAGTCTGTTTGGCAGATATTGAACGCCTTGCTCAGACTATTGATCGCTTTTATCTGGAGAATGGGTATCTGGCGCGTACGGTGATACCTGAACAGGATGTCGTCAGTGGTAAGATTCAACTCGTGGTCACTGAATCCCGACTGGGCAAGATTGATCTAACAACCCCACCGGAAGGTGTGCGATTCAACCTGGATAAAGCCTATGATGTAGCGACCAGCGGCCAACCCGATAGCGGACTGCTCAATATCCATGAACTTCAGGATTCCATGCGCTCACTGAGTGGAACCCCTGGCGTCAGCGCTTCTGCCCAGCTGGTGCCAAGCCTGACGGTAGAAGGCACGGATGTGGTTATTCGTCTTGAGGATACTGATCTGGTTAGTAGTACTGTGCTGGCAGATAACCATGGCTCCCGCTTTGTTGGTCAGGAGAGGCTGTTGGGATTCATGGTGCTGGATGGGCCGTTCGGGCTTGGCTACCAATTCACTGGCACCGCAGTAAAAACGGAAGGCAGTCAGACACTGGCACTATCGGGTTCTCTTCCGGTTTCTCATCGGGGCGCACGATTCAACGCTTCACTTTCCTATCTTGATTATCATCTTATTGATGTGGAGACCGCGGGTGATGGTGAAGCCCTGAGCGGCACTGTTCAGCTGAGCCTGCCGAACCTGCTCAGCAAGCCGCTGAACTCCACAGATAGTCTGATTCTGAGTCAAAGCCATCTGAAAGACAGAGTTGCGGGGATCGAAAGCGCCAATAAAATTGTCACCGCAATAACGGCCCGAACTCAGGGCTTTTGGTATGAGGGAGATACCGGGGGTTTATACAGTTACAGCGCTTCGGCCACAGTGGGGGATGTGGATTTGTCCGGGAACCGGGGTAGCCTTGCGCAAGATACACAAACGGCGAAAACCAATGGCCGGTTTCTTCGTGTCAATGGTCAGTTCACCTATAAGCGCCCTGTGAATGATCTGTTTCAGCTGACCCTGGCGGCCAGGGCACAACATAGCTTTGATAATCTCGACTCTTCTCAAAAAATGTCTCTTGGTGGTGTGCGTGGTATACGCGCTTATCCCACGGGTGAGGCTTCGGGTGACTCGGCCGTGCTGATAAGAACAGAGCTACGTCGGCCACTGAATCCCGAGCTTTCCGGCTTCACCTTTCTGGATGCGGGCTGGCTCAGGCTTAACAGCACGCCGTGGGCTGGTTGGAATACAGGCAGCAGTGTTAAGAATGAGTATACCCTCCATGGATTGGGAGTCGGTGTTGATTGGTTGCCGACCAGTCAAATCAAGGTCGGTGCCATGGTGTCCTATCAGCTGGGCAATAATCCAGGTAAAGATAGTCACGGTAACGACAGTGATGGCCGAAGCAGTGATACCCGGGCCTGGTTGGAACTATCAATGAAATTTTAACGGGATTGAATGGACATGGATGTACGTTCAACGCTGTTTTCGCCTTTTATAAGCAAACCACTGGTATCGGCTATTCGGCGAGCACTGGCATCGACTATGTTGGTTGTCCCGGTAGCATTACGTGCCGAACTGGCGCCAGACGTGCTACCTGAAGGAAGCAGCGTCATCAGGGGGGATGTGAGTATCACTTCCGGTGCGGGAGCTATGGACATCAATCAGGGTTCCAACCGGGCGATTGTTGAGTGGCAAAGTTTCAATATTGGTGAGCAGGCGTCTGTGATTGTTAATCAACCCAGCACTTCCTCCTCTTTGCTTAATCGTGTGATTGGTGCTGATCCTTCAAAAATACTCGGCGGCCTGCAAGCCAATGGACAGGTTATCCTGATCAATCCTAATGGTGTCCTGTTTGGGGCAGATGCCCGGATTGATGTGGGTTCAATAGTCACCTCCACTTTGCAACTCTCTAATGATGATTTTCTGCAGGGCAATTACCAGTTCACTCAAGGAAGTACAGGCGCTGGCATTGAGCAGCTGGGGTCTATCACCGCAGATTCAGCGGCTTTTATCGCCGCCTCCATTGTTAATAAGGGGCAGATCAAAACAGAAAAGAGTCTTGTTCTGGCGACTGGTGAAACGGTCCGACTGAGTTTTGATGGCCATCACCTTATCTCTGTGGATGTCAGTGCAGCAGACTGGAATGCCAGAATACACAACAGTGGCATTATTGATGGAGGAAATGGGCTGGTTCTGCTGAAAGCGGATGTCGCCACTGACTTTCTCACACAGGTGGTTTCAAGCTCTCAGTCAGATATCGCCAGTCAGGCAATAGTCGACAATGGCCGGGTTCGTCTGGTGTCAAACAGTGGACGTATTGCCGGGCGTACCCTCAAGATGGATTCAGGCGATCAGGGGCAGACAGTGATTAGTGGCAGCCTTGATGCCTCCTCTGATACCAATGACGGTGGACGTATAGAGGTTACTGGCGGCAGTGTTCTGGTTGAGGGAACTGCATATATCACGGCAGACGGTAAAACTGGCGGTGGTGACGTTTACATCGGTGGTGGCTGGCAAGGGCGTGATCCTGATATCCGTCAATCCGTGCACACTACCGTAGAACAAGGCGCAACTATCAGTGCCAGTGCAACGGAAGATGGCGACGGTGGAACCCTTGTCGTTTGGTCGGATATCCATAACCCTGATTCCGTGACGACCGTCAACGGCACACTGAAGGCGGAAGGCAAAGGCGCTGGTAGTCAGGGTGGTCAGGTCGAAACCTCGGGTTATCAGGTAAAAATGGGTGATCAGACCCGAGTCAGTACCCTCTCACCTTACGGAGATAACGGTCAATGGTTGATTGACCCGCAGGATTACACCATTGCTGCTTCTGGCGGTGATATCACCGGCGCCACACTTTCAACCAATCTGGCGTCGGGAAATATCACCATACTGTCGAGCAGTGGTTCTACTGCGGGTAACGGTGATATTCATGTAAACGACGCAGTGAGTTGGTCTGCGAATAACCTGACATTGACGGCTGACCGCGACATTAATATCAATGCGGTCATGACCGCCAGTGGTACTTCGTCGCTGACCATGACGGCGAATAATAACAGTGGTGATGATGGCGATCCTTTTGACACTTCTCATACACCGGCCATGGTGCGTAATGCATTGCGAACCATTGGTCGGGTACGCGTCAGTATGCACAGCAATGATTCCGGTTTTAAAGGGAAAGTGGAGTTTGGCTCCCGCACCGGCACGGGATTCCTGACGATTAACGGTGAAGGTTATACCGTGATCAACTCGTTATCCGGCACAGCCGGTGTGGTTGATCTGGATGAAGGCCCCAACGGCGGCAGTGACCTTGCCTATAACGATGCGTCCATTCGTTATGCGCTGGGAACCGATATCACTAATGCGGGCAGCTTTACTAATTCCGTTATTGGTGATGGTGACTTTGCTAATAAATTTATGGGTGTACTGGATGGGTTAGGGCACACCATAGATGGATTGGAAGTTACCAGCTCTGCAAATTATAAATACCATGGTCTTTTTTCATCAATGGAGGACGCCACGGTCAGAAATCTGGGACTGACCCATTATCTGTTTGATTATGGCGGTAATCGAAGCTACATCTATAAGGGAGTACTGGCTGGCAGAAGTAACGGTAATAATATTGTTCATAATGTTTATACCACGGGGTTAGTAGCTGGATATAATTTGCAGAGTCGGTCTGGAGGGTTGGTCGCTTATACAAGCGGTTCACTTACACTGGATAGCGTCTTCACCGATGTTCAGATCGGTGCAGTAGGCACCAGTTATCATGGTGGGTTGCTGGGTTATGTGAATAACTCTAATTTGATAATGATCAACTCACATGCGTCAGGTGATATTGATTCCATATCCGGCGTAGCCTCTATCTTTCCAGGCAGTAACCTGGGAGGGTTGATTGGTTACATAGGCGGCACAGCCAGTCATTATTACACCATTCTCGATAGTTACAGCACGTCTGATATTAACCGTCATCTTCAGCTGGGCGAAGTGGCGTTAAACTATAGCTCTAACATAGGCGGCCTGATTGGCAGTGTCGGGCCTAACATCCAGCTTTCAATCGACCATAGTTATGCCAGCGGTGATGCTTATGGTAATAAGCAGTTAGGTGGCTTAATTGGCGTTATAGACAGTTCGGCTCATGTTGATATCAGTAACACTTACGCCAGTGGTCATGTCATTGGTCTATTGGCGGATGTAAATAAGTCAGCCGGTAGCTTTATCGGTGAAGTGGGCAATGGTAATAATCTAAATATTACTGATAGTTTCAGTTACGGCAAGATGATCTACCAGAACTCCAGTCGCACAGGTGGCTTCATCGGTTACTTATCATCAGGCTCCCCTGTTTTGAATCGGGTGTTTTATAACAGTTCTGATAACTCTGTAGCAGTGGGTGAGGGCACAGCCACAGGCCTTACCGGAAAGAGTCTTTCAGAATTTGCCGGGCAGCCACTGGCGAATACCTTGGGCACTTCTGATTGGATATACGACGCCAACTACGCCTTCCCCATACTGAACAATATGCCGTTGCTACCGCAGTTCCTGGACAGTTATGCGGGAAATATAGTTGATGTCAGTATCACTGCAGGCGGCGCTGGCACCGCAGCGATGATGGACGGTGTCTCAGTATTTTTCGATCAGTCGGCTATTGGTATCGATACGCTGAATGCGGCTCTCGCCACGGGCGATGTCATTATCAAAACCGGTGGTCGAACGCTGGTAAATGAAATCGGTGATCTGGATATCAATACTGACCTTAATCTCACCAACAATACACTGACCCTGATGGGCAGCCATGATGTGAATGTTAAGAGCGTTGTGAATGTTGGCACGGGAGCAACGCTAAAAGTCGCTGCTGATGAGTACACCAAAGATTACAGTCTGTACCTGAATACAGACGACACGGTATCTGAAACAGTCACTAACCTGAAAACCCATGGTCGTTTTCGGGTGCCCATAGCAGCTGATGACAGCAGTTTTTCCGGCCGTATTGATATTGCCGATTCCGGTTATGGTGCTATTGCTGTTAATGGCGTTTTGCTTGATGTGATTCATGATTTTTCCAGCCTGAATACCTATGCCAGTTACGCACTGGGTTCTGAACTCGGTACTTTAGGAACTGCCACGAACCAAACTACGGGAATTAGCTTTGTTGGTATATTTGATGGACTGGGCCACAGCATTAACAGTTTTAACATTACTGCATCAGGTACGACTGCCGGTCTTTTCTCCAAAGTAGATGACGCATTGATTCGAAACCTGAACCTGAATGATTTAACGGTTGATGGGAATACCGGTAACAGTTGGGCTAATGTGGGTGGGTTGGCAGGCCAGTCCAAAAACACCATCACTCATAATTTGCTGCTTTCAGGAATAGTTACCAATACAGGGTTTCAGACAGGAGGGCTATTTGGACATAAAACAGGCGACTTTAATCTGGTCGATACGGTGTCGTCTTCCCTTGTTATTAATAGCACGATGAATCAGAGCAACTCACCTGCTTATGCCGGTGGCATTTATGGAAATGGTGGTGGGCAGATACTGATCCATAACGCCCATGTCTCAGGTGATATCCGCTCTTTCGGGCATAATGTGGGTGGGCTGGCGGGACACTCTGGTTCTGCAAAAATCTCTCAGTCATTTAGCAGTGGTGATGTTAACGCTGACAGAAACCCAAGGATAGGTTCTTTCAATAGTGCTGGAATTGGTGGATTGATTGGCCAGGCAAATGGCAGAGTAGCAATTGAAAACAGTTTTGCTTCTGGTGACGTCTATGGGGGTACCAATATTGGTGGCCTTATCGGCAGGGTGAGTAGCACAGCACCAACGATTCTGAATAATGTTTATAGCGGTGGAGATGTTGAGTCTGCCGTAACCGGTGGCCCTGCTTATGCAGGAGGGCTGATAGGTGGTCTTCGTTATACCAGCTCAACCAACAAGTCCGACTTGCAGATGTCCAGGGCTTTTGCTTATGGCACTATCACCAGTCAGGACTCTGGAGTATCAACCGGGGGTATTCTTGGGGGAGTATATAATAACAGTCTTGCAGGTTCCCCCCCTGTCACCAGTGATTCCATTATTGACTCTCAGGTTACCTTCGGGAACACCTTCTGGAAAGACCAGTTTGCCCCGAATGGCTCAGATCAACTCTGTGTGATTGGTGGTGGGCTGTGTGGAACCACAGCAGGTACTTATAGCAGTGATACGTCGTCTCTGGATGGCACTCAATCTCAGGTCAGGGCACTGACCGCCGCTCAATTCGCCAATCCAACAGCAGAATTAGAACCCGGCTCCGGTGTCAATCTTGCCAATTCTGACTCGACTTCCCTGACATCTCTTTTGGGGGATGATTTTGTGTTCAGTGATGGGCAGAGTGCACCAGGCTTTAAGGAAAGTCTGTTTTCCAGTGAGACGCAGTTCGGCCCACCGCCCATCTCACTTTATATTCGTACAAACAGCGGCACCAGTGTTTATGGTTCAGCGCCCTCTTTGGGATATCTGTGGATCGATGCTGACGGTAATGCTTTCGATCTGTCCGGTAACGGTATTACCGTTTCAGGTTCCATCCGTTATTTGAATGCTCCCGACGCCCTGACCAATGTCGGCAGTTACGCTTATCAATACGCCTCGGGGCTGACGCTCAACCACGCCACACAAAATTATCTGGTTTTACCCTGGAGTACAGACGGTCTCTGGAGCATTACGCCTAAACCATTGACGATCTCCGGCACATCGGTGGCGGATAAAATTTATGATCGCAGTCTCAATGCAGATGTTACGCCGGGAACTCTTAATGGCCTGCTCACCGGGCAAACATTGGGCATCAATGGGACGGGATTGTTTGCAGACAAGAATGCAGAGAACAACAAAAATGTCACTGTCAGTTACACTACTGTCCGGTTAAGCATAAACCAGTTCCAGACTCCCCTGATTCTGGAGTGAATTGAC
>NZ_CAMZOG010000037.1 GCF_947331445.1 Parendozoicomonas sp. Alg238-R29 | reverse complement strand
CCCGGCAAAGCGCCAAAGCCACCGGAACCAGGTGCAGGGGACAAAGACCAGGTCAACCTGACAGACGACGAATCTCGTATTATGCCCACTGCCGGTGGTGCATTCGAACAAGCCTACAATGCCCAGGCGTCTGTAGACATCGGGAGTGGTCTGATCGTGACACGTCATGTGACTCAGGCACCGAATGACAAAAAAGAAGTTGAGCCAACACTCAGACAGTTACGCATACTGGCCCCCGTGCTTGGAAAAGCTGAGGGGTTACTGGCCGACACGGGCTACTTCAGCGAGGCTAATGTCTGCGCTGTGGATAAAGAAGAACTGACACCCTACATTGCTATAAAACGGGATGAGCACAACCCGCCCCCCTTGCAGCGTTTCCAGCCGGACCCGCCAGTCCCGGATGATGACGCCAGCGCTTTGGAGTGGATGCGCTGGCGCTTGCAGACACAAGAAGGGCGAGCCATCTACAGCCGACGAAAATGCACGATAGAGCCCACCTTCGGAATACAGAAGGAGGCAATGGGATATCGGCGATTCCTGGTGCGGGGACTGGAAGTGGTCTCGAAAGAGTGGGATCTGGTCTGCCTGACATTCAACCTGCGCCGAATGTTCAACCTGAAGCAAGTCGATGATAAAAAATGGCTGGCTCTGGTGCTTTATTGGCTTGTAGTCAGCCACTGTCTCATGAGGTTACGCTGGCGTTCTGTTTGAGTAAGTGACCTCTGAAGGCAGATATGAGCTCTGTAGGCCGATATGATCAAAAAGGACTCAAATGGACGGGCCAGTCCGACAGGCTGCTAGTACAGAGGGCTAAAACCAAGCCCTCTGTTTAAAAACACAAAACAAATTTATACGGCCACCACCTAAACAAGACAAACAAACCTCCCAGCACCCACCTACCACTTCGCTTTTGCGCACATACCAACTACAAACTGTCGCATATTCGAATTTATCTACGCAGCCTCCAGATTGCGCACTTTCTAAATGTTTATAAAGTGCACAGCGCACCCGATAAGGGTTATTTTTCTTCTGGAATGACACATGCAAGCGACACAAACGGTCCAGACCGCTCGGATCAATCTCAGTGATATCCGTCAGTGGGTAACCGTTATTGGTATGATTTACCTGCTGCTTCTAGCAGTGGGCATGATTGGCACCGGCTTTAAATGGGCAGCCGGTGGCGCTGAGGGTGCACGGGAACTATTTGCCTTTGCTACCAACCCATTCATGGGGCTGATTATCGGCACCATGGCAACAGCGCTAGTGCAATCATCCAGTACCGTAACATCTATTATTGTTGGCTTGGTGGGCGGCGGATTGCCGGTATCTATAGCCATCCCCATGATTCTCGGCGTAAACATTGGCACCACCATGACAGCCACTCTTGTGAGCCTGGGCAGTCTCGGCGGTGCACGCAAAACATTCCGCCGATCTTTTGCTGCTGCAACCGTGCATGGCTTCTTTAACCTGATGGCTGTTTTTATCTTTATGCCATTGGAGATGTCTACTGGCTTTCTCGAAAAACTTTCCAGCTCGATGGCTCACTTCTTCTATGGTGACGGAAGTGCTTCCAGCATGGACATGGGCGGTTTTGATTTCGTAAAGCCCATTACCAAGCCTGTTGTACATCAGATTGGCGATATGCTGTCGTTCCTGCCTGAAAACTACGGTGGCGTAGCACTGGCTCTGCTCGGTCTTGTATTTGTATTCCTTTCTATCGGCATACTGGGTCAAACACTGAAAGTATTGATGGTTGGACGCGCCAAAGATCTGCTCCACAAAGCTATAGGTAACGGCCCAGTGAAAAGTATTGCTTCCGGCGCGTTGATCACTGTTGCTGTACAGTCTTCTTCAACAACCACCAGCCTGATTGTTCCACTGGCAGGCAGTGGCGTATTCCGACTGAAAGATGTTTATCCTTTCACCCTGGGTGCAAATATCGGTACGTGCATCACTGCCCTTCTGGCTGCCACAACAGTGTCTGGCGCTATGGCCATGCAAGGCCTGCAAATTGCCTTTGTACACCTCCTGTTTAACGTAAGTGCCGTACTGCTGATTTACTGCACGCCTCAGTTGCGTGCCATTCCCTTCCGGACAGCACGGGTGTTTGCCCAGAAGGCAAGCCGCAATAAGGGCATTGTATTTGCCTACATAATTGGTGTGTTCTTTGTGCTGCCAGGTCTGTTAATCTTCGTAACCGGCTGAATGCCAATCAAATAACTGGATAAGGAAGTAAAATGCATCAATTAAAGGCATTCAAGAAACAACGTAAAGATATAAAAATTCGCCTGAAAGCTGCGAAACGTGAAGTTAAAGCACTGGAACAAGAGCTGAAGACTCTGCGTTTTCAGGAACAGCATAAGGCTGCGGATAATCTGGAATACTGGCTGGACAAAGGTCAGAATGGCCGTGTCAGTCTGCTAGCTCGCTTAGGCAATCTGCTGAAGGCACAAAAAGCTAAAACTACGTTGTAATGCTCAAAATTAAAGCCATCGGTTTAACAATAATCGCTGGCTTTATTTTTTCCTCTGATATTTTCTTACCCCCCACGGCAATCATTCAAGTGACTTGTGTTCATTGCTATACACGGATGGCGTAGTCAAGAACGGCAAAGCGCCTTCTGGGCTACAACGCTACCTGTGCCGCAACGGCAGACAAAGCTTCCCGCTCGATTTCATCTACGGAGGGAGTTTAGACGACTACCAACTGATATACTGAACAGAGCCTTACCCTGTTTTGCGGGTTTTAAAGCAAATAATCCTGCCGTCAACGAAGCACCACATATTCGTTACGATCCTTGCACCACAAGGGGATAAGAAAACAGGTAAAGGCGCCAAGCTTGTGCGCAAAAACCCAAAAGAAAAATAAAGGTGCACTTCAATTGGCGATAGAAAAGTCACCAATGAGAAATCAAGAGCTGGATATTTGTTAAAGGAATAAACAATGTAAGCAGTAAGACTCTGGTTTTTCGTGTGCAGTTATGTCATAACGCACTCCCTGAAAAAGCATAAAAAGCGCACATTTTTTAAGCGCCGTTTTATACAACAATAACGATAAGTCTCAAGCGCAATTTTTATTAAAACAAAAGGTATGAGACTTTATTCAGATAGCGAGAGAAATATGGCGTCACCCGAGCCATCACGCATACGCTGTCAGGGGATTACCAAAACATATCCGGCGGTTGTCGCTAATGACAATGTTTGCCTGGATATCAAGGCTGGCGAAATTCACGCCCTTTTGGGAGAGAATGGCGCCGGTAAAAGCACCCTGATGAAAATCCTTTACGGTGTAACCCGACCTGACACTGGCCAGATCTGGTGGGATGGAAAACCGGTCACCATCCCCTCTCCTGCCAAAGCCAGAGAACTGGGTATTGGCATGGTATTTCAACACTTCTCTCTGTTTGAAACTCTGACTGTCACCGAGAACATTGCTTTGGGCCTGCCGGCAAAAGAAGCCCGCAACCTCAAACAGTTAGCCCGTCGTATACAACAGGTGTCTGAATATTACGGCATGCCAGTTGACCCTGATCGCTATGTTCACACTCTTTCAACCGGTGAACGACAGCGGATAGAAATTATCCGTTGCCTGCTGCAGAACATCCGTTTGCTGATACTGGATGAACCCACGTCTGTACTGACACCGCAGGAAGTTGAGCGACTATTTCACTCTCTGCGCCAGCTGGCTGACGAAGGCTGCAGCATTCTATTTATCAGTCACAAGCTTCATGAAGTTCAGACCCTGTGCCATCAAGCAACAGTTTTACGCCATGGAACGGTTTCCGGTGACTGTGATCCTCGTACAACCAGTACCCAGGATATGGCGTCGATGATGGTGGGCAGCCAAACAACGCTGGGGCAATCTTATCCTAAAGTACAAAGCTCAGAGCCATTACTCACACTGCAAAACCTGGTTGCGCAACGGGAAGATCCGTTTGGTACCGACCTCAAAGATATTTCCCTGACCGTGAATAAAGGTGAAATTCTTGGTATTGCAGGTGTTGCGGGAAATGGCCAACAGGAACTGCTGAAACTTCTCAGTGGTGAACGCCTGAGTTCTGGCGAGATGATTCATTATCAAAACAACAAACTGGATCGGCTAAATCCTGCTGCCCGGCGCAAACTGGGCATGGCTGTTGTCCCTGAAGAGCGTTTAGGCCGTGGTGCGGTGCCGGAGATGGGACTGAACGAAAATGGTTTGTTAACCGGTTTTCTGGAAGGTCTTTTAAACCGGGGAATGTTGCGCCGTAAGGCTATAGATAACTTTGCCGAGCGGGTTATTGATGAATTTACTGTGAAAACCCCATCAGTCAATGCTCAGGCTCACTCTCTCTCCGGCGGCAACCTGCAGAAATTCATTATTGGCCGGGAGATTCTGCAAAACCCTAAGTTACTGGTCTGTGCCAGCCCTACCTGGGGTGTTGATGTCGGAGCCGCCAATACCATCCATAAAGCACTGATCGCTCTACGGGACAGTGGTGCGGCGATCATTGTCATTTCTGAAGATCTGGATGAACTGTTCCAGATTAGTGACCGTATTGGCGCCCTCTGTGAGGGTGAGTTGTCTCCCATTAAACCTGTGACTGGGTTAAATCTGGAACAGGTCGGTAGCTGGATGGCTGGCGTCTTTAACGAGACGGAAAGCCAACCCCGTTCAAAAGAACAACAACAGGAGCTGGCACTGTCATGAGCTTGCTTTCTCAATGCTTGCAGAATCAATGGCTGTCGAGTTTTTCCCTGGAGCCTCGGCCGCAAGAATCCCAGCTACTTCGTTACCTCTCCCCAGTGCTGGCTATCGTACTGACCTTACTGTCGGGCGCACTGATCTTTCTCTGGCAAGGGCAAGATCCGCTGATTGGTTTACATACTTTTTTTATTTCTCCTATCAGCGACAGCTACGGCTTGGCCGAACTGGGTGTTAAGGCTGCTCCTATGTTGTTATGCGCAATAGGGCTGGCTATCTGTTACCGGGCCAACATCTGGAACATTGGTGCCGAAGGCCAACTACTTATGGGTGCTCTCGTAGGCGCCTGGGCAGCTTTGCAAGTGATGGACAGCGGCTCCAGATTTTCTCTGACCTTTGCTCTCTTGGCTGGCAGTTTTGCCGGCTTGCTATGGGCGCTGATTCCGGCAGTGTTGCGCAATCATTTCAACACCAATGAAATCCTCACCACCATTATGCTCAACTATGTCGCCCTCAACCTGCTGCTGTGGGCCGTGCACGGGCCACTGAAAGATCCAAATGGCTTTAACTTCCCGGAATCAGCACTGTTCAATGACAGTGTCACCCTGCCTATTATTCTCGAAGATACTCGCCTTCATCTTGGCTTGATGTTTGGTTTACTGGCCATGGTGGCGGCTTGGGTATTACTGAGTCGAACCTTTATTGGTTTCCAGCTGAAAGTTATTGGCATGGATGCCAGCGCCGGCCGTTTTGCCGGTTATAAAGAGAAGAAACTGGTGTACTTCGCCCTGTTGATTTGCGGTGCACTGGCTGGATTAGCAGGTGTCAGTGAAGTCACTGGTCCCATTGGCCAACTGGTACCAAGCATTTCTCCCGGCTATGGCTACGCCGCCATTATTGTTGCCTTCCTTGGTCGCCTCCACCCCGTGGGTATAACCCTTGCCAGTTTGCTGATGGCACTGGTGTATATGGGGGGTGAAATGGGCCAGATTGATCTTGGTCTGCCTTTGGCTATCGGAAGTCTGTTCCAGGGCATGCTGTTGTTTTACCTGCTGGCCTGCGATGTGCTGATTGGTTATCGCGTCCGTATCAAAAAAACGGTTGCTGCTACAGCGGCAATGCCTGCCAGTGAAGGAGCATAAAAAACATGGATATTGAACTGATAACTAATGTCCTGTTCGCCATGGTGCGCAGTGGCACACCTCTGCTACTGGTGGCACTGGGTGAAGTGGTTTGCGAAAAGTCTGGCGTTCTTAACCTGGGCCAGGAAGGCATGATGCTGATGGGCGCGGTGACAGGCTTTATTGTTTCTTTCTCTACCGGCAATCTGGCTTTGGGAGTGATTGCCGGTATGGCGGCCGGTATCGCTATGTCGGTGCTGTTTGGCGCTTTGGCTCTTGGGTTGCGTGCCAATCAGGTCGCCACCGGGTTGGCCCTGACCATTTTCGGTGCAGGTTTAAGTGCTTTTGTCGGTACCGCTTATGTCGGTAAGCCACTGACCGGTATTGAAGCCCTCCATATTCCGTTGCTGGCAGATATTCCAGTGCTGGGGCCTGTACTCTTCCAGCAGGACCCGCTGGTATACATCGCTCTGATGATACTGGCTGCTGTTTGGCTGTTCTTCCGCTTTAGCCGCCCTGGTTTAATGGTGAAGGCGATTGGTGAAAATCCGGAATCGGCCACAGCTTTAGGGTTACCAGTTCTTACGGTACGCTGGTTAGCGGTGATGTTTGGCGGAGCTATGGCCGGTTTAGGCGGGGCTTACCTATCTCTGGCATACACCCCTCTCTGGGCCGAAGGTATGACAGCCGGGCGTGGCTGGATTGCCTTGTCACTGGTGGTTTTTGCTAGCTGGCGCATAGGAAGAGTTCTTTTGGGAGCCTGGTTGTTTGGACTGGCCAGTATTATGCATCTGGTTCTGCAGGGTATGGGCTGGTCCATCTCTTCGAACCTGTTAGCCACTCTGCCCTATCTGGCGACAATTGTGGTACTGGTGATTCTGTCCAGCAACGCATCCCGGATTCGGATGATGGCACCAGTATCTTTGGGTAAACCGTTCCACCCAAGTACGTAAAGACACTGAAACAATAAAAAAACATAACAACACAACCACAAAAAAGAGCAGGTATTACATGAAAACACTGATCAAAAAGGTTGCGACAGCCGCCCTGTCGGCTGCTCTGGCCGCCTCGATCTCTGTTACCGCCCAGGCAGAAGAGAAAATCAAAGTTGGCTTCGTTTACGTTGGTCCGGTGGGTGACGCGGGCTGGACCTACGGCCACGATGAAGGTCGCAAAGAGATGCTGCATAAATTAGGTGACAAGGTTGAGGCCACCTATGTAGAAAGCGTACCAGAAGGTGCCGATGCCGAACGGGTTATCCGTAAACTTGCACAACAAGGCCATGACCTGATTTTTACAACTTCTTTCGGCTATATGAACCCAACCCTGAAAGTGGCTAAACAGTTCCCAAAAGTGAAGTTTAACCACGCCACTGGTTACAAGCGCAGCAAGAACGTCGGCACCTATGCTGCACGCTTCTATGAAGGTCGTTACGTGACTGGTTTGATCGCGGGTGAAATGACTAAATCCAATGTGATCGGTTATGTGGGTTCTTTCCCAATTCCTGAAGTGGTACAGGGGATCAACGCCTTTACTCTGGGTTTACGGGAAACCAACCCGGATGCGGTGGTAAAAGTTGTCTGGATTAACAGCTGGTATGACCCAGCCAAAGAACGTGAAGCGGCCGAAGCTCTGATCGCCCAGGGCGCTGACATTATCAACCAGCACACTGACTCCCCCGCTCCGGTTCAGGCCGCTCAAGACAAAGGCGTTCTGGCCTTTGGTTATGACACCGACATGAGCCGTTTCGGCCCAGACGCTCACCTGTCTGGCAGTTTGGTTCACTGGGGTGATTACTACACCGATGTGGCTGAATCTGTACTGAATGATTCCTGGACAGCGAAAGATATCTGGGGTGGCATAGACAGTGGAATGGTGAAGATGGCGCCTTACAACAAAAAAATTCCTGCTGACGTTGTCACTGCTGCTGAGAAAGCCCGTGCTGATATTGCTACTGGTTCATTGACTATATTTGAAGGCCCGATCACGGCTCAGGATGGCTCTGTTAAAGTGGCTGGCGGCGTGAAGCTGACTGATGGCGAGATCTTGTCCATGAACTGGTACGTTGAGGGCGTGGAAGGCGAACTGCCTCAGTAGGATTCATTACCTGACCAGAAGCCGGGCATGGTTTCTGGTCATAAGTTTCTGGTCATAAGTTTCTGGTCATAAATGGTTTCTGGTCATAAAAAGTCATCCATTATTGCCATAATCAGTTTTGTGATCACCCGTAGTACTAATTCCTTCCATTCCCATCCCTCTACGCGCACTGTGCCAAACAACTCTGCTGGCAGTGAGTTGCGGAACTCCCCGCTCAACTGAAGGCCATCAATAGAATGAATATGAGCAAGCATTACCATTGCAAACTGTGATTTCATGGTTTGCGGCAGCTGGAGCATCCCAAACTGAGCAGTGAGAGTCTCCTGTATGCCGACATCAGAATTCTCATCGATGCCTTCTTTCAATATCACAGGTGGCATCCTTTCGATCAGCCAGGATTCATTAAGAATCACCCCCTGTAATTGCTCGTAACTCTCGGCAGACATCTTCTTTTTCGATGCTGCCAGAATGGCTCCAACTCCCCTCTGCGCCTGTTCAACTGTTACAGAAAGCTCATTAACAACCGTACCAATAATATCGACTGTATCTTCAGCTACCCCATAAGGCGTTAAGAGACTTACTTGAACGGCAAGCAACATCGTAAATCCAGCCAGAACACCCTGCATCGCAGTTGAACTCATTCTTGATTAGGACGTCAAAAATAGCTCAACAACGTCATATCAGCATTCAAAATAATAAGTGTGCCCCGTTGTCAAGGGTCGGGGCTGTAATGAATTGACCGGACAACACACATCAAAAACATCCTAAAAAGGAAAATCCAGCCCTTTGAACACTTGGACAGCCAAAAGATTTTCGCCCGTGTATATCATCCCAACAGAGCGTCTATGAGAGTTCTTGAAAAGTGTGGCTACCGAGAGGAAGGCATACTGAAAAACAGGTGTTCAGAAATAATGAGTTTTACGACGAACACTCCTTCGGAATAACTGTTGTTGAATAACTGTTGTTGAATAACTCTCCCCTGTTCAATACGAAAGGAGATAGCCCGCTTTGTCTTCAATTCGGATCAAGATGAATGGTGATATCTGCATCCGGCATATGCTTCAGCAGCTGCTTCTGAACGGCCTTGCCAATATCGTGAGCCTCTTCCAGTGACAAATTGCCATCCAGATCCAGATCCAGCTGAATAACAGGTGTCACTCCAGACATTCTGGTGCGCAGATTGTGAAGATCAAGAACTTGCTCCACAGCCAGCACCTGCTCCCGGATGAGTTGCTCTTTTTCCTGATCCAGGGCCTGATCCATCAACATCTGAATAGCCTGCCAGGCCACTTTACCAACGCTGAAAATCATATAAATGGCAATCAGCATACCGATAACCGGGTCAGCCTCCGGAAAGCCAGCCGCAACCATAATTAATGCGCAAACAACACCCAGGTTTGTCAGCAAGTCCATACGGTAATGCATTGAGTCAGTTTGAATAGCCAACGACCCGGTTAATTTCACCACATGAGTCTGGTAAACAACCAAAGCCATGGTCAACGCCATAGACAAAGCCATCACCGCCAGAGCAACCTGTTTGTTTTCTATACCCCCTCCGTGGCGAATCCCATCAACAGCATGAAGAATCAGGAACAAACCGGAACCAGCAATAAAGGCTGATTGCGCAAGCGCCGCAAGCTGCTCGGCTTTACCGTGGCCATAGTTGTGATCTTCGTCGGCAGGTTTTAAAGCGATGGAAATAGCGACAAGATTAATCACCGATGCAAAAGCATCCAGTAGAGAATCCATAAAGGTAGCCAGAATACTGACTGAACCGGTCATTCCCCAAGCCACCAGCTTGGCTATCAGCAGGACAGTGGCCGTAGCGACTGACGCCCTGGATGCCCGCCGGAGCAAAATAGCTTTCTGCTGCTCGTTCAGCCCCTGCATGCCTTCCCCCATACATCTTTTATTTCAATTGTTTTGAAAACTATCTCATGCTGGCCGGCTTATGCCAATCAGCACCCACAACTACCACACTTAAATTTTATGGTGATGGCATAAACGAACGGGCATGCTCAACATACTCACAAAACAGCTGGGTACCCTTGATTATCCGAGGTGTGGGCCTGAGAAGCAGGCTGCCATCAATGGTATACACATCCCGATTCTTTACCGCCGGAATCATCGAATATTTCTTCCATTCGTTATAAAGAACATCTGTTCCAACACGGTCGGTGTGATCACCCTCAACAATCAGGTAGGGAGTGCGTGCAATAACATCTTCACGTGAAACCCTTAGTACAAGCACCGGAGCGTCGGCAAAAATATTTTCCGCGCCACACACCTTCATCACCGAAGACACCATATGATCACCATTCAGGGTCATCAGCGGATTATTCCAAACCTCCAGAAAGGTAGGGACAGTTTGGCGTTCCTGATAGGTATTGGCCAACTCATGCCACCGTCGCAAAAGTCCCTCAGCCTTTTTGATTCCAGCATCCCCCCCAGCCAGAGTGCTGAGAGCCCGCAAATCTCCTGCTATAGCTTCAACACTGCGAGGCTCAGAGTTATAAACAGGAATTTTCAGGTTCTCGAGCTGTTTTAATATTTCTGGAGAATTACCACTGGGCCAGGCCAGTACAAGATCTGGCCTGTAAATCAGGATCGCTTCCAGTGAAATTGAATTATAAGGCCCAAGGTTGGGCAGTTTATTCGCTTCTTCAGGAAAATCGCTACTGCCTGTTACTGCCGCCAGTCGGTTTCCTCCACCAGCATCAAACAGAAGTTCGGTTGCATGGGGGGCCAGGCTGACAATACGCTTTGGCAGGTCTGGCATTGAAACCTCTTTCCCGATGGAATCTATCACCGTCACAGGTTTTGCCTGAATAAAGCCAATAGATAAGCAACTCAGTAAAGCCCCAAGAAAAACGGGCAATCGAAAAAAACAGATCAAATTACTCTCCACTGGTTGCAACGCCAGCCTCAGCAAAAGTATGCATCTGACTGTGGAGCTCACAGGTCATTCGCAATAAAGGTAAAACAACGGCTGCACCACTGGCTTCACCAAGGCGCATCCCAAAATCACACAGAGGCTCGACCTCAAGATACTCCATAATCAACTGATGCCCAGGTTCCGCCGATTTATGGGCGAACAATAACCACTCTCTTACAGCAGGCAAAAGGCGACAGGCCACCAACGCAGCAGCAGTCACAATAAAGCCATCCACAAGAACGGGAACACCTCTCTGGGCACAGCGAATTACGGCACCGACAATAGCGGCTATTTCAAAGCCTCCCAGGTACCGGAGTGCTTCCAATGGTTGTTTGAGGCTTTCACTGTATTTATCGAGGGCTTTATTAATGATGTTCTGTTTGCGAATCAAACCAGCATCATTAAGACCTGTTCCCCGCCCAGCCAGATACTCCGCAGGCAGGCCTGTTAGAGCACAACAAATCGCGGCGGCTGCGGTGGTATTGCCAATTCCCATTTCACCGGCAATAAACAGATCAAGTTCATCATTCAAAAGACTGTCTATATGAGCCGCCCCTGCGGCCAGACACCAGTCGAGCTGGCTTTTGGTCAGCGCTGGCTGCTCGGTGAAATCGGCTGTACCCTGCCCGGCAGAAAAGTCATGCACCCCGGGCCACCCTAGAGGTGACTGACTGGTTCCCATATCGAGAATACTGAGATGACAGTTTTGCTCTTTGGCCAGAACAGATATAGCAGCGCCTCCATTAACAAAGTTACCGACCATCTGTGTAGTCACTTCCGCCGGGTAAGCTGAGACCCCCTGATTAACCACACCGTGATCACCAGTAAAGATCGTTATGGCAACATTATTCAGTGAAGGCTTTTCCCGCCCCTGTTGACCGGCCAGAACTTCAACCAACGGCTCAAGAATACCAAGAGACCCTGCAGGTTTTGTCAGCTGCTGTTGGCGAGCATGAGCTGCTTTGATCGCAGACTTATTTATTGTCTGGCAAGATTGCGTCAACCAGTTTAGTGGCAGATTCCCAGGTAATCCCTCAAAAAACAAACGCAGGTCCGCCAAAGAAAATGGCCAAACCAACTCTTTCTGATCGGCCTCACTCAGTATCACCGGAATCTGTTCACCATACTCTTCAATCAGTGCGTCATCATCCGCGATATCAACAATCTCAATTTCAACCGGAGATAATAGCGGCAAACGTTCCATCACCCCCCAGGCTTGTTCACAAAGATGACAACCAGATGTCGTGAGAAAGAGGACTTTGTCCATAGAACACTTCCTGTTTGATTCATGCTGCTATGCTATAAGCGTGCAGGTTTTCATTCTTTAAAAAAAGCTCGTCATAGAGCGTGAAGAACGACACTGACAGTACCGATAACGGAAAAACAGTGTCGATAACGGAAAAACAGTGTCGTGCAAAGCAGATGAAGCCCGCGTAAAATGTTTTTGAAATCATACAGCTGCATAATTATTTTAAGATCATAATTTTCAGACCATAACAAAAAGCTCAGGGGACACAGAACATGGATTTCGGCTTTTTCAATCAGCTGCTGATTATATTTTCTGTCTCTGTGTTTGCAATTGCCCTCTGTCATCGCCTGCACATACCCGACACACTGGCGTATCTGATGGTAGGCCTGGCTCTTGGGCCTACTGCTACCGGTATTATTGATTCCAGCTTCGATATCACTCTGCTTGCAGAGTTCGGCGTTGTCTTCCTATTGTTCTCTCTGGGATTGGAGTTTTCTCTTGCCAATGTGCTCGCCATGCGTCGCATTGTGTTTGGTCTGGGTGGCTTGCAGGTGATGATCTGCACGCTTTTAATCGGTTTTTGCGGATTACTGCTTGGTTTCTCTCCGGCTGGCACTCTGGTTATGGCCGCAGGCCTTTCTTTATCATCTACAGCCATTGTCTCCAAGGAACTGACACGCCGGAATGAACTCCGCTCCCGTCATGGACAGCTGACTATCGGTACCCTGATATTCCAGGATATCGCTGCTGTTTTATTCCTGATTCTGATACCTGCCCTGGCTGGCATTGGTGGAGCCAGCCTGAGCGAAACATTGTTAATCAGCCTTGGCAAAGGCATCGGTTTTATTGCTTTTATGGTGCTGGTTGGCCGGTGGATACTGCCACGCATGTTCCATGAAATTGCCCGCACCAAATCGGAAGAACTGTTTGTACTTAGTGCCATTGTTGTCTGTTTGATGGCTGCATGGCTGACCCACCTACTTGACCTCTCCATGGCATTGGGTGGTTTCGTAGCCGGCATGATGCTGGGTGAAAGTCATTATCGCCACCAGATAGAAACGGATATTCGTCCGTTCCGGGATATTTTGCTGGGCCTGTTCTTTGTATCTGTTGGCCTGATGCTCAACCTGGATCTGTTTATCTCCAATTGGTACATGATTCTGCTGGCCGCCGCTGGATTAATACTGTTTAAAGCGTCCATGATCACCATGCTGGCCTGGTTTGTTCATCACGGTCAGAAAGCCGCTATCCGCACCGGCATATCGCTGGCCCAAAGTGGTGAGTTCTGCTTTGCCCTGGTGGCGCTTGCCAATCAGCATGAATTGCTTCGCCCCAGCACCAGCTCTTTTATTTTGTCTGTGACCATTGTTTCCATGGCAGCAACACCTCTGCTGATTCGCTATAGTGGCGCAATCGCTGACCTGCTTGCCGGGCGCAAACAGGAAAAAGAACCCCATAATGAAACAGATGTTATCAGTCAGCAGACTGGCGACGTGGACCAGCATATTCTGATTCTTGGCTATGGACGTGTTGGTCAGGCTATCAGCCATTTCCTGCGGGAAGATCACCTCCCTTTTGTGGCAATAGATGATGACCCAATCCATGTACGGGAAGCCAACCGGGCTGGAGAACCGGTATTCTTTGGCGACTGTCGACGGACAGAATTACTTCATGCCGCTGGGCTAGACAGAGCACGGATGGTAGTGATCTGTATTGACAGTTCCCAAGCTGCCCAGGACACCTTGAAAGGCATTCGCTCAGTGAACAGCCGTGTTCCGGTTCTGATCAGAACCCGGGATGACAGCAAGTTGCGGCAACTGAAAGAAGATGGGGCCACACAGGTGGTGCCTGAAGTACTGGAATCCAGCCTTGTTATCGTCAGCCATGTGCTCACCATGCTTGGCCAGCCTGAACACACTATTGCCAAACGAATCCAGTCTGTTCGCCGTGAGCACTACGATATCCTCCACGGCTTTTTCTTTGGTCAATCAGAAACACTGCACACAGTAGAAGGCGACCCTTGCGAACTGCTTCATGGCGTTACCCTTCCCGATAGCGCCTGGGCTGTAGGCAAAACTGTTGGCGATATTCCCTTGAAAGGAGGCCTTGGCATTAAGCGCATCAGCCGTAATGACTCTCCTCTGAACCTGGAAGAAACATTCATTCTTCAACCTGGTGACGCGCTGTTACTGAAAGGCACCCAGCAACAGGTTGAGCAGGGAGAGAACCTGCTATTAAGGGGGAAATAACTACAATTACCGGGAATTTTCCCGGGAATTGTGTGATTTTCTTGTTTTTTCTGTATCTGAGTCTGCCTTTCTCTTGCAGGTACTCTAACCGGGTCTACGCTTTATCCTCCGCTGATTTTGTTGAGGATGTTGCCAATGTCGGGATTTCTGAGAAAAACCTTCTGTTATCCGTTATGTCTACTTTTAACCAGCTTATGGATTTCTTCAGTGAGAGCAGAGGAACCGGCTCCCACTCTGGTTGTTCTCTATAAAGACAAATCAGGAAACGTCCGTACTCAAACGGACAGTACAGGCACAACCAAACTGAACATTCGCAACGACCTGCTCAAGAATCTTGCCCACATCCACCTGGATACCAGTGAACTGGGCACAAAAACCGAAAATCTTGACTTTGACAGAAGAAAACAATCCTCTGACCTATCCCTGCCTCTCTCTTTAGGTGAAGAGTATGCCGACAGTGAAATGGATTTTGACTGGGAAGTCGTTGATCAGCGCCCACGCCGTTCCCGCCTTGAAAGCTGGGGTCGGGTACTAATCCCTATGGCTGGAGCCATCGCCGCTTTGGGTGGTATTGAATCAACGACAGGACTGCCAATCAAAATGAATGGCGACCTTACCAGGAACGATTGGTACCGCCAAAAGAACCTTGACTTTACCAGTACTAATTTAAGAATCAATATGGGTCATTATCTGGTTCTGGCCACAGTCAGCAACCTTGTGGAGGAAGTTGAAAGCACTCTCGCCAATGCGCTTGAAGATCAGAACCATCATTTAGGTGGGATTATCCCTCCTGAGTGGGCAGCAAAAGGAGCTATTGCGGTTATGTTATTTGGTGGCGGCGGCCTGAAATCCGTGGGCGACAAAGAGCATTTATCTCTTGGAAAAGCAACACAATTCTTCGCTCAGTCACAGACAGTGAAAGCTTCCAACCTTTTCTTGGGTGAAGTTCCCGGATTTATGATCGACAAGGTTGTCGGTCTGTCTCCCGAAGTCAGAAAAATTACCACAGCAGCCCTTGGTGGCGCTATGACTGGTGGCTTGTATACTTTGCTGTCAGGTTGCATTGAGGATTATGTTGGTAAAGCAACATCCGATCTGCACAGCAAAATCAGTAATGCCACTATTTTGGGTGTAAGTACTGCCACTACCCCATTTATCAAAGATTTTGTTGGCTCTTACACTGACAGCAAATCACTGGAAAACATCGGCACTCATGCGATTATTTCGTCGATTGCCCTCCCTATTGCCGGTAGCGTTTACACCATCCTTTACAAACTCGACACTAATAATAATGCAGCGCATTTAGTGAAACTGGCAGCAGGCAGTTTTGCCAAAATGGCCGGTTTCTCTCTTGGTAATCTGGTCGGTAGAGACACAATCAAACCTTATCTGGGAGACTCCAAAGCTACACCTTTAGCAATGGCTGTCAGTTATCTCTCCATCAGCTTTATCGCCAATGCGACTTTACGTTATTACGACTCGACAGGTACTATCGCGACAGGTGCTATCGATGCTACCAGCAAACATGTTGGTGCCTGGGGACCACTTGGCCGTGAATTCTTTTTAAAACTTCGTGACGGGATCTACATCTCCGCTATAGCTAACGGCACCACAGCTATTATCGAAGATATCACTCGCCGACTGGACCCCCAGGAACAGAGCATTCGTCTGAAACTCAAGGTGAAACCTGTACGAGCTTATGCCAATACGTCAGCAGCGCTTGAACACGAAGAGCTCTAAAGGGCTATTAATTTTTCGTAATCATTGAGCCGAACGCAAAACATCAGCAGCCCCTAAGACTGGATATTTTTTCAGCAGCGAGACATAGTAATTAATTAGCAGGTCACGGATGACCGGACACCACTGAGGAATTACTATGAGTCACGAACATAAACGCCCCGGCTTGCTGTCCGTGGTTCAAAGTACACTGGCGGCTGCCTTTGGCGTTCAAAGTAATGAGAAACAGAAAAAGGATTTTACTGAAGGGAGACCGGAACAATTTATTATTGCTGGCATTATTTTTACTGTGCTTTTCGTTGTCGCTTTACTGGTTATCGTTAATCTTGTGATTTAACGTTTCGACAGTAAAAAACAAGCCGGACTGCAACCCGGCTTACTTATACATGAACCTGTTACCTTTCTATTGTCCAGATACCCAGTACACCGCAATAACTACAGCCAATAGAATGAGAGCCACTGCAGAAATCGCGTCTGCCCTACTATCGACAGTCCTGTTCTCCTGATTACAACGATCGCTGCTGCCATCATTGTGAGACATGCTTTGATGAGCCATAAGCCAAACCTCAGACACTGTTTTCATTATTATTGTTCAAACAAGTTATCGTGCTCATAAAAAACCTGCAACTTTTCATCTGATCACTATCAATGCCAGCCCTTTTTTACGAACACATATAATTAGAGGTCATTGTCATATGACTAAATATTACTTTTAAGAATATAAAGGGACTGATACTTTACGCTCGCCAGACAAAGATAATTCAAAAGCCTGAATCAACCGTCCACACAAGAACAATATATGTACGTTTATAACGAAGTCGACCAGCGCGTTGTTGATGAGCGTGTCGAACAATACCGTGATCAGACCCGACGGTATTTGGCGGGTGAACTTGCGGAAGACGCCTTTCTGCCGCTCCGGCTTCAGAATGGCCTCTATGTACAACGCTTTGCCCCCATGCTCCGGGTTGCCGTGCCCTACGGCCTGATGAACACAACCCAGTTTCGCAAACTGGCCTATATCGCCCGTTTCTACGACAAGGGTTATGTTCATTTCACCACACGCCAGAATGTTCAGTACAACTGGCCAGAACTTGAAACTGTGCCTGACATCCTGACAGAACTCGCCAGCGTCCAGATGCATGCCATCCAGACCAGTGGCAACTGCATTCGTAATACTACCACTGACCCGTTTGCCGGTGTTATCCGGGAAGAAGAAACAGACCCCCGCCCCTGGTGTGAAATTATTCGCCAGTGGTCCACCCTGCACCCAGAATTTGCCTTCCTGCCACGGAAGTTCAAGATTGCCGTTACCAGCAACCCAAACATTGATCGTGCAGCCGTGCAATTCCACGATATTGGGCTGCATGTGCGGATTAATGAAGCTGGTGAAACCGGCTTCCGTGTGATGGTTGGCGGTGGACTTGGTCGTACTCCGGTTATTGGTACAACCATCTGCGAATTCCTGCCTTGGCAACACCTGCTGACTTATCTCGATGCCATTCTGCGCGTTTATAATCGCTATGGCCGCCGGGATAATAAATACAAAGCCCGCATCAAGATTCTGGTAAAAGCCATGGGTATTGATGCCTTCCGGGAAAAAGTTGAAAACGAGTGGGCATTTATCAAAGATGGCCCTGCAACATTGACTCAAAAAGAAGTTCAGCGTGTTTCTGAACACTTCATTGACCCGGTTCGAGAGCCTTTGTCCGACAACCCACAAGAACTGGCTACAGCTCTTGCAAGTGACAGCAACTTTAACAACTGGTATCAGCGTAATGTGCAACAGCACAAAGCCCCTGGCTATGCTGCGGTCACTATTACACTGAAAAATACCGGTGCGGCACCTGGTGACATCAGTGCAACCCAGATGGACCAGGTAGCCGTACTTGCTGATGAATACAGTTTTGGTGAGCTGCGCTCCACCCATGAGCAGAATCTGGTACTGTCTGATGTTCGGCAGGACAAACTGTTCGAACTCTGGAAGCAATTAACGGAATATCGCTTGGCCACTCCTAATGCCGGCCTATTACCAGATATGATTGTTTGCCCGGGTGGTGATTTCTGCGCGCTGGCAAACGCCAAATCTCTTCCTCTCGCCGATGCCATTCAGCGCAGATTTGATGATCTGGACTACCTTCACGACCTTGGCGACCTGAGCCTGAACATTTCTGGCTGCATGAACGCCTGCGCTCATCACCATATTGGCAACATCGGCATTCTCGGTGTTGATAAGAAAGGTGAAGAGTTTTACCAAGTTATGCTGGGAGGCTCTGCCGGACACGATGCTTCTCTGGGCAAAATCATCGGCCCCTCTTTCAGCCAGGAAAACATTCCTGATGTGATCGAGAAAATCCTGACTGTCTATCTGGAACAGCGAGTGGATGGTGAAAGCTTTCTGAGCGCCTATCGCCGCCTTGGTTTAAGCACATTCAAAGAGGTGGTTTATGCACGCCCAGCAGCATGAGATTCTGGTAGCATCGGAAATGGATGAAAACCTGCTAATTCTGGAAGCAGACAGCGAACTGGAAGATATTGAAAGCCAACTTGTCGAAAAAGATGACGTTGCTATTCGCTTTCAGGCATTTGCTGACGGCAGGGGTTTTTCCTTGGCTCGCCTGTTAAGAGAACGGCTTAATTATACCGGTAAGCTTCGCGCTATCGGTGACTTCCTGCCAGACCAGATGCACTATCTCGCCCGTTGCGGCTTCGACAGCTTCTCTTTACCTGAGGGTGCTAAAGCAGAAACGGCCGAGAAATGTTTGAAAGCTTTTTCTGAGGCCTACCAGATCTCCTGGGATCGTAAAGAGCCTCTGTTCAGACGCCTTTAAAAACAAACCCTGTAGAATGTTCTCTTTGTTCTGCAGGGTTATTTCTTCTCCCCCGCTTCCCACGCACGTATAAACCGATATACTGATCCAAGTTATTTCACGGTTTGCCCTATGGACTCCGGATCTCTTTTTTATTCTTTCTTTTTGATTTTTACTGGCGCTGCTATTCTGGCAACTGTTGCTCTGGCCACCCGGCAGCCATTAATTGTCGCCTATATTGTTTTGGGAGGAATCTTCGGCCCATCAGGGTTGGAGCTGGTGACTGATACCAGCTTGTTATCAGATATATCTCATGCGGGAATTATTTTCCTGCTTTTCCTGCTTGGGTTAGATATGCAACCCAGCCACCTGATGCACATGCTCCGCAAAACAGCCACCGTAGGATTATTCAGTTCTCTGGTTTTTGCTTTGATGGGTTATGGGTGCGCCCAAGCTTTTGGCTTTACCGACACCGAAAGTCTGGTCATCGGTGGCACCATGATGTTTTCCAGCACAATTATCGGTATCAAACTACTACCAACAACAGTACTGCATCACAAGCACACTGGGGAACTTTTGGTCAGTCTTTTGCTACTCCAGGATTTACTGGCCATCATGATGCTGCTTTTACTGTACAACACGAAAAATCTCGATGGCGGTTATCTCCCCCTGCTGACAACACTAGCCACCCTGCCCCTACTGGCTCTAGGAGCCTGGTTAACTGTTCGTTATGTACTGCTGCCGTTAATGGCACGGTATGATCGCTTCCATGAATATATGTTCTTGCTGGCTATTGGATGGTGTTTAGGCCTTGCCGAACTAGCTCACAGTCTTGGGCTTTCTGCTGAAATTGGCGCGTTTATCGCTGGTATTACTATCGCCACCAGCCCTATTGCCCAATACATTGCCATTAACCTTAAACCATTGCGGGACTTCTTCCTGATTCTGTTTTTCTTCTCAGTGGGAGCCAGCTTTAACCTTGACCTGTTGCCAGAAGTCATTCTTCCTGGTCTGGCACTAACCGCTGTCTGTCTTGCCCTGAAGCCACCGGTATTCTGGTTTTTTCTGCGAGGTGTCAGCGAAAAACAGAAAACCGCGTGGGAAGTTGGAGTTCGCTTAGGGCAGAACAGTGAGTTTGGTTTGCTGATCGCCAGTGTCGCGGCGACTCAAGGGCTGATCGACAATGTGGCCTCCCACACTATTCAGGCAGCAGCTATTCTCACCCTGTTATTCTCGTCTTATCTTGTAGTATTCAATTACGAATCACCTATTGCAGTGTCAGACCGCTTACGCAGGGACTGATAAACAAACAATAAAAAAGGAGCTTTCGCAACGAAAACTCCTTTTCATCATTTCCAAACTTCGATCCTATCAACCTGGAAAACGGGAACTCACCAGCCTTTCCCAAACAGTATTGATAGCGCCACCAAGTGCATGCTGAGCGCTTAAACCAAACTTCTGGGGTAGTGTTTTCTTTTCAGACCAGCTGACATGATAAACAGCGATTTTCCTGTCGTAACAATCACACAGATAAGCATCACTTGTTTTCAACTCATCCACTAACTGCTTACCAATCGCCTGTGTGCCGTACCAGATCTCACCGGTAGAAATCTGTTCAACATCTACTGATGGACGCGCGCGCAGAACAAAGTCTTTAAACAGCTTGTGGGTACTCTCAAGGTCTTCAACAAACTTCTCACGACCTTTCTCAGTATTTTCACCCATCACTGTCAGAGTGCGCTTGTATTCACCGGCAGTATGCAGCTCTACATCAATATCATGCTTTTTCAAAAGCTTATTGATATTAGGAATCTGAGCCATAACACCTACGGAGCCGATAATGGCAAAAGGCGCTGCAATCACCTTGTCTGCCAGACAGGCCATCATATAACCGCCACTGGCTGCGACCTTATCAACAGCAATGGTCAGCGGAATACCTTTATCTCGAATTCGCTGAAGCTGTGAGGAAGCCAGACCGTAAGAATGAACCATTCCGCCCTGACTCTCCAAGCGCACAAAAATTTCATCCTCCTGACGCGCCTGCCCCAATACAGCTGTTATCTCTTCACGCAGCTTGCTAACAGCAGATGCCCGAATATCGCCATGAAAGTCGAGCACAAAAACCCGGGGGTTTACAACGTCTGCATTCTCCCCTTTCTTTGCTTTCTTCTTTTCTTTAGCTTCTTTCTTTTCAGCTTTGCGCTTCTTTTTCAGCTCGTCACTCTCTAGAAGTTCACCTTCCAGAGTTTTCTGGATATCTGAATGATCATTAAACAGGTTACGAACCTTGATATGCCCGGCAGACTCTCCTTTCCCCTTACTACCAGCAGAAGCCACACCGGCCACAATCGCCAGAACACCCCCTACAATAATCACAACTTTGGTCAGAAAAAGACCAATCTCCATCAAAAATTCCAACGCTTATCTCCTTGTTCCTGCCCGGAGTTTGTTTTCAGGTGAACTGGATAGAATAAACCAGAAGTCCAGAGTGAATAATAAATGTTTTACAGGATAAAAACACAAAGGGTTTCGGTTGACACTTATAGGGGCGTCAAATATTCTGACGCTGTTCGTGCGACTCCGTATCTACGAGCAGTGCTTACGACCCGGTTGCAGCATAATAAAAACAAGCTAGACCGATTGCATAGTTAATACAGAAAGGGACATGACAAATGGCAAACCTCCTTGAAGTCTTTGAAGACATGAAGGGTAAGTTTAACTCCGACGCGGCTGCTGGCCTTGACCTGATTTTTCAGTTCGATATCGAAGACGGCGACACTTACCACCTGATCGTCAAAGATGGAGCCTGTGAGATTGTTGAAGGTGCCAATGATGATCCTAACGTGACTCTGATCATGGACACCGAGACAATGAGCGGCGTTATGAGCGGGGAGATGGACGGAATGCAGGCCTTTATGATGGGTAAACTGCGTGCTGAAGGCGACATGATGCTGGCTACCAAGCTTGGCGAACTGTTCCCAGCCTGATTCCAGTAAAGAAAGCTTCCTGCGGGAAGCTTTCTTGCTTTATATCTTCACTGCCTTTTATTCAATACTGCTTAAAGCCTGTCTGGCAACCTCGTTGACAGCACTAACCTCTATAACTCCCTGCTTCAACCAGACTTCATAAATAGCTCCATCCTGCATGGGGAGATAATCTGACGAAACCACACCTGATTCAATCTTCTTTAGTTGCCCAAGTTTTTTTACCACCGGCCAACTGTCCACCGAAAAAGGATATTCATTGCTATCAGTCAGCTGACTTTGATAAGAACGCTGTTGCTCAAGGGACAGATAGCGCCCATCCAAATTCTCAAGTCGAGCGAGCTCTCCGGAAAAGGTTTCTATATCCCAGGCAATATGCTCAGCAGATATCCTCCACAGGTCACCACTTATCGGAGCTGAGTAGGACTGACCGGTATGGGAAACAATATCAGCCACCCACTTATCTACAGAGGACTGGCTAAAACTGATAACCGCCAGAGGTCTGGATGACTCAGTTCCGGCGAAGGTTCTCATATCATAGGTCATCAAGCCGGCTCCAAGAGTCAGCACAACCATCAGCATTCCAGCCATTCCCCGCAGCCAACCAAGTATCCACTGACTGCTTAACAACAGTCGCAGGGAGAGCCAAAGCAGAAGCAGTGTTACCAAAACAGGCAACAACATAAACAGTGCTGTTTTCATAAAGTCAGTCCACTTCTATTTTACTTATTCTTACTGTTCACAAACGATTTAAGAGAGGCCAAAGCTCTGCTGATATTTATCGATTAACTGCCAGGCGATCGTCTGGGGTGGAGGAAGCTGGGGAAGATTGGAAAGGGGGTACCAATCTGCTTCTTCAAGCTCTTCTGCATCCACTTGTATATCTCCGCTTTTATAGCGGGCATGAAACCCCATCATCAAATTGTGGGGAAATGGCCAAGGTTGACTGTGTTGGTAGCGAACATTATCAACTTCAAGCCCTACCTCTTCCATCACTTCCCTGGCAACAGTCTGTTCCAGAGATTCTCCCGGCTCAACAAAACCGGCAATCAGCGACCGGAAACCCGGAGGATGACGTAACCCGCGAGCCAGCAGAACCCTATCTTCGTTATGAATAAGGACGATGACACAGGGGCTGACTGCCGGGTACACACGAAAATCACAGGAGTTGCAGCCCCGCCCACGATCAAAAACAGAATCAGAGATACTCAAAGGCGACTGACAGCTGGGACAAAAACGATAATGCCGCCCCCAGTTCAACAAACTGCCCGCCTGATGCAAAAGAAAATCGCTACTCTCTTCACACTGGAGAATGGCACTGCGTAACGATAAAGCTTCAGGGAGCACCTCTTGTTCGGCAACTTCTACAGCTGTAACAGTTCGCCCTGATACAGTACCGAGATTGTAACTTTGTAACACACTGGATTGAGGAACAGGCAGTTTATCCCAGAGAAATCCTTCGTCAGGTGAAGGAAGAATACGGTTACCGACAAAAACCAGCCATGCATCCCATGGCTGGTTTTCAGCAGTTGAGGTTTTTTCGAAATCAGGCTGCAGCAATGTTATATCCAAGTTCACTCAAACTGGCTTCTGCCAGTTCCAAAGCCAGGCTGGTACGAACACCATCCGCCGAGCCGGACTCGATAAAATATTCCAGACTGGATAACACATCTGCAAATGTTTCCAGCACACTGTTCGCAGGGCGCTCTTCACTTTGCAACACCACCTCACGAATAAAGTCCGCGCAGCACTGCATCAGTTTAGCCCCACGCTCTTCTCCGGAGAACTGTAAACCACCACGAATAGCCTGAAGAGTTTTAGGCAGGTTATCCAGATGAATTTTGTCGTAGTCGGATTCCAAATAAGCGTTGATAGCCCGCTTGGTCAGGGTCAGGCCTGATATAGCCTCATCCCAGACCACTACTTTAGCCTCACCCAACTGCCCTTCCAGAACTGACATTTCTGGCGGTTTCTCTTCCTTGACTGTAACAATGCCAGAAAGCTGTTTCAGAGAGGATACCATTGCTTCAACATAAAGGACGGATTCTGCAACCTCATGTAACCGCTCACTTGTCGCGCCCTGTTCCTGCCATAACTGCACCTGCCCCTGTTGTTTCTGCAAAGTACTGGCAGCAGAATGAAGGCCAACCATGCTAAGGGTTTTGGAGAGAGTCGACATGGAAGAGGCCAGGCCGGCATAATCCAAATCAGTTGTATTTGCACCACGCTCCGCCAGATCCAGCATATCTTTCACGGCACCCAACTCTTCCTTTAAAGCATTTGCCAGTGATACCAACACTTCTGAAGCAGGCCCTGCCATAGCATCGCGGGCTTCCTGCAAAGATTTTTCCGTAAACGGCAGTGGTAGTAGAGAAAATTGTCCGAGAGCCTTGTTGGATTGAACACCACAGCTACCTGAAACAGAAATAAGATAGAGCATCTCTTTTAAAAACTGTTCAGGAACATCCAGACTTTCCAGACCAGCAGGCAGCTGAAGCTTTCGAAGCAACTGATCAATGCGGCTTAATAGAATTCTGCGTGGACGGGTTAGGTCCATCTCCATATCAACGAAGGCTTCCAGACAGGCAGCCGCTACCTGACAAAACCGAGAGAAAGGCAGATGGCTGTGCAGAACGGCCAGATGACTACAAGCCCTCTGCATCAGCCGCATACCGGCATAAGGGCGTTTATGCCCCAACATTCCCAGCAAACCAACCTGATACATCTGCCGCAACCGGCGAGTGGTATGCCGCGTGCGTTCCGGGTCAGAGCATAAGGGCTCACCAGTCATACTCTTTTGGGATGAAGTATTAAAATCACCAAGATGGGGAACAGCAAAAAACTGACTCTCCGGAAGAGCAGCAACTCCCCGAATTTTTCGTAGGTTATTAATCGTTGGGAGCAGGATTTCCGGCAATTCATCATTGCGAGTCATGATGAAGTCGATATACCGCTGAAAGATGAAAAGCCCTTTACCAAGGATTTCCAGACTTTCGTCCCCGTTTTCACCCTGCTGAATATCCTGAGAAAGATGCACGAGTTCATCGACAAGCAACTCTGCCCCGCTCAGTTCTATTACACGAACAATACCAAGTATCTGTCCGATTTCATGGGAAGACTCCTGCAGCAACATGGTTTTGCTACGATCTTCAGAGAAAGTTTCAAGACGATGCACTATGGTTTCCACAGTGCTATCCAGCTCTTCCCGAAGCGGCGACAGGGATGAAATACCAGCCATCGTTAACGCTCCTTATTATTTGTCTTTTCTAACGATTATTCATAACCCTGCTAGCAAGCTCTTCTCCGACAGGGACTTCAAGCACCACTTACCCCATGTCATAAGCACCGGGAAGATACATCTACAAATACTGGGAGAACTTACATTATTTTCATAACTATATCAGTAGCTCTTCTGCCAATACAGCATCACACCTCCGATCAGTGAACCTCATCAGGAAAACTGTTTTTCCAAAGGCATTGCCCCGCTTTTTTTTCTATGGCCGCAAGTTTTTCCCGATGAGCTTCCAGTTCTTTATCCGAAGGCGCAATCACTTTCAACGGCGGTCTATCCATAGATAACCTGCGAACAGGGCCACCAGCCAAAGCACCACCGCCGGAAAGACTTCCCAAAGAGAGAGAAGTCTGACCACCGGTCATAAACAGGTAGACGTCTGCCAGAATCTCCGAGTCGAGCAATGCACCGTGAAGTGTACGACTTGAGTTATCTACACCATAGCGCTTACAGAGGGCATCCAGACTATTCCGCTGCCCGGGGTGCTTTTTCCGTGCCAGTACCAGACTGTCAGTAATTTTACAGTAATCATCAATATTTCCCGGAGGGTTGGCCAGCATCCGGAATTCATGGTTGATAAAACCCACGTCAAATGGCGCGTTATGAATAACCAGCTCTGCACCATTCACAAAGGCCAGGAACTCTTCCGCTATCTGGGAGAAAACAGGTTTGTCTACCAGAAATTCATTGGTAATACCATGAACTTCAATAGCACTGGCCTCGACCTCTCGCTGTGGGTTGATGTAAACATGGTAATGATTACCGGTCAGTTTGCGGTTAATCATCTCCACACAACCGATCTCAATGACTCTATGCCCCTGACTAGGTTCAAGGCCGGTTGTTTCGGTATCCAGTACAATAATTCGGGACATATCAAATACTCTTAACGGCTCGCCTATCGACCTGCTGCTTCCTGAGCACCGCGACGGGCCAGCTCATCAGCCATTTCATTATCCGGATGGCCACTATGACCCTTGACCCAGTGCCAGTCGACCTCATGCTTAGCAGACTCTTCTTCCAGGCGTTTCCAGAGATCTACGTTTTTCACCGGTTTTTTACTGGCAGTCATCCAATTCTTGCGTTTCCAGCCAGCAAGCCACTCGGTGATGCCTTTGCGGACATACTGGGAATCCGTGGTGAGTTTTACCTTGCAGGAGCGGTTTAACAGCGCCAGACCTTCTATCGCCGCCATGAGCTCCATGCGGTTATTAGTGGTATCGGCTTCACCACCATAGATATGCTTTTCCTTGTCACCAAACCTGAGTACCGCCCCCCAGCCACCAGGACCAGGATTACCACTACAGGCACCATCCGTGAAAATCTCAACAATCGTACTCAACGCTCATCCTTCATTAAATTACCAGCGGTACAGGCAGCACTGCCAAAAAGACGATTACCAGAGCTGCGCCAACGACGGTCATAGGGAATCAACCCGGAGCGTTCTTTCACAGCCACCAGAACATAAAAACTTCCCATACCCAAAGGGCTATCTGCAATAAACTCTTCCACTTTCAATCGTCTTGTGGGTGGTAAACGACAGGTTAAGGGAAACAATCCACCGCCAAAGTGAACATGACACGTGCGAAAATTTAGCAGCGTCAGCCAGTCTTTAATACGTTTGGGCTGGTAAAACTTTGCCCGCCGAATCGCACGATCATGACCCAATCCCATCATACGTACCGGATTCCATAAGCTGCAGGGATTAAAGCCCACCACCACCAGACGGCCACCAGGCATTATCGCCCTGCAAGATTCCCGCAACATCCGGTGTGGCCGCTCTGCAAACTCAAGGGAATGATGCAGCAGTACAACATTCATGCTACGAGGCTGAATAGGCCACTCGGTCACAGATAAACGCACCGTTTCCTTCCCTGCCACTTCACTCAGTGGTGTCAGAAAAGTTTTGTGCACTATCTGGGTTTCATCCAACAGGGACGCGTCGGGAAGTATACCAAGGGTACAAGCATGGTGTCCGAACATTCTCGGCAGCAATGTACCTAGCAAGCGCTGCTCGGTCTCCAGAAGAAATTGACCACGCTCTGATGCAAACCAACCCCTTACAGCGGGAAGGGCTTCAGCAAACGAGCAATACTCTGGGCTGTTCTTTCTTGCAAACATTCAGTATCCATGACTATTGGCATGAAACCGGTTAACCAGTACGATCATGTTTATCCTCTATATTATTCACCAGATAAACGAATCAGGCTTAACTATGCTTTCTATCAATGGCCTGCCGGCATTCAACGACAATTACATCTGGATGCTCGCTGATTCTGAAAGCCATACCTGTTACGTTGTAGACCCTGGTGATGCCAGCGTTGTTAATACCGCCTGCCAAAAGGCCGGTTATACACTCGCCGGTATACTGATTACCCATCATCATGCAGACCATACCGGTGGAATTCAACAGCTGGCAAGTTTTGCTGCAAGAGAAAACCACAACATTGCCGCATCGCAACCTTTACCGGTTTATGGTCCAGCCTCAGAAAATATCAAGGGCATTACACATCCGCTTTCAGAAGGCGACCTACTGACCATAGCTGGTGAAACTCTCACTGTGATAGAGACCCCCGGACACACTTCCGGACACATCAGTTATTTTGGCAACTGGGCCAACCACCCCGTATTGTTTTGCGGCGACACCCTTTTCGCCGGCGGCTGCGGCCGACTATTTGAAGGCACGCCGAAGCAGATGCTGAACTCTCTGGAAAAACTGGCAGCCCTACCTCCGGAAACACTGGTTTACTGCGCCCATGAATACACCCATAGTAATTTGAAATTTGCTCAGATTGTAGAACCAGAAAATAGTTTACTTAATCAGCGCATCGCGGAAGTTAACACCCTGAGATATCAAGATCAGCCAACCGTTCCCTCTTCCCTCAAAGATGAACTGAATACCAACCCATTTCTTCGCGCGACCTGCGACAGCGTGCAACAGGCTGCGTGCCTGCACAGTGGGCGCCCCATAACATCTGCAGAAGACACCTTCATGATTATCCGTCAATGGAAGGATAATTTTTGAAGGATGTCGTACACTGTAAAGAAAAACGTTTGGAATCCAATGCAAGATAAGACGCCCAATCAGGACGCAGACTCCCAAGGATTGCTTTCCTGCAACCCTCTTAAAGTGCTGAAACCCTTGGCTCTGGCTGTTGTCCTCAGTGGCTGTCAGACTCTGACCACTCACACGGGAACAGAAGCTGACCTCAACAACACCGATACGTCATCCATTGACGATCTGGCCAGCAGCGATGCAACCGCTTCCGTTAAACCTGTAGAACCAGAAGTCGAAAAAAACATTACCCCGCCACAACCACCAGAAGATCTGGTTACGGTTATTCGTGAAGGTTTGGCTCTGGACCTTGACGCGGATAATGCCCGCATTCGCGCAGAGCTGCGCTGGTACAGCCGCAACCAGGGTTATTTCAACCGGGTCATGAGCCGCGCTGAGCCGTACCTGTACTACATCGTCACTGAAACCCAGCGTCGAGGCATTCCCATGGAAATCGCCCTGCTGCCTGTTGTAGAAAGCGCCTTTGATCCTTTCGCATACTCCTTTGCCCGTGCATCCGGGCTGTGGCAGTTTATTCCATCCACCGGCCGCCATTATGGGCTGGATCAGAACTGGTGGTATGACGGCCGCAGAGATGTTGTTGCTGCAACGAACGCTGCCCTTACCTATCTGGAAGAACTCAACGAACAGTTTGATGACTGGGAGCTGGCACTGGCCGCTTATAACTCTGGCCGGGGTACCGTTGCTAATTCCATGAAGCGCAACAGAAAGAAAGGCAAACCCACAGATTTCTGGTCCCTCTCACTGCCACGGGAAACATCAGCTTATGTACCCAAGCTTTTGGCTATCGGTAAAATCATTCGTGACCCAGAAGCCTACAACCTCAAAATCACTTCCGTTACCAATAAACCTTACTTTGAACAGGTAGATATTGGTCAGCAGATAGATCTGGCTCGTGCTGCAGCCCTGGCTGAAATGGAAATGGATGACCTCTACCGGTTAAACCCTGCGTTTAACCGCTGGGCAACGAATCCAGATGGCCCTCACCGGTTGCTTATTCCTGTTGAGAAAGCTGACACCTTCAAACAGGCTTTAGCTGACCTTGCACCGGAACATCGCCTGAAATGGCAACGCTATACCATCACCTCCGGCGACAGCCTGATTCGCATTGCCAAGCGTTTTGGTACATCCGTTGAGCTTGTTCGAGAGATTAACCAGATTTCCGGTTTCCGTATTGTCGCTGGTAAAACTCTATTAATCCCTGTTCCCTCCAAGGACAGCGATAACTATACCCTCACAGCGGAACAGCGTCGTCTGGCCAAATCCCGTCGTCCGGTGAAAGGTCGGAACAAGGTCGACTACGTAGTGAAAAGAGGTGACAGCTTCTGGGATATTGCCAGAAGCTACGATGTGACTGTTTCCAAACTGGCTTCCTGGAACAGCATGGCCCCTAAAGACACTCTGAGAGCTGGCCAGAAACTTGTAATCTGGACTTCGTCTACGAAACAAAGCTCAAAGGGTGTTGTTCGAAAAGTTACTTATAAGGTTCGCAATGGCGATAACCTTTCAGTGATTGCCAGCCGCTATGGCATCAAAGTGAGAGATATTCGCAGCTGGAATACTCTCGATGATAAATATCTGCAACCTGGCGACAACCTGACATTGTTTGTTGATGTCACTCGCTGATGAAAAGCAAAGCATAAAAAACGGGAAGCCTATGACTTCCCGTTTTTTATTGCACTCTGTAAGTTAGGCCAAGTGGTGCTCTTCACCTTGATAGTAAGCCTCGACACGAGGATTCATAACCTTGAACCAAAGTGGCGGAAATAATGCAAGCACGACCATGGTTGCATAACCGCTGGGAAGCTGAGGACTCTCTTCGTGATGCCTTAAAACCTGATAGCGACGACGAGGATAGGCATGATGATCGGAGTGTCTCTGCAACTGAAAAAGGAAAAGGTTGGTCAGCAGGAAATTACTGTTCCAGGAATGGTGTATATTCGGCCGCTCATAGCGACCACTCTCCAGCTTACGGCGATGCAATCCGTAGTGTTCGATGTAATTAATGACTTCAAGTAAAGTAAACGCAAAAAAGCTTTGCGCAAGAAAGAACAGCACACCCATCCAGCCTGCAAACACAAAGAACAGAACTGCTATAGCAACACTGCATCCATACCACCAGAACAACTCATTATGCCAGCTGTAAAACGACCACCCTTTTGACTCCAGACGTTTCTTTTCCAGCTTCCAGGCATTCATAAAATTATGCAGATAAGCATGGGGTAGAAATCGATACAGAGACTGACCAAATCGTGATGATGAGGCATCTTCCGGCGTTGAAACATTCACGTGATGACCACGCACATGCTCAATTTTAAAACCACCGTAAAACACCATACTGAGCAATAAACCACCTGCATTCTGTTCTAACAGGTTATCTTTATGAATCAACTCATGACCTACATTGATAGCAATAATGCCACCGACTGTTCCAACAGAAGTCAGCCACCCCAACTTTCCCAAAACCGAAAATTCTTCCGTAAGAAAAATATGCCCGCCATAAACTAAAGCCCCAGCATAAACAGGGACACAAAGAAGATTGAGCCATCTGTAATACTTCTGCTCTGATAACAAAGGAACATCGGATTCATCCGGATTGACAGGATCCTGCCCTAAAAGCTGGTCAACAACGGGAATGAGGCCAAACACCACAGCAGGCGTGAGAAAAGCGAACAGATTTTTCCATCCGTATTCCAACCACATCTGCTCAGATAGCAACAACAATGCTGGCGGCAGCAGAAATATCAGATACGCAAACTTCTTCAACACGATTACGGTTTGCTGAGGGAGGCGATTAATCATGGATTTGTCTTTCTTGTTTTTATTAATTGTAGGACAATCCTACATGATAGGATCCCATCTGCAAACCCGACACACAAAATGATGACCTGTGATAGGATTCGCGACAAAATCAACGACGATGGATCAGCAACTATGAGCTTCACCGCTCCTGAAAGCCTGACAGAGAAAATTGCCAATTATCTTTCTACACAAATTGTCGAAGGAAAACTTAAGTCAGGTGAGCGCATTCAGGAAGCCCGTGTTGTTAATGACCTTCAAGTCAGTCGTGGGCCGGTCAGAGAAGCGCTACTTCTTCTCGAGGCTCGTTACCTGATCACTATTCTTCCCCGCCGTGGCGCTTTCGTAACTGGGTTGACTCCTGAGAGCGTAGAAGACCTCTACGATACCTACGTGCATTTGCTGGCTCTGTTAACTCGCCGGGTGACTCAGAAATGGACAGATACAACCCTTGCCCCACTTCTCAAGCAAATTGAAACCATTAAATCTTTACCAGACCATCAGCCTCAGGCCTTTATTGATGCCGGGTTCACCCTGATGCGTATGGCCTATAGCCTGTCGGGCAATATTTACCTCTGCGATACTCTAACCAAGCTGCAACCCGCCCTGCACAGAACCTATACCGTAGCCATGAAACATAATGCCTGGGAAACGCAACGGGGCTTGATTTTCTTCTCAGGCTTACTGAAAGCGGTTATGGAACGAAAGACCGAGCAACTTCCAAAGCTCATTCATGATTATGGAAGCTATCAATGCCAGCTGGTTATCTCGGCATTAGAAAAGCAAGAACAGAGATAAGAGGTTTCAGCATACCCCCCACGTTAAAGTGTAATGCCACTCGTTTAAGGGCTTACAGCCATAGGCAGGAATGAGGACAATCGGACTTGAAGTATTTTCAAGTCCGATTCCTTTGTATCCGGGTTCACCAAAGAACTGCAAATAGCAGCTGAGTTTCCCCACCCTGAATCCTTTGATGCCTTTTATCGAAACATCCCGGAAGAGTGGATCAAGAAGCTGTTGCCCAAACTGGTCGGAGCAGTGTACGTAATCGTCGCTTTCCTGCTGAACAAGCAGTATGGCTGGTTATCGGTATTGGCCTGATGCACAATCGCTCTATTCCAGTGTTTGCGACAAGCTTGACCTGGCATTTCCATTGATACTGCCAGAGAAGCGCAAGAGGGCATACCCAAGGGTAGTAAAGAAGTGAAAGCTTTTAGCCTTCACCACCGTCTTCTGTTTGAACATTCAGCTTCACATCAGCCCGCTCGCGCAAGTTGCGAACATACTCATCGTACAGCTGAGTACCATTTCTCACGGCAAGGTTGGCACCCATCATACGCATCTGCTCGGCGGATACAATTTCAGTACCGGGAACAACATTGCTCATACGAATAACAGCAATATCACCATTGGGCAAACTGGCTGAGGCGAAGCTTGAGCCACTATCAACTGGATGCGGCATACGGAAGGCTTCAGCAACAATCTGAGCAGGAACTTCACGACTGAAACGAAGAGACTTTGCCTGCTGCTGCCAGGTCAACTGATTAGCCTTGGCGACAGATACTACTTCAGCTCCACCAGACAACTCAGTAACCAGCTTGCTGGCTTTCTCCTGCAGCTGTTCTTCTCCGAGCTTGGCACGCAACAAGGTCTCTATTTCTGCGCGAACATCGGCCAGCACTTTCCGCTCCGCCTTAACATGCTCACGAACACGGACAACCATTACCTGACCAGGGGCCACTTCAATCAAATCACTGTTTGCACCAAGATTAAGGACCTCCTCACTAAAGGCAGCTGTCACAACAGCCTGATTAGCGGTAACACCTTCGCCACCTTCACGACCAAACAAGCCGGTTTGCATAATCTCCAACCCCAGGGTTTCTGCAGGCTGAGCGAGATCGGACGCTTCAAAGCTGATATCAGCCAGCCGTTGAGACTTCTCAACAAAGACAGGGCCAACAGCCTGTTCGCGAAGCTCCTTAACGAGGGAAGCACGCATCTGGTCAAGAGATGGGATTCGTGCATCAGAAGCAGTATCCCGACGAATAATCACCACGCCAAACTCTGCAACAACCGGCGGGGAAACTTCCCCATTCTCAAGGGCTGCAAGGGTGCCATCAAACTCATCACCAAAGAAACCAGACTCTACAACACCCAGACTACCGCCTTTCGCAGCAGACTCCGGGTCATCAGAGAATTCTTTTGCCAGGTCTGCAAACTGAGCACCGTTGTCCATTTTGGCACGCAGATCTTTAGCCTCTGCTAATGCTGCCGCTTCGTCACGCTTATCATTAATCTCGAGAAGGATCATGGATGCAGACACTTGCTCATTCGCGGCCTTTTTAAGCTCTGCAACACGGGACTCGTAACGAATGCGAATATCTTCGTCACTGACTTCAACCTTATCCGCCAGCTTGTCTCTATTCAGGACAATGTAATCGATACTGACTTGCTCAGGCTGCATAAAACGGGAAGAGCCCTCTTCATACAGCGCTTGAATTGCGTCTTCAGAAATTGCGACGGCTTTACGAGCCTGTTCAGCATCAAGAACCATCCAGGCAATATCACGGGTCTGGTTCTGCAGGTTGCTCAGGCTTTGCAGTTCGTAAGCTGTCATAAACTCAGAAGCGGCAATACCAGCTCTCAACTGGGTAGCAATCATCTCTTCACGGAGGAAGGCACGGAACTGCACAAGACTCATACCCATGCTGCGCACATACTGAAGAACACGGTCAGGGTTATAGCTGCCATCAACCTGAAACTCAGGAGCTGTACGAATTACCTGATCAATCATCTGATCAGAAATTGCCATATCGTTAGCTGCTGCTTCTGCACGTACAACACTGCGCTGCACCAGGGACTCCAGAGCACTTTGCTGGAGAAGGCGATCATCTAACATAGACGGATCAAAGTTCTGGCCCATCTGCTGAATCAGCATCCGGCGCTGTTGATCCATTGTTTCCAGCAGTTGCTGCTGGGTAATGGTTTCATCACCAACCGTAGCAATATCTGGATTGCTGGTATTGGGCCTCAGACTCTCCAGCCCAAATACGGCGAATGTAAAGGCTATAGCTGCCACGATCACTTTTGCGACCCAGCCTTGCGCCTTCTCCCTCATGTCCTGCAGCATAATGACCCCTGCAACGTCCTAAAAACTATGGCCATAGGGCCAAGAGATTTGCCTCTGACAACTTGCCCAGAGAACAGCAAAATAAAGTCCGAAAGCATAACAGACCCCACAACAAGAATCTGCCTCAACCCGCAGTATTAACAATATTTTATGGTCTGCAAGCCATCCGAAACATTGCTAGCGAGTATCAGGGGCTATTGCGATTTGATGTTCGTGCTACATAAAACCGCAACTGCCCCTAATTCCAGAAAAAAGAAAGGCGTACCTTATAGGCACGCCTTTGAAAACCGCTACGGCTAATCTGGGATTAACCGTTTACAGCTTCTTTCAGAGCTTTGCCAGCCTTGAAACTTGGCACCTTAGAGGCAGCAATCTCAATAGGCGCACCAGTCTGAGGGTTACGACCTGTACGAGCTGCGCGATCTTTCACATCGAAAGTACCGAACCCAACCAAAGATACAGCGTCACCGCCGGTCAATGCTCCGGTGATAGAATCGATCACTGCATCCAGCGCGCGCCCAGCAGAGGCCTTTGGGATGTCAGCAGAAGCCGCAATAGCATCGACCAGTTCTGATTTATTCACTCTTTTCCCCTTTCGATATACTCATCGTTCTCGTGATGTGAAACCCGGTAGAACATCTGCCCTGCAGACATTCTAGCGCTCTCCCTGAACACCGGTAAACTCAGAAAAGTTACGGTAAAACCCGTTGGGCAGAACGTCCAGGCATGTCTAAGTTTATAGGTATTTTTTATACCAACTGATTTCCTTAACTGTCAAGAAGGCCGCTAAAATAAAGAGTCGGCGCAGGAATTTTCTTGCACCGCCTCAATATTTAAGCTGATTAATCAGTGGGTGTTGATACCTGCTTCCTTGACCTCTTTGCCCTCTTCCTCCTTCACCACGGTTTCTGTGTCAATCAATGGCTTAGGGACATACTGAAGGGCAACCTCAAGAACCTGATCAATCCATTTCACCGGGCGAATATCCAGATCTTGTTTAATATTCTCAGGAATTTCTTTCAGGTCGCGGGCATTTTCATCAGGAATAAGAACCGTACGAATACCTCCACGGTGAGCGGCAAGTAACTTCTCTTTCAGCCCACCAATCGCCAACACCTGACCACGAAGAGTAATCTCACCCGTCATAGCCACAGAAGCTCTTACAGGAATACCTGTCAACACAGAAACCAATGCTGTACACATGGCAATACCTGCACTAGGGCCATCCTTAGGTGTTGCGCCTTCTGGAACATGAATATGCAGATCATTCTTTTCGTGGAAGTTCGAAGGAATACCCAGAACTTGCGACCGACTACGCACAACAGTCATGGCCGCCTGAATAGATTCCTGCATCACATCACCGAGGGAGCCTGTTTTCGTCACCCTACCTTTACCAGGTACGGAAACAGTCTCAATTGTCAGCAATTCCCCCCCTACAGATGTCCACGCCAAGCCTGTCACCTGACCCACCTGATCCTGCTCTTCAGCAAGACCATAGTTGAACTTGCGCACACCGGAGTAATGCTCCAGATCATCAGGCCCAACCATGTCGATAACATCTTCACGACCCAGAGCTTTATCTTTAATAACGCGGCGACAGATCTTGGCGATCTCACGCTCAAGCCCACGAACACCAGATTCTCGCGTATAGTAACGAACAAGATCACGAACAGCATTATCGCTGACATCCAATTCGCCTTTTTTCAAGCCGGTACGCTTTTGCTGCTTAGGTACAAGGTAACGACGAGAGATATTAATCTTTTCATCTTCCGTGTAACCAGGAATACGAATCACCTCCATACGATCCAATAGAGGTGCTGGAATATTCATGGAGTTTGAGGTGCAAACAAACATCACATCAGAGAGGTCGTAATCAACTTCCAGATAATGATCGTTAAAAGCACTATTTTGCTCAGGATCAAGAACCTCAAGCAGTGCCGATGCGGGATCACCACGCATATCCACACCCATCTTATCGATCTCATCCAGCAGGAACAGTGGGTTCTTCACGCCAGACTTGGACATTTTCTGGATCAGCTTTCCTGGCATAGAACCAATATAGGTTCTGCGATGGCCACGAACCTCGGCCTCATCACGCACCCCACCCAAGGCCATACGCACAAATTTGCGATTGGTTGCTCTGGCCAGAGATTCACCCAGAGAGGTTTTGCCAACACCCGGAGGCCCCACCAAGCAGAGAACTGGCCCCTTCAACTTACGAACGCGCTGCTGTACGGCGAGGTATTCAAGAATCCGCTCTTTAACTTCCTCCAAGCCGTAATGATCTTCATCAAGAATCTTCTCAGCGCGCTTCAGGTCATGACGAACCTTGCTGCGCTTTTTCCACGGCACATTGATCATCCAATCAATGTAACCGCGCACCACGGTTGCTTCCGCAGACATTGGAGACATTTGCTTAAGCTTCTTCAGCTCAGCCATGGCCTTATCCATAGCTTCTTTAGGCATCTCAGCCTTTTCAATGGACTCTTTCAGAGCTTCCTGTTCATCCAGCTCATCCTCCAGCGTACCCAGTTCTTTCTGGATCGCTTTCATCTGCTCATTCAGGTAGTACTCTCGCTGGCTACGCTCCATCTGCTTCTTAACGCGACCACGAACGCGCTTCTCGACCTGAAGCAGATCAATCTCTGTTTCCATCAGGTTGATCAGATACTCAAGACGCTCAACCAGATCGACAATTTCGAGAATCTTCTGCTTCTCTTCAACATTAAGAACCATATGAGAAGCAATACTGTCTGCCAGACGGGCAGGTTCACTCACTTCAGAAAGGGAGCTGAGAACTTCTGCCGGAACCTTTTTGCTGAGCTGGACATACTGCTCAAACTGGCTATAGAGAGACTGGGTCAGAACCTCACCACGGCGCTCTTCTACTTCATCTTCTTCGAGAATATCGATAACAGAAGTGCAATATTTTTCCTGCACCTCCATAGATTTCATAACACCGCGCTGGCCACCCTCAACCAGAACCTTAACGGTTCCATCAGGCAGCTTTAAAAGCTGAAGAATGTTGGCAACTGTGCCCAACTCATAAAGATCATCAGAACCCGGATCATCATCCTGGGCATTACGCTGGGCAACAAGGAAGATACGACGATCCGCTTCCATAGCAGCATCGAGAGCCTGGATGGATTTGTCTCGCCCAACAAACAGGGGAATAACCATGTGAGGATAGACGACGACGTCTCTCAGCGGTAACAGTGGCAGCTCAGCCCTTTCACGCTGACGAGTATCTTGTTGTTCCATATACAGCCCTCTCTTGTTGTACTTTCCGGCTATAAAAAACGTTTCAACCGGAGATGCTCTGATGACCCTGTTGTCATGAAGAGCTTGTCTTCTAAGATGAGGGTTCAAGTCATAAAATACAAGGACAAACAGGGGCAAACCTCAGACTATTCCCTGCCCTGCAGGTTCCTGCGAAGCAGTCAGTGTCGATAACAGGCATGAGAATGAGGGGAAAGTTAAAATAAACAGTTATGGGTAACTGTTCAGAAAAACAAAAGGCCGGGTAATAACCCGGCCCTTTATTGTCACCAAGAACAAAAGTGTTATTCCTCAGGCAAAGCGCGCTGCTGAGGCTGCTCCTTGTTCTCATACATTAGCAGAGGTTCAGAATCTCCACGGATAACACTGCCATCAACCACAACCTTAGTAATGGTTTTATCAGACGGAATATCATACATGGTCTCCAGCAGTACGTTTTCCAGAATAGACCTCAGCCCACGGGCTCCGGTCTTACGCTCCATCGCCTGCTTAGCCACTTCTTCCAAAGCGTCCTGACGGAAATCCACCTCGACGTCTTCCATTTCCAGAAGGCGACCGTACTGCTTGGTCAAGGCATTCTTAGGCTCAGTAAGAATGCGAACCAGAGCTTCTGCATCAAGCTCTTCCAGAGTTGCGATAACCGGCAAACGGCCAACAAACTCAGGAATCAGACCAAACTTCACCAGATCTTCCGGCTCAACCGTCTTGAAGGTTTCACCAACACTCTTGCCATTGTCCTTGCTCTTCACTTCAGCAGTGAAGCCGATGCCGCCCTTTTCAGTCCGGTCACGGATAACCTTTTCCAGGCCTGCAAAGGCACCGCCACAGATAAACAGAATGCTAGAGGTATCAACCTGCAGGAATTCCTGCTGGGGATGCTTGCGCCCACCCTGAGGAGGAACAGAAGCCACTGTTCCTTCAATCAGTTTCAGCAGCGCTTGCTGTACGCCCTCACCGGATACGTCACGGGTGATAGACGGGTTATCAGCCTTGCGGGAAATTTTGTCGATTTCATCAATGTAAACAATACCCATCTGGGCTTTCTCTACATCGTAATCGCATTTTTGCAGAAGCTTTTGAATAATATTTTCAACGTCTTCACCTACATAACCGGCTTCGGTCAGGGTGGTTGCATCAGCCATGGTGAAGGGAACATTCAGCAGGCGGGCCAGCGTCTCGGCCAGCAGGGTTTTACCGGAACCCGTTGGACCAATCAGCAGAATGTTACTCTTGCCCAGTTCTACATCATCTTTTTTGCGGCTGTCGCCGGCCTGCAGTCGCTTGTAATGGTTATAAACGGCCACAGAAAGGACTTTCTTGGCACGTTGCTGACCAATGACATATTCATCAAGAATATTCTTGATCTCCCGGGGCACAGGCAGCTTTTCGCTAGTACCTTCAGGCACACTATCCTGAACCTCTTCACGAATAATATCGTTACAAAGATCAACACATTCGTCACAGATGAAGACCGAGGGACCAGCAATGAGCTTGCGCACTTCATGCTGGCTCTTGCCGCAGAAGGAGCAGTAAAGAAGCTTTCCGCCATCTTCGCCCTTTCCATTTGTTTGGTCGGTCATTCGCTAATACCCTGTTATCACGGGACTATATAATTGAGAAACACTTTCGAGAAACAGTCAATAAAGACACAGACTAATAGAAATACTGCCTTTTATCACACTCTCCAATTGAGAGTTGGGCACATCCGGTGCTCATCCTGTCCACTCACAAACAAGATGCGGGTTTTGCACTGATTTTTCAAGGTCAAAACCCATTCAGTAACAAAACCAGCTCAAGATGACGGCAAAACACTGCGTCAAAATACAGAAAAACCCGCGCAGTCACATACTATGGCCGCACAGGTTCGGAAGCATCAAAGAGCCTATTTACCGGGCTCATCATCCTGAACACGGCGATCCATAACCTTATCCACCAAACCATACTTCATAGCATCTTCGGCAGACAGAAAGTTATCCCGGTCAGTATCCTGCTCAACAACTTCAAGAGGCTGGCCGGTATGATGCGCCAGAACCTTATTGAGTTTTTCTTTGATGGTAAGGATTTCACGGGCATGAATTTCGATATCAGAGGCTTGCCCCTGAAATCCACCCAGAGGCTGGTGAATCATAACCCGGGAATGGGGCAGACAAAAACGCTTGCCATTCTCTCCGGATGCCAGCAGCAGAGCCCCCATACTGGCCGCCTGACCAATACAGTAGGTGCAAACATTTGGCTTGATAAATTGCATGGTATCGTAAATCGCCATACCAGCTGTTACCGAACCACCGGGAGAATTAATGTAGAGGTGAATATCCTTATCAGGATTTTCGGCTTCAAGAAACAGCATCTGGGCAACAATCAGGTTGGCCATATGATCTTCAACCTGTCCAACCAGGAAGATGACCCGTTCCTTGAGTAATCGGGAGTAGATGTCGTAAGAACGCTCACCGCGAGCAGTTTGTTCCACAACAATCGGCACCAATCCGCTGGCACTGATGTCGGGAGCGCGGTAATCGATAAAATTGGACATATCCTTGGGTGGCTCCTTGTCAGTCTGGAATGCCGCCTTATGGCGGCATTCCGTTCAGGGGCCGGGGGAGTGAGAAACTTCCGCCTTAATCAGGCTTCAGCTTCTTCCTCTTCGGCACCCTCTTCGGTTTTGGCCGGGGCCGGCTTGATAGCTTCTTCGTAGCCGCAGGCTTTTTCAGTTACCTGAGCAGCTTCAAGAATAGTATCTACCACCTGCTCTTCGAGCACAACATACTGAACCTGACTCAGTTGCTGTTCGTTACCATAGTACCAGTCGATAACCTGCTGAGGCTCTTGATAGGCAGAAGCAATCTCTTCAATCATAGCCCGAACACGATCTTCATCGGCCTTCAGCTCTTTCGCCTTAACGATTTCGCCAACAATCAGACCAAGACGTACGCGCTTCTCAGCTTCAGCCTTGAACATTTCACCTGGTAATGCGGAGGCATCCAGACCCTGCATACCTTGACCAGCGAAACGCTGCACAGCCTGCTCCTTCAGACGATCAATTTCCTGATCAACGAGAGCGGCTGGCAGGTCAACAGCGTGAACGTCCAGCAGACCATCCATAACCTGATTCTTGACCTTGTTCTTAACGGCCTGAGTCAGTTCACGATTCATGTTCTTGGTGATTTCAGTGCGGAAACCATCCAGACCACCCTCCTTCACACCGTAACGGGCAAAGAAGTCGTCATCCATTTCTGGCAGAACAGGCTTCTTAACAGCGCTAACAGTGATAGCGAATACCGCTTCTTTACCTTTCAGGTTTTCAGCCTGGTAATCTTCCGGGAAGGTTACGCTTACGTCTTTCTGCTCACCAGCCTTCATACCAACGATACCGTCTTCGAAGCCTGGGATCATGCGACCGGAATCCAGTTCCAGCTCCTGACCTTCAGCAGCGCCACCATCGAAAGCTTCGCCATCAACAGTGCCTTTGAAGTCGACAACAACAGTGTCACCCAATTCAGCAACAGCGTCTTCAGCGGCATCTTCAAAAGACTTGCTCTGCTCACGCAGGGTTTCCAGCATTTTGGAAACATCTTCGTCAGCTACATCAGCTACAGGCTTTTCAACCGCGATCTTAGAGAAATCACCCAGTTCAATTTCAGGGTAAACTTCCAGAATAGCGACAAATTCCAGATCGCTTCCTTCTTCAATAGTCTTGGGTTCAATTTTAGGAGCGCCTGCTGGATGCAGTTCTTCCTTGATCACGGCTTCCATATAGGAAGACTGCATGACCTCACCCAGGACTTCCTGGCGAGCACTCTGACCATAGCGCTTTTTAACTACTTTGAACGGTACTTTGCCAGGACGGAAACCATCCAGCTTTACCTGCGAACTCATTTTCTTCAGGCGGGCATCCACCTGAGTTTCTACGATTTCAGCAGGTACCGTAATAGTCAAACGGCGCTCGAGGCCGGAAGTCGTTTCAAGTGAGACTTGCATGGTTAATCCTCATAAACCAAGTGTTGCTACGAGCGTTTTTCAGTTGAAAGCTCAGAAAAGTGCAACAGGGTATCAGATTCTTTGGTCGCACAGAACAAGTGCTTTTCAGCAGACTGCAAATATGCACGACGCTCACGTACGAAAAAAGGGGATAAGCATGCTTATCCCCTTAATTCTAATTTAATGGTGCGGATGGAGAGACTCGAACTCTCACGTCTTTCGACACTGGTACCTAAAACCAGCGTGTCTACCAATTCCACCACATCCGCACATCAACCAATTATCCAGATAACAAATAATTAATCAAATTGGGGTGGACGAAGGGGATCGAACCCTCGACCGCAGGAGTCACAATCCTGAGCTCTACCAACTGAGCTACGTCCACCACTACAGAGAAACAAGATCAGCCCAAAGGGGAATGGGGTGGACGAAGGGGATCGAACCCTCGACCGCAGGAGTCACAATCCTGAGCTCTACCAACTGAGCTACGTCCACC
>NZ_CAMZOG010000036.1 GCF_947331445.1 Parendozoicomonas sp. Alg238-R29 | reverse complement strand
TAAGAATGATGTTGATAATGATAAATCTCAGGAGAGTTCAAGCGATCAGGCTTCTTCAGCAGAAAAAGTAGTAAAGCCTGTTGAAGATGAGCAAGTATCGTTCGTAGAAGTTAAGGAGCCTACCAGTCAAGAAAGCCAGAACATTCGTAAGAATGATGTTGAAAATGACAATGCACTTCAGTGGAAGAAAAGTGATCCTGCTTCAGAAGTATGGCCGTCTGAAAAGATCATTCATGAAAGCCTGGTAAAGGGTGCTTCTTATGATTTATCAAATCAAACAGATGAACCACCTTTAGATATTGATGATGCTGAGATTGACAATAAATTAAGCAGATCACTTAGGGCTTCTATTGATGGTGTAGACACAAGTGTTGTTACTTCTTCAGACGATGTGGACTCACTTTTATCTTTACTTAAACAACATGTTCATCGTGGACGTTATCATTCTGCGTACATAACTTTTTCCGTATTGATGGGTCACTATGGGAGAGATTTTCTTGCTTTGCCTGCAAGTTTGCAGATGATGACAAGCCAGATCATGCAAGAGGTGGAAGCTATAGCTAAGAAGGGTGGTGTTAGTGGTAGTTTGATGCAAGAAATTTCTGATATAAACACGAGAATTCACTTATGCGAGCAGTTTCAGGCAAGATTTCAGGACTTTAATTCAACTTACATTCCCGGTGAAGACAGAACTAAAAAGATTCATGCCCTTCAGAGTGAACTGCGGAGTTGCCTTACTCTGTGGAAAACAACAAGTACTGACTGTATTGATACAGATTTGTTTGTGAAGAAAGTTAAAGATTTCTTTTATGGTATTCAGAAGTTTGTTGAGTTTCATAAGGCTCCAAAATATATCCCCAAGTCTAAACCCCCACCTGTTACACCTGTAGTACAAGACAAAGTAGTTGATCAGACAAAGCTACTTGAGCTGGAGAAGCGGAAGAAGCTGAAGGAGCTGAAGGAGCTGAAGGAGCTGGAGAAGCTGAAGGGGCTGGCTAGCTTGGTAGACAACGGTAAAGCCGTCAGCGAACCTTTAATCTGGTATCTGGATGTTCCATTACAAGAAGATCAGAGAAAAAGGGTTAATATTCCGGTCAGTGGGGTTTCTGAAGCATACAAGCCTTATATGTTTGCACTCAGGTTAAGCGAATGTGTTAAATGGCTGAATCAGCATAAAAAAGCTAAAAACTGCTGTAATGACGACTGGCACTTTATAAATAGTCTTATAAGAGACGCGAGAAATGCACCATTTGCCTTTAACGACAAGGTTACCGAGTTAATCATAAAGCTCAGAGAAATATTAATTAATATTAAATTTGAGTGCCATGATGATTTCAAGGCCGAATTCGATAAGATACGGAAAAATCTGTTATGGATTATTAATGTCAGAATCAATTGATTATTTTAAAGACAGTTTTATTTGACAGGAGCTACAACTTACAAAACCTGTGTCGCACAAATACTAGATTTCCCGCTGGTTAGCTTCTGCTGAATAAATCGCTGAGTCCACTTCCGTTTGAGTCATCAGGTCATCCATGTCGTGAATCATATTCCATTGTTTGAGTAATTGTTTCTCACTTTTCTGGGTCAGTATTAACAGGTCAACCCTGCGATTAATGGGATCAACCGCGGGTTTTCCCTGAACCGGTGCCCTGTCACCCATCGAAGTTGTGCCGATTATCAGGTTTGGAGACACTCCCCCAAATATAAGAGTCTGTCGAACTGTTTCAGCTCTTTGGGCCCCAAGAGACCAATTGCCGTTCTGATACCTTTGGTCATGAAAGCTTGAACTGTCACTGTGACCAACAATCACAACACCACGGGCTAGTTTTTCAATCATCGGGCTTAATGCCAGTACAAAGTCCTCATAAAAAGGAGTCAAGTCACTGTGGCCAGTACCAAAAACAGCCCCGTGATCTCCCTGAACAATAGTTACCATCAGCCCTTTGGGTAATGAGCGTACTTGTATACAGCGCCGCATTCCTCCCAGCCCCCGGGCATCATTCACACCGGAGAACAGCGCATTCATACCCATCGTTTCATCGAGGCCTGGTGATTCTTCTCCAGCAGGTTCAAAACCACTTTTCCCAGAAGGTGAGGCATTAATTGGTTTAGGCGTGCCCTCATGAACAGATGTCGCTCCCTGCATGGGAATTGGATTCCGACTGGAGGGCTTTCGGAATATTCCCGGGTTGGAAAAATAATGAGATATCGATTTCTTCTGAACCTCATTCGTTGCAGCTACCAGCCAGAGAACCATGAACAGCGCCATCATGGCTATAGCAAAATCGGCAAACGCCACCTTCCAGGAACCACTGCCATGATCATCATGATCCCCTCCACTTCTGGAGCGAACAATAATTACATCAGCCATATCAGCGTTCTCCTTTGAGCCAGGTCTCCATCTCAAAAAATGACGGTCTGATTTCGTCCCAAAGAACCCTTCGCCCGGCATCCACCGCCATAAGGGGTGGACGGCCACTCAAGCTGGCAACCAGTGTTTCCTTCACGCACTCAAAGGCCTGAACTTCATTCTTGGCGGTGTGATCAATCGCAGAGGCTAGTGGCCCCAATATGCCGTAGCAAAGAAATATTCCAAAGAATGTACCCGTTAGTGCAGCCGCAACTTTTACCCCTATAAGTTCAACCGGCCCATCAATGGACTGCATAGTAATAATAATGCCCAACACCGCAGCGACAATGCCGAACCCCGGGCAGGCATCAGCCGTCTGCTGCAAAGCTTTGGAAGAGCGTTTTATGTCATTACCAAACGTGTGAACTTCCTGCTCCATCAGGCTCTCAAGATCATGGGAGCTGATATTTCCCAGACTGGTCAAACGAAAGTTGTCAGTCACGTAGTGGAGTAGGCGTCGATGACTCGATATTCTCGGATAAGCAACAAATACAGCGCTATTCTCGGGTGTTTCAATGTGTTCCTCCAGGGCATTACCACCTTCCCTTCGAGAGATTTCCAGCAACTGGAAAATCATTCGGAGCAGATCCATATAAAAATCACGGTCGAAATCATATTTTTTTATAAACGCAAACTTCAGGTGCTCTAATACCTGCTGCTGAACAGACTTGGGATTCGCCACCATAAAAGCACCTACCGCAGATCCAGCAATCACTACAATCTCTGCTGGCTGCCACAAGGCAAGCATCTTGCCACTGGCCGCGACAAAACCACCAATTACACTACCAAAGAGAACCAGAAATCCGACAATTTTCAGCATGAACAAGTACCACTTTTCCCTGATGAGCGTGACTGCATGAAAGCTCTCAACCTCAGTAAAGCCTGTTTGTGGAGCTGACTGATACGAGCCTCTGTTACCTGAAACACCACAGCGATTTCACACTGGTTCATTCCCTGCCGGTAAAAAAAGTCCAAAAGCTGCTTCTCGTTAACCGGTAGTCGATCAATACCCTGGCTGAGCAAAGCAGCCTGTTCCTGTCTGAGAATTTTCTGTTCATTGTTCGTCTTACTGTCCAAAGGCTCATCAATCAGGGATTCAAGTTGGCCACACTCAATGTTTTCCAGCTCTTTTTGATAATCAGACACAGAGCAACCGAGACTGTCTGCCATCTCTCGTTCTGTGGCCGCCCGTCCCAGTTTCTGCTCAAGCACAGCCATACGATTGGAAATATAGGATGCAGAACGACTGATTCTGCGGGGGCGCCAATCCATACGACGAATTTCATCGACCATTGCACCCCGAATGCGCAGTCGAGCAAACCGTTCAAACTCACCGTTACCAGCACCATAACCTCCGTCATAACGACGGGCTGCTTCTACCAGACCAAAAAAACCGGCCTGCAGCAGGTCATCCATGGTATCCAGCCGCTGAATTTGTTCCGCAATACGCCGAGCCTGTCGTCTGACCAACCCAAGATGATCTTCTACCAGAGTCTGCCAGTTTGGCTGGATGTCAGGCCTTGTCTGTAAGGTGTAACGATCCCGCGTAATAACGCGAGCATCATCCGCCGAAGAAGTTCGTGCCAACATAGTGTTACTGGATCACAAGGCTGGTGAACAACACATCTTCAACCTGCGCCTGCTTCATTTTTCTTGATGCAACCTTCAGCACAAGTTCCCGGGCATCCGCTCTTAATTGCGCCCTGTTTTTGGGAATCAACATGACTTTATAGGACTGATTAGAGAACAACTCCAGCAAGGCATTTCTGAAAACAGGCACATAAGATTCAAGAGTTTTGGCGTATTTGGCATTGCGGGTCATCAAGACAACATCAACCTGCATGTAGTGAGTTTCCTCGTTCTCATCAATCAGGTTAACCACCAGCGTGCCAAGGTTTTGATAGAGAGGGACAATGGAAACCTGTGGAGGAGCTTCTGGATCAATACTGTCTTCATCCATCAACATCCATGCAACAACAGCCAGTGCAACAACGGCCAAAGCAGCAACAATGATGATATTTCTACGACTGGCTAGAGCCATGGCCGGTTACCTCAGGCGTAGGTATCAACCAGTGAATATGAGTCACTCAATTTAGAAGGGCTTCTCTCCTGCCCGTTTCCCTGAAGGGTTCTGCCTTCATACCCCGCCGGACAATCCTGTTCCCGATAATGTCCCGCATTGGCTGAATGTTCTGGTGTGTCTTTATGACCATAATCCGATACCGACACATCAACCCGCTGATAATCCTGATAGCTGCTTTCCACAACCATGCGGAACGCATCCCTGTGGCTCTTCAAAATATCCACATGACTTTCAGCCCCCTGAATATTCAGACTGATACTTCGCTCTCTCTGCTTCAACTGGGCTTCAATGATTCCCATATGTTCCGTACTCATCGTAAACCGGGCTTTCCTGTCCTGCCCTAACCAAACGGTATGAAGACTTTCAGAAATCTCACCGGTATTAGGATCATTCTGAGCAGAGATTGCTAAAGAGTCAGAACCGATCTCTAGAGTCTTTGAACTTGCGGTCAAAGAAGTGGGCTTAACTCCAACACTATCTCTAGCATCAGAAATCACAGGAGAAGGATCGGTCACAAATTCCTGTAGCTGTCTCGACTGGACAGAAGATGTTTTCAGGTGCGTTTCTGTTTCCGCAACGATTGGGGCTCTCTCTTGCGTTTCACTGATTGCACTCGACACAGTGGCTTTTACTGGCTCTACCTGTGCAGAAGCCATGGCTTTGTTCAAATGGTTATTAGCCAGAGCTTCATTCACATCGGTTGTTTGTTCAGCCTGATATCCAGATACAAACTCAGACCTTTGCCGTGTACTGGAATAAAGCCCTTCCCCTTCAGAGACTGAATCCATGACCTGTTTGTCTGCAACAGTAGGCATCTCTAATGTTCTGCCAGATACAGGCAGAAGGTCTGTTTCTCCCACCTCAAAAGTGAATGGATTCAGATGACCACTCTGCTCAACGGGAACGCTCTCTGGGGAGCTGCCTTCCAACAATTGGGTTTCTGGTAAGTGTCCATCAAGAGTACTGCGTAACTGCTCACCAAATGTCTGGCCTGGCAGGCAATTCAGAAGCAAGGAGGTTATATCAGTGTCGAGAAACTTTTCGTCATCACCTATACCAACAGTTTTACCGGTTTTACCGGTATTGTTTTCAACATGGCCTAGAGCAGCTGGCGCAGCAGAGAGCTGGGAATGGTTACCGGTCACGGATATTGCCATTGCTTCAGTGTCCCGTATTGAGAGGCGTTGCCTCCCAGGCATCGATCAATGTCTTCACTACACCCTGAACAGCCTTCAAGGCTTCCAGATTGTCTTCAAGAGTAGTACGAGACAAAAGAAACAGACAATGATCATATAGTTGATTCAGCTGCCCGGTCATTGCTCCCAGTTGTGGCTTTATATCTAAATGAGAATCTGCGGAGGCGAGGTTCTGTTTCAAGGTAATAAAAATATCCATACACCGCCCAACAAGCTCACCTTTACGGGCAATCTGCCTAGATTCAATGCAGCCTTCGCACTGATAGAGCATATCCAGCAACCCCCTCAGCAGAAGCTGTAACCTTTCAATCTGACCGGTTTCACCGGCACGCACGTACTGGCTATGCCGGTAATGGCTTTTCGCCAGTTTTGCTGCGCTCAACGTGAGCGCCCTCTACCAGAGGAATTGCCGACAAGCCTGTTACTCATCAACTCAAGACTGCTTCCTACTTGTTTAAGCTGGCCAACACGCTGATCCATATCGACATACTTTCGAAGGAGCCGGTCTGTAATCTTTTGTCGTTCAATATCAAGACTGACATGCTCGGAAGAGAGCTTCCTGATATTTCTCTCCAGTGTTGCTCCTCTTATCTGTAAGCCGTTAGATGGTTTATCCATAGCACGAATAAACTCGCTCACCTTAGCGACAGGGCTTTGTCTGCCAAACAACAGCGGTGGAATATCTTCAGGGTGATTCTGGAAACTTCTGTTCAGTTTGATCCTATCCAGAGAAAAGAAGCCATCACGCATACGTGTCAGCCCAATCTCCGCCAGCGAACGGTAATGTGGCGAATCAGCTCGGTTAACCTGCCCCAGTATCCGATCCAATTTCTGAAAAAGGTTTCTGACCGTTGGGCTACCCGGCTGACCTTCCTTAACATCTCCCTGTGCTGCGGCATGAGCAGCCTTCATAAATACGTTGCAACTGTCAGAAAAAGCACTGATTTTGGCGGCTAAAGCTTCAATATTGTAGGTAACAGAAAGCAGTATTCTTCGGCCGACTTCCGCTTTCAAAAGGTTCAGCTCAAGCCCCTCTATCACATCCTGGATCAGGTGATTCCGGCTGGTATGGCTTGTGCCATTCACTCGATAAATACAATCCTGCCCAGCTTCACTGACCGAGAATGAATCAGCGAGCGCCGTAAACCCACCAGTTCCTGCAACTGTCACTGCGATATTGGCTCCTGACTGTCTGGGAGCAATAACCAACCGTTCACCAGAGGCACCTGTCTCTACTCTCGCCTGAAGCTTTTCGAATGTTTCCAGCTCAATACTTTCAGCGACCTGAAGCAGTGATTTTTCATCAGAAGGTGCTGCCGATACCTGAACAGTCCATGTCAGGGTCTGAGCCGTTCCGGTTCCAGTATCTGTATAAGTCAGTGACAGATCACCGGAGTACCTTTGTCCTGCCGTCATATAATTCGACGCAATCTCAACAGGTGATGCAAGCTGCACAACCTCAACGACATGTGACCTTTCTACGGGCATACCAGTAGCAAACACATCAACATGATCGGGTTGCGATGACTCTGCGATTGGATCAATCTTGTGATGCAAGAGATTCTGACTACTATTGAGAAACTCCCCTCCAGCACCAAAAAGCTTTCCCAGTGCAGACAACTCTTTTTCGGCCCTGCTCTCCTGACGCTTTATAGCCTCTTCTTTCGGGGCCATTTCGCTGTCAGCAATAGCTTTGACCATAACCTTAATATCAAGGCCAGAGCCAATTCCGGGGATATCCAAACCGCTCATAAGGGCATCAGCTATATAGGAAAAACAAAACCGTGGTTCTGTAAAAAACCACGGTTCTTATCGCATTATCGAAGAAGATGGAGAACGTCTCTGGCCAGCTCATTGGCCTGAGCCAGGTTAGCGATACTCGCCTGTTTCAGGATCTGCTGCTTGGTCATCTCAGCCATTTCCGCAGCATAGTCTGTGTCCTTAACCCGACCACGGGATGCGGTCATATTTTCCCGGATGCTCTGGAGGTTAAAGATGGTGTGCTGAAAACGGTTCTGAATCGCACCGAGATTACCACGCTGATCGTCTATATCGGATATAGCTGAGTCGATAATGCCAATGGCACGTTGCGCTCCGTGATAATCTGTAATATCTACAGTGGCAACCGTTTCACCTGGTACCAGTTGTGTGGGATCAACGGTTCCCGCAACAGGGTTTGTTGTTGCTACTCCGGTCAAAGATTTCGTAGCGTCTGCATGGGAAGTATCGACCTGATATATAGCGCCTGCATCCTGAGCAATAAAGGTGACCATACCTCTCACGGCTACTGGAGAAAGTCCCGTTGCATCAACAGCGTCAGCTGCTGCCCCCGCATTTGTTGTTCCATCACTTTCAAATCCAATAACTGTCACGTCATTTGCAGCAAGCGCATTACCTGTAGATTTATCTCCATTCACGAGCACTTCAAAGTTATCACCTGTCGTGTTAGTCAGGGTTATCACATTACTCGTATAGGTTGCGGAAATATCGGCATCAGTTAACTGAGCAGTTAACTTCTGATAGGTTGTGTCAGCGTCTGTATCCCACCCTTGACTGAACACAGTCCCATTTACAACCAGATTTAAATTCGCTCCTGCAGCAATAGCGGCAGTTGTAAAATCAACATCAACTTTGTTACTTGCTGAAGCACTCAGCTTATCAACATTAGCGGCAATTTCGCTGGCAAGATATTTTGCCGAAGCTCCGTCGATAATGGCAATACCTGTTGTTTTACCATCAATATCAAATGTAAGAGCCTGAGGTTCCAAAGTATCGGCACCCAGCATTGTGAAGTTCGCAAAAGTCAGCTCATAACCGGAGTCAGAACTGCCCAGCTTATTACTGGTCACACTAGTGATGGTTATCGCAATTGTTTCATTGGCGTTGGCACCAATCTGGAAGTTCTTCTCTTGGAAAGTTCCATCAAGAAGTTTCTGACCACCAAACGTTGTGGTGTCCGCGATTCGATCAAGCTCCTCTATTAGCTGGGCCACCTCCTTCTGCAGAGCCCCCCGGTCCGCGCTGTCATTACTGTCATTAGCAGACTGTACTGACAGGTCACGCATACGCTGAAGAATTGCAGTGGACTCATTCATCGCACCTTCAGCGGTCTGGGATACTGAAATACCATCATTGGCATTTCGTACCGCAACCGTCAGACCATTAATCTGAGCCGTCATCCGGTTGGTGATCTGCAAACCGGCAGCATCGTCTTTTGCACTGTTAATCCGGTAACCAGTGGACAACCGTCGCATGGATGTTTCCAGTGCTCCGGTTGCTCTTTCTAAACCCTGCTGGGCGGTCAGGGATGGGACGTTGGTGTTTACACTGAGGGCCATAAGAAGCTCCCCTCGATTGCTGAGAAATGTCGAGCGAACTGGCTCGATGCCGCTTTACTCGACCAGTGTCGGAAACAGTTAAGGGTTTATATAATGAAAAAGTGAAAGGCCAGAAACAGTGGTCAGGCTTTTGCGAGCAGCATCCATAGCTGCTGAAGACTGGTTTAACCGGGACACTGCTGAGGCATAATCAAGATCTGCCAGATCAGAGACCAGCTTCTGGCAAAACAACTTGTATTGCTGGTGTCCTTCAGCAGTGTTATCTAGCATTTTCATTCTTGACCCAAGATCTGTTTGAAATCCGTTAAAGGAATCAGCGGCCAGATCGACTTTCTTCAATCCCTCAATCAAAGGCGCAGAGAGATGAGCAGGTGGAGATTGCAGAACATTTTTCAGATCAATCAACACATCGAGAAAGTTGAATGTGCCTCCGGCACTATCTGGAATGGCAAAACAAAGGCTATGGGCAGTATCTGTGGCTTCAACGCTAGCTGTTTCAGTAACCATCACTTGTCGACGATTAGAGTCATTATTATTGATTTGAGGTAATCCATTAGTATCAAACACAACGGGAGAAAGGAAAGTTTTATAGCCACCAAAAAGATAATTCCCGTCAGCGTCTCTGGTATTCAGCACCGATACCAGGGAATCAATAATATGGGTCACCTCCAGCCCTAAAGCTTGCAAACTCTGGTTATCCAGTGAGGCATTATTGGCCTGCAGGATAATATCTCGTGTTTCCCCAACCCTTGATACGCAATCCTTGAGAAGAATATCTTCATGCTCAAGCAAACTGTTTAAGGCGTAGATGTTTTCCAGAAATATATCTGTTGTCGTCATACGACGATTAACTTCCATTATCTGGACGGCGGTTAACGGATCATCGGAAGGCTGATTCAGCTTTTTACCACTGGCAACACGGTTCCACTCTTCCAGAGTCTGTGATGTGGCCTGCTGGAGGCTGGAAACCATTGAACTTTGTTCCTGCAGCGTGCTGATACGCATAAGAATTAAGCTCTATTGACATAGATTTATCGAACCAGCATTCACAATGCGCTTTTACAGGTTACAGTACCACCGGAGCGCTGGCTGCTCTTCAAGGGGCTGTAACGACGCCGTAGACGCCGTAGACGCCGTAAAAGTGCTTTGAATGCCCTTAGGGTGACTCTAAAACAGAGTTAACAATTCATCGATCACCACATTCCCTGTAGCAATCACGCGAACATTGGCCTGATAGTACTGCTGGAAACGGATCAGGTTGGCGGCTTCTTCATCGAGATTGACACCTGAAAGATTATCCCGCTCTGCTCTGGCGCTATCTCTGAGGGAAAGTTCTGCCTGTTCCCGGCTGGTAGCCTGGCGGGCATCTGTTGCAATACGGGATACCTGGCGATCATAAGTCACCGACAAACTACTGCTTAAGCCTTCACCATCAAAGTAATCAAGCAGTTTTCCAAGGTTGCTGTTATCCCCAGAACCCTGACTTTTACTTGGGTCTGAAGAGTCCGGGCTGGCAAACCCCAACTTTTTAGGGTCACTCAGTACCACCTGTGCGTTACCGGCTTCGTATCTCCACGGGGTTAATAAATACTTATCTCCAGTAGCAGGTGTTCCGGTGGTGAGAGACAACGAGAGACCATCAAATTCAAACGGCGTTGCCAGATTCAAGAAGGTGTAAACGTGCTTATCGGTCAAACGCGTTACAGTGCCTTCTGTTGGAGAAGTGAATTCCAACCTGTAATCACTTGCTTTCAGATCACCCAGCTTACTGTCATCAACTGTAAGCTCTAGCTGACCATTTCCTGCCGCACTTTCCCGGACAATGCGCCGCCCGATAACGGCAGGATCATTCAACTCACGAAAAAGTTTATTTCCAGTTGTGTCATCAAGGCCGAAACCCTCAGAGAGAACTCGGTTGCTGCCACCGGTAAGCAGTGCCGACTGAACCCCTAAAACATTTTGTTCTCTCATAAGTACCTGATAAAAGCCTGCAATACCTCCTAATACGCCTCCCCACTGGCTGACATCCAACTCTGAGCCTGAACCGGACGAGGAGGCTGTCACACTCAATTTATTACCGTTATTGCTCTTCTGACAGACAAACTCGAAGCTTTTGTTTCCTGTCACCAGGGCTGTGCCTTCAGCCAGAACAACATCAATCATGTTGGAGCTACCGCTTTCTGTGACCTTTGCTCCGGTGAGCTCACTGAGATGATCGACCAGACGGTTACGGGTGTCCTGCAAGTCTCCGGTATCGCTTCCTGCGATCGTAGCTGTACGAATACGATCATTCACAGTTGCAATGTTTTCCGCCAGCTGATTCACCTCTGCCAGTAAGCTCTCAACCTGAACCTCCATCTGTTCATGAAAGGCTTGAAATCGCTCCTGTAGAGTCACCAGCTGCATAACAGCCAGATTGGCGTCTCCTAAAACCTGCTGGCGCACAGCCAATGCCTCAGGAGTTACAGCAGCCCGCTGAAAAGAGCGATGCAGCTGGTTAAGTGGCTGGGAATATCCGGTATTTTCCCCACCAAGAATGCCATCCAGCTGGTGCATATAACTGTCCATAGTTTTAGCCTGCTGGTATTGACCGCTGGTATACCAAACCCGTGTGGTCACAAAGGCATCTGTGATCCGCCGAACTTCAGTAACGGTCACCCCGGAAGCCAAAACACCATGACCACCGCCGTGTGTCTGTACCGACTCAAGAACATTTTCCCGCCTGCTGTACCACTCAGTAAGAGTATTGGAAACATTCTGTGCGGTATTATCCAGATTGCTACGGCCAACTGTCAGAGCACTCTGACCGATATTCAGAAGGCTACTCATTCACAACCTCCCCAGTGCTATGCAACCCCCAATCCGCCTGTGCGCTGATCGTTGAGATAACCTGATTCCAAAAGGTCTCTGTCAGAGCTGTTTGTTTGGACAGAGAGAGAGGAGTATCAGCAGCAATCGTTTTATTCACCCGCAGGCTTTCTTTGCAGACTTCAGATAACAGGAAACTGTGAAACTGCTGCCGGATCATACCTTTGTCACCAGACAAGCCTTTTACTCTGGACAGTTCTGACGACAGATCCGCTGTATTGGATACAGGTGATATTTGAGGAATCATAATCAAAGAATTTCCAGTTCAGCCTCAAGCGCACCGGCTCTTTTCATAGCCTGCAGAATAGCCATCATTTCACTGGACGTGGCACCAATACTGTTCAATGCCGCTGTCACTTCCTCAAGTGAGATAGATTCGGGCAAAAGCTTTAAAGCCCGCGAAGGTTCACTGACACTGATAGCACTGCGTTGGGTAACCTGTGTTGTACCGCCTCTGGCGAAAGGCCCTGGCTGGCTGACCTGAGGTTCTTCGTTCACAGTAACGACAAGGCTTCCGTGGGTAATCGACACAGGTCGTATACGAACATTTTCCCCTATGACAATGGTTCCAGTACGGGCATTAAAAATCACTTTTGACAGAACAGGACTACTATCCACATTCAACCCTTCAAGAGCAGACATAAAGGCTACCCGTTGGTCCGGCTCAACCGGGGTTTCTACCAGCACCTGTCGTCCATCCACAGCAGAAGCCGTACCCTGCCCAAACAGTTCATCAATCTTTTTAACGATGTTTCTGGTCTGGCGATAACTGGTTTCCTTCAGGTTGAGGGTGATTGCCGTTCTATCCTGCAGGTAGGGAATCACACTGCGTTCGATGGTGGCTCCGGAGGGAATCTGACCTGCGGTCGCAACATTGACACTGACTTTTGAACCACTGGCTCCTTCTGCCGAAACCCCACCAATAAATAACGAGCCTTGTGCAACGGCGTAAACACGCCCATCAACGCCCTTCAAAGGTGTAGCCAAAAGACTCCCACCACGTAAGCTTTTGGCATCTCCTAAAGACAAAACTGTGACATCAAGTTTTTGCCCAACACGGGCATAGGTTGGCAAGGACGCAGAAACACTCACGGCAGCAACGTTTTTCAGGCGGGGTTCAATATTGTCTGGAATCTGAACACCAAACTGGCGCAGCATGTTGATAATGGATTGGGCGGTAAAACGAGTTTGCCGAGTTTGATCTCCGGTTCCCTGCAAACCAACAACCAAACCATATCCAATCAGCTGATTGTCACGAATACCTTCGATATCCACCAAGTCAAACAGTTGTGTGGAGTAGCTTGCAAAACTCCAGAACAAACCAATCACAATAGCCAGCCACTGCATAATTTTGCTGCTCGCTCAAAAAGGGAATAACCGACTGTTCAACAGCCGACTCAGCCATCCCTGGGTATTAGCCTCGGCAAGATCACCTTTTCCTGTGTAGCTGATTTTGGCTTCAGCAAGTCTTCGGGATGACACCCGGTTGTTCGATGAAATATCCTCAGGCCGAACTACACCACTGATAAACAAAATCTCATCTCCCTGAGTCAGCCGGATTGTTTTTGTACCTTTAACAAACAGGCTGCCATTTTCCAAAACGGCCTGCACCATCACGGTGACAGAGCCCACCAGCATATTGCTCTGACCGGTTCTTCCATTCCCGGTGAACTGCCTGTCGACGACAGCGTTGCTCGTCAGTGAGTGTCCTCCTCCTAATATATGTGCACCAGTCTTTCCGAAAATCGTAGGGTCAGGTATATCAATTTCATCTGTTTTATTAATTGTCGTGTCGGCTCTTTTGCTGGAACGAGTCAACTCATCCAGTGTCACAGTAAGAATGTCACCGACACGATAGGCTTTCAGGTCATTAAACAGACGTATTGCAGAGGCTTCGCTGTATAAACTTCCCGGTGAAAGCTCTTCTGTCACCCTCACTGTATAGGGAAGCTCGTCAAGGTCGGTTTCCTGTTGAGTCAAAGGTTCAGTGGTTTGGCAACCACCCAGTAAGCAAACAGTCACCAACAGATAGCACCAGAACCATCGATACTGCCTGATAATGAGATCAGACATTACGAATCAAGTACTCCATCATATGGTCAGATGTTTCAATGGCTCTGGCATTCATCTCATAGGAGCGCTGAATCATAATCAGGTTCACCAGCTCTTCTACGGCCTCAACATTGGATGTTTCGAGAGCAAACTGGCGAATAATACCCATACCATTTTCACCGGCCACACCTTCCACCGGATCACCGCTGGCTTCTGTCTCCAGATAGATATGACCACCTTTGGGTTTTAAACCGCCGGGATTCACAAAATTCACTAACGTCAGTTGCCCAACGTTTTGCGGTTGGGATTCTCCCTGCATCGTCACACTCACAGTGCCATCTTCTGCAATAGTCACAGTTGTACCTTCTGCAGGAATGGTGATTGCAGGTTCGATAGGCAAGCCATCAGACATCACTACCACACCTTCAGAGTTCAGCTGAAGTTGACCATTACGGGTATAACCCATGGTGCCATCCGGCATCTGAACCTGAAAAAAACCCTGCCCGACAAGAGCAAGGTCCAGAGCCTGCGTGGTGGTTTGAATATTCCCGTTGGTAAACACCTTCTGCATACCATCCACTCTGGCACCTGTGCCCATCTGCAAGCCAGAGGGCAGGTTATTCTGCTGATCGACTTGAGCACCAGCCTGACGAAACTCCCGGTAAAACTGGTCAACAACCATAGCCCTGTCTTTTTTAAAGGCATAGGTACTGACATTGGCTAGATTGTTCGAGGTCGCCATCAGCTGACGATCCTGAACAGAGAGCCCAGTCTGGTTTATCCACAATGCAGGATGCATGGAGAGAAAACTCCTGAAAGATCGAAATAAAGCGGTCAGCTATTACCTTCGTGAAGCAGTTTGTCACCACTCACCGTCATATCGCTGAAGGCCGCCATCATCCTTACATTCATTTCAAACTCTCTTCCAAGAGCCAGAAAGTCCATCAGTTCAGCAACACTGTCAGTATTGGCTCCTTCCAACACACCTGAGTTAATTTCCACATCAGGATCAGAGGCTAATGCTGCATTACCCACATAACGAAACATACCGCCGGTCTGGCGCTGCAGTTGATCTTCTGGTGGGTTCACCAACATAAAACGGCCTGCTTCAACAATCTCAGACTCCTGCCCACCTCGAGGTACGATATTGATCACACCATCTGTGCCAATAGTCAGCTTGGAATATTCAGGCAATACAACCGGACCTCTCAGCCCCATAACCTGAAGGCCGCCAGCCGTAAGAACCTCACCTGTTCCAGTGACTTCCAGCTGGCCATTACGGGTCAGCATTTCCACTCCGTTGACATCAACAACCAGCCAGCCTTTTCCGGGTATAGCCACATCCAAACCCCGCCCTGTATGCTTCATGGGCCCTGGAGTAAAGTTGGTTTGACTTCGGGCAGGTAATGGCATTTGTCGGCTGTCATAGCGAGGTTGACTTTCAACCTCTGGCTGAACAGCCAACGCTTGTTGTAGTCGCTCGGCAAAGGGTATTTCCGCCTTAAAACCGGGAACAGAAACACCCGCCAAATTGGAGGCCCGCACTGCCTGAAACTGCATAATCTGATCTGCAGAGCCAGACGGCATATAAACACCAAAATCCATGCCACACCTTTTGATCGGTTAAAGGTAATTTACTCTTACAACTGATTGATCAGTGTCTGGCTCATGGTGTCTTCTGTTTTTATGGAGCGGGCATTGACCTGATAGTTACGCTGCTCCATCACAAGGTTCAGCAGCTCTTCGGTAATATCAACGTTGGATTGCTCCAGAGCACCACCTTTCACCTGCCCAGCTCCGCCTTCACCGGAAAGATTGAACATCGGTTCACCAGAGCTCAGTGATTCTGTCCAGCAATTATTGCCATAAACCGTCAGGCCAACAGTACTTGGAAAAGTCGCCACCATCACCTGCCCAAGACGCTGCCTTTCTCCGTTGCTGTACAAGGCTTCAAGAATGCCTTCGTCTCCAACAGTTACCTGATTAAGCGTGCCGGACTCCTGCCCGTTTTTATTGATATTGCTCACCGAGAAGTCATCGGCATACTGGGTGATAGAAGAAAAATCGAGGTTAACATTCATGGCCGCAGCACCATTACCCGGGGCAAGGGCGATAGTTGCCTGAGCATCTCCGGTTCCGGGATCCAGTGCGCCGGTGGAGTCAAACACCAGATTCATATAATCCGGGTCCGCCGCGTTTGTGGAGAAGTTTGTGTAAGTGGTAGCGTCATCCAGCTTATAAGCGCCAGACCATGAACTGGTCGCATCTTTGGTGAATTTTACGCCGAGGTGATGCTGGGCTCCCAGACTGTCGTAAATTGTAAACGACGTTGCCCAGTTACCTGTTACCTCATCATTAGCATCCAGATTGATGCTGGCGCTCACGGCATCTGTCGCAGAACCTTTTATATTCGATGCACCGGATTTCAGGTCTCCACGACTGGCAGCTGAAATAGTTCCATCGGCTCCAGGAAGAAAGCCCTGTAGTTTGTAACCATCCTGATTGACAACATAGCCATCTTTATCCAGCCTGAAATATCCAGAGCGGGAAAATAACTGGCTGCCATCGTTATTCAAAGTAAAGAATCCTTTCCCCTCAATCGCCAGATCAAAACTGTTGCCGGTCAGTTTTAACGCGCCCTGGGAAAACATCTGCTCCATGGCAGAGACACGCACGCCGGACATTTCCACATTAGAGCCACTGGTCTGGGCATAACTGTCACTGAGAATATTGCGGAACAGCTTGTATCCGGAAGTTTCAACATTGGCGATATTGTGGCTGGAGGTTTCCAGTCCACTTTTGGCCATTTGCAGGCCACTCAGCCCGATATAAGACATTACTCACACCTCTTAACGAACCGAACGCACTTGAGACAGCGCTACCGGAACACTGCCGTTTAAAACCAGCTGTGGCTCCACGCCCCCTTCAGGGAGCACAACACTGTGCACACTGGCCTGAATATAAGGTACGGAAACTTCACCATTTTCTCCCCGAGCCACAAGACTATAACTGCCTTTAGGAAGTGAGCTGCCAAACAGGGAAGAAAGTGTAGACGTACGAATCTCGCCAGCTTTGCCCTTCTGAATACTTTCTCCAGCCTTCACACCCAGATCATTAACCAGCGTAAGTACCAATGGGCCACCAGATTCCGGCAGGCGATAATCCACAGACAAATCAGCCGCGTTTCCCGTTAAAGAGAAAACACCGGCATCCAGCCCCACTGTTTTCCCCAGCAGATTACTGGCAAAAGACGCATTAACCGTTTGTTGCCCCTGGTTCATGGAACTCAGCAACAGACGTATGCTTTCAAGATGTTCAACATTGCTGATGGTTGCCAGCTGATTAACCATCTCAGTACTTTCCATAGGGCTTAGGGGATCCTGGTTCTTTAACTGGGCAACCAGCAATCTCATAAATGTTTGCCGGGAATCCATCTCACGACCAACCCCGACACCGGATATATTCTGGGGAGAATCTGCAGATAACACGGAAGAGACGTTCACATTCACAGGCTCACAGATTGATTAAGTCAACAACCCGATCCTGCATATGACGTCCTGTCGAAAACAGTGATACGGCGGTTTCAAAACTGCGAGCCGAAGACATCATGGCAGCCACTTGTTCAACAGTGTCTATAGCAGGATAAAACACCTGACCTTCGTCGTTTGCGAGGGGGTGATCTGGCTGATAACGGACATTAGCGGGTTTGTTGTTTTTTACTATCTCCGAAACCATTACCCCGAATGAGTTTTCTACCCGGGTTGAGGTCATCACTACATCCTGTGACTGAAAAACAGCGTTTTCACTGTTAGCTGCCACTTCAGCATTTGCCAGATTACCTGCCACAAGATTGATGCGTACATCCTGGGTAAACATGGACTGGCTGGATATTGCGTACAGCGCCTGAAAGCTCATGTTGTATTCTCGTTCCTTAGCGACCTGTAATCGCTGAAGATAATGTCATCAGCTGATGGCGAATAAATGATGTGTTCACTGCATAATCCGCCAGCGTTCGGGCGATCGTTGACTGCTCCAGTGGGACATCCACACTGTTGCCTTGAATCAGGCTCTGGAGCTGCGGGCGCTCGGTTACAACGCCATGAGCGCCGAGGTTGGGGGCTAAATGCCGAGCATTAGTTTTATTCATGGCAAGAACTTCATTATTGAAGGCAATATCAAAATCACTGGCGCGATAATGTGGTGTTTCCGAATTCACCAGATTGCTGCCATAGACGGCTACACGATCTACCTGAAGGTTCAAAAGCTCCGGATGATTCCCAAGTGCGTCAGAAAAAGAAATGGCCATAATAGCTGATACCAGTCCCCTGCCGTTTGAATAGGCTAATGAACGACAGCATAAAAATAGACAATAAAACGGTTTTCTTCCCGGAAGTTTTTTCCTCAAGAACATGACTTAAAATTCGAGTGGCACTGTCTATATCAGACCATATCAGAGGAAGGGCTAAACTTAACGGTGTTTTGGTCGAGTAAACTTGCTCCCGGTTCACGGTTCTCTTTCTATGTCGATATCTTCACTGCCGCCGGCTGCTATACAGAAAGTTGCCTCGAGTTCTGCAACACCAGAGATAAACAAACATGCGGAAGCTGTTCCTCACAAGGTTGCTGGTGCTTCTGAAACCAACACCACGGAACCCACGGCTTTAACCAAACAGTTTCAGCGGCTGAAAACCATGGGCGATACTGATAACAATCTTGTACTGCAGGCAAAGCAGAGTTGCTCGGAGAACAGCGCTGTATCATCTGAAACAATTGCCAGAGCTATTCTGAATACGGGTAGGTTATCTGATGAGTAGTGAGGCTAGTGAAACTATAGACATTGCTCTGAACTCTTTGCTGGAGCAGGTGAAACAACTGATACATGTTCTGGAAAGACAGGAGCAATGTTTAGTTACCCGGGATTCAGAAGCTTTGCAGAAAACGTCAGAGCAAAGCTTTGCCCTCAGCCAGAAGATTTCGAAGTTAACAGCAACACTGGAACAAGAGGAGTTATTTCAGACGACAAAAGCAACAGGTCATCAGGGCTGGGGGCAGGTTTTCAGGCTGGCAGCACAATGCCAAGTTCAATACTCCCGAAACATGGAACATCTGGAAGATATGTCTCAGTATTGCTCTGACTTCTCCAAGATGCTGTTCTCTGCAAAAAACACACGTTACCTGAGCAAAAACGCCTCCGAAAAAAAAGCTATTAAAGCGAGCTGCCTTCTTGTCCGCGCGTAACCCACTCCTCATTGATAACCGCCAGTCGCCTTCTTATTTTGGCTCGCCTTGTTGCTAAAACAATGGATTCCAGATGCTGAACCACTCGCTTCCTCGTTAACAATGACTCAGCCATTTCCCGACACTCCCCTTGAAGAGTACTGGCCTGCTGCAACCTCAAACTAAGGCCGGTATAGAGCAATGATTTAAACTGCCCATTATTATTCAGGGAAATTCCAGACAGTGCTTCACCTGCAGACAGTTTTAAATCCGCATCGCTCATCAACCCGGAAAGCAGATCAGAGACCATAAGCTCTCGCTCAAGGGCCGAACGTTTATCCCGCAAGGCTGCCTGATGTTGATCGAGCCATCGTGTTTGCAGACTCAGATGAAGTGCCAGCTTCTGCTGCATGCTGCGTTTTAATCTCAGGGGACGACTCATTAAAAAGCTCTCTCAGACTATTAACACTGTCTTCCATAGAAAAGCTTTCTGACATTCCCTGTTGCAGATAACCGCGCATGGTTTCCTCGAAAGCCAGGGCCTGGTCTATTTCAGGGTCATTTCCGCTCTGATAGGCACCTAACATAGTGAGCTCACGCCCCATTCGGGCTTTTTCATAGAGGTAACGAAAGCGGCTGGAAAGGGAAAGTTGTTCACTGTTGATACATGCGGTCATTGTGCGACTGACCGAAGCCGATACATCAATAGCCGGATACAACCCACTGATAGCCTGATCGTGGCTTAAGACAATATGCCCATCAAGAATAGCCCGCGCCGACTCCGCAACCGGGTCTTCACTGTCTTCACCTTCAACTAACACGGTATAGAAAGCCGAAATAGAGCCAGAATCTTCTCTGCCATTTCCTGCTCGCTCAACTAAACGGGACATCATGCTGAATGCCGATGGTGGGTAGCCTCGGGCAGATGGAGGTTCTCCCACAGCCAGAGCAATTTCTCGCTGAGCCTGTGCATAACGGGTGAGAGAGTCCATAAGCAGCAGAACATTCAATCCCTGATCTCGAAAGTATTCAGCAAACCTGTGAGCTAACAGTGCAGCACGCAGTCGCATAATGGGAGCATGGTCGGCAGGAGCCGCCACAACTATGGCTTTTTTCAGGTTATCTCTGCCAAGAATGGTTTCAACAAATTCCCTGACTTCACGCCCCCGCTCGCCAATCATCGCCACGATAATAACGTCGGCAGTCGTATTCTTGGTCATCATTCCCAGCAGCGTGCTTTTTCCAACACCGGATGGAGCAAATAAACCCAGACGCTGACCGCAACCCACAGTGAACAAACCATTGATTGAGCGCACACCCACATCCAGTGATTTTCTCACCGGATAACGATCCAAAGGGTTAATCACTGGTCCGTGAAGACGAAGAAAATTTTCACAGTTAAGAGGGCCTTTTCCATCAAGCGGGCTGGCAACACCATTCACAACACGCCCAAGAAGTTCGCTGCCAACAGGAACAGAAGCTTCACGCCCCAGAGGAATCACGCTATCCCCTGGCCCCAGACCCTCTGTGTATTCAATAGGCATCAAAAACAGGTACTGGTGATCAAATCCCACGACTTCAGCTTCAACTCTGATGCCACTGCGGCCTTTCACCAAACAACGCTGCCCGGTATCAAGCTGGCAACCTTTGGCCTTCATAGTCATACCGGCCAGCCGTACAAGTTCCCCGGTTACCTGAACGGGCGAAAGACCATTGTGTACAGCCTGCCGAGCATTTCGAACTCTTTCAAAAAGTGTGTTCCACTGTCTGTCTGTACGTTCAGACAAAGTTTCAAGGTCTGGACTCTGCATTTTTTTCCAGACTCTCTTTCATTTCTTCGAAGCAACCGTTTAATCGTGTTTCTACCCGAGCGTCAGCTGAGCCAGAACCCACCTGAATCGTGCACCCTCCAGGCGTTATTCCTTCGTCGGTTATAACTTGCCACTGTTCCGGGTATTTATCAGACAGCCGCTCCACTGTTGATTTGTCTTTGGGGTTAACAAATATCCGCAAATCCGCTTCTCTGGGCAGTAACTCCAAAGTTTCCTGTACCAGCACTTTCAGTGCAGTTGTTGATGTTTGAAGCTCTTCACGTACAACCTTTCGGCAGATACACTCCACCACCCCTGTAAGTTCAAACTCAAGCTGTTCCCAGTACTGTTTTTCCAAGCCAGATACGTGCAGCCAGAGCTGATTTAAAATAGCGAGAAGGTTTTGAGCCTCAGACTCTCCAGTCTGAAATCCATCACCATAACCAAGCCTGTAACCTTTCTCCTGACCATCCTCAAAACCAGCGGCATAACCGCTCTTTTCACCTTGTGAACATCCATGTACCTCTCCACGCCTCACACCACACCGATAACCGCGCCGGTAAGCTTTCCAGAACGCTTTTCGATAATGAATATTAACGACACCTGACGGTAAATCCGGCACCAGAGGATCCTGCTCAACCTTTGCCTCCAGCTTGGAAGCTTCTATAAAACAGTCCGGAAAGTGATAGCGCTTTAGAAGAAGGTAGCGACGACTCATTCCACAAGCTCATCATCTTTGGACTTCATCTCGATCTCATTAGCCTGGAGCATAATCAGCATGTGATCGCGAATTTCTTTACGCGCTTTATTCACGATACTCATGGGAACCCTTCCGATACCCTCAAAATCATCCCGTAAATACTCCGCAGCCCTTCGAGCCATAACAGAATAGATCAGCTCCTGAAATTCAGAAGAAGTTCCTTTCATAGAAAGAGCAATCTGTTTCTGATCAGTCTTGGAAACCACTTTACGAATAGAGTCTGGAGTCAGGCGGGATATATGCTCAAAGGAAAACATTTTCGACTCTACGCCTGCTGCCAGGTTCTCGTCTTTATTCCGCAACTGATTCATAAGATCATCAACCCGACGCTTATCCATCTGGGTGAGAACTTCTGCTGCCAGATTCTGCCCCTGAAGGGTAATAACTGTCTCCTGATGAGATTCCTTTAAAAAGTCTTCCAGAAAATCTGCTATTCGTTGCAGTGCAAGCTTTGGAAGATAATCCATACGCGACATTCGGCGTATTATTTCTGACTGGCTGCTCTCCGGCATAATTGAAAGCACATCTGCAGCCTGCTGTGGGCTTAAACAGGAAAGTATAGCCGCCTGCATCTGCACCTGTTCTTTTTTGATTACAGCTGCCAACAACTCTGGCCGTACATTTTGCAGCCCTGTAAGGCGATCACTTCCCTGACGGTCTTCCATAGAGTTCAATAATGAATCAGCATGCACCTTGCCTAATGCATTTTGCATAATCCCTTGAATATGGCTTCGGGCGTCAGTGCTGATAAACGACGTTTTAAGGTAATCCTGCTCAAACCTCTCAACAGCGTGGATAAAATCTTCAACTAACAACTGTGGAAAATTGTTGATAGCCTCGCTGATGGCTCTTATCTCTGCCGGAGCAAGACGGCGAATAATGCTGGCTGCATATTTTTCACCCAGCATAAAAATGATGGCTGCGGCTTCTCTTTGGCCACAAGCCCCCTTTGTGCTTGTGCTTGTGCTTGTGCTTGTGCTTGTGCTTGTGCTTGCGCCAGCACCTGAGTTTTTTGAACCGGGAACGTCACTCACTGATCTTCACTCTGCATCCAGTTTTTCAACACCATTGCAACTCGATCGGGTTCACTGCTGGCATAAGCCATCAGCACTCTTTTACGTGCCTCCAACTGTTCATCACTGAGAGAAGCAGGTGCACGCCCTACCATCTCGAAGCTGCTCTCATCATGGGAAGCAATCTGGGCCTGGGCTGCCGCCAGTGCTTTGGCACGAACCATTTTCCTTTTGGAACGCATTCTCACGACAAGGCCGGATAACAATAGAATCAAAGCAATAGCAGCGCCCGCTATCAGGTAAAGTCGGTCAGTATCAGCAGGCATTTTTGGCAGAGACCCGGATAGCGCAGCACTGCTTTTGGCGGGATGGAAGAATGGCATACTCTGCACTGTTACCCGATCAGACCGATCATCCCTTGCTCCAACGGCCTGTTCGATAAGGGATTGCAGGCTCATCAACTCTACCTCACTCCAGGGCTCCAATGAGCCATTCTCACCAGCCCTGTAGTCAAGCAATACGGCCACAGATAAATACAACAGGCGTCCGGGAACACGAATAACTTTATTCACCTGCCTGTTAACTTCGTAGTTGCGTACTAAAGGAGTATTCACGCCGTTAATCACAGAGCTGCCTGTTGCCTCGGTAATATCTGCTGTTGCTGATTTGTTAACAGAGCTGATGGACTCACTTCTCAGTACACCGCTTTCAGGCCCAAAATCCTCCCAGGCACTTTCTTGATTGCTAAAATCCATATCAACTGATACATCAACCCGATATCTGCCCGGCCCACTGACAGCCTCCACCAGTTTTGCTACCTGGTTTTCCAGATGTATTTCTATTTGTGACCTAACAGCAAGCTGCTGACTGGTTGCAGAAACACCTTCATCAATGTCATTGACCTCAGCACTAAGAAGCTTGCCTGACTGGTCAACAACCGCAACGGAACTACTATCCAAACCCGCCACACTTCCCGCGACAAGTTCAATGATGCCTTTGACCATAGCCCGTGAAATGGCCTCTCCCTGATAAATATCCAGAGAAACTGAAGCTCTTGAACTTGGCGTATCCCGCAGAAAACTACTCTGTTCCGGAACAGCCAGATGCACCCGAGCCAACCTAACGGCATCAATACCCTGAATTGTTCTACTCAGCTCATCTTCCAGCCCCCGTATGTAACGCGCTCGTTCGGTAAAATGGCTGACACCAAGAGAGGAGCCTTTATCAGAGCGTGATGTTTGGCCTCTAACAGGAATAACTATACCGGCCTGGGCAAGAGCCATTCTGGCTGAAGATATATCATTGGCATGCACCAGAACCTGACCGCTGTCTGGATGAAGGCGATAAGAAATACTCTCCCGCTCCAGACACTCAATGACAGCAGCAGTGTCGTAGGACTCATTACGTCCATAGAGTGCACGGTAGTCTCGATCTTGCAGCCACAACCATGAGCTGAACACTATCGCAAATAGAAGCAAGCCACCGCTCCACCATAAATATCCTGCCCGCTTAGAAGTCGTTTGTTCTCTGGAGTATTCTTTATTATCAGTAGAACGCTGCGCTTCCGTGGCAGTACCTTCTGAACCGAAAATCCCACGACCATAGGCAGATACCCGTTGCCACAACTCCGACAGTTTCCCCAAACCGATTGAAAATGCTGAAGCCATAATCAGATCTGCTGGTTAAAAAGTTCGTGGTAGCCTTCTACAAACCGGTTTCTGGCTTGCAGCAAAAATTGAAAGGACAGGCTGGCCTTCTGTATCGCCATAACAGTTCCTATCAGATCATCTGACTGTCTCTGGGAAACAGCTGCCATAGCGCTGGAAGCGTGATTCTGGTTAGAATTCACAACATTCAATGAGTGACTGAAAATTTTGGAATAACTTTGAAAGTTATTGACCGGGAACGAGTCCGTTGGGGAATATTCAGAGCCCGTATGTTCAAACAGCTGAATACGCTCAAAAGACGGAGAAATCATTGATGGAAAAGCTACATTCAAAGATTGGCTAATTTCACTCATAGTCGATAATGACGTCTCTATAAACCTTGCATTGAAAAACTCAAACTACTGCCCAATTGGTCGCTCCGCTTCAGGTTTATCTCTACCCGGCGATTAAGCTCCCGTCCCTTTCTGGTGACGTTATTTTCTGCCGGATAGCGCTGACCATGGTGACGTAGATCAAGAACCTGGGTCGGCTTTACTCCCTTGGCTATAAAATAACGATAAACAGAGTTTCCCCGTTTCTCTGATAGCAAAAGATTATCCAACCGGTAGCCAGAGCTGTCTGTATAGGCATCAATCGACATACCTACAACAGAACCATCCCATTCAAGATACTCGGCAATATCGGCCAGTTTGAGACGCTGACTGTCAGTCAGCTGTGCTCTTCCCGGCTCAAAATATAGAACTGTTTTTTTAAGCTGGTCGAAATTATAAGGAAGAAGATCAACCAGACAGTCCGTCATATTCGTCAACTGAAAAGAAAAACCCGTTGTCGGTATCTCCAGCGCCGCGATCCTTTGTTGATCTTTATCGTATATTTCCAACAGCAGCTGATAAGGACGGCACATCATGGTGATCCACTTTAGTGGATGAACATCCAAAGTGAACTGCATGCCCTGGTCGCTTTCTCTATGCTCTACACCCAGCTCCACTTCGTGATCTTTGTGATTCCAGACTTCAGGCTTCATAAAAAACCGAACCGTTCCATCGAAGTTACGAACTGAAAGAGTGTTTAACACTAACGTTGAAACCAGCCCGGCGCCGGTAACCATAGATATCTCGCCAAAGCCTTCTATATGCCGGGAAAGACGACATGCGAGCCCCCCTACCCGTTCGAAGTCCCAGTTATAATCATCAATAGGCAAACGAAATCTCGCACTATAAGTAACTGCAGCCTGCATACTGAAAACCAGCAACAGGGTACGTAAAAACAAAACATGTAAAGCCGACGATTTCATGATCTGCCAGAGAACCCTATGAAAAAGTTCGTTGACGATTTTAGTTCAACTATATTTCTCTGAAACTTGATGACCCAAGAAGTCTGTCTAACCAGATGAACGACAACTTGCATGAAAATGATTCTGCCGTCAGTGCACCCTTGAAAAAAAACAGCGGTTCTCCAGAGCCCTTTTCACTGATCAAGTCTGCACTTAGTATGCAGTCGGCCCTGCAGGCTCAACGAAATGTTTCAGAACTCTTTAGAGAAAGGGCCATAGCACCCTTTCTGGAAATGTTGGACTGTTCGATCAAAGCTTTTGATCTGGAATCTGTCGACTTTTACCAGAAAACGATTGCCCCTCTTAGCCGGAACAAACTCATATTTCAGTTCCAGATAGACAGCCAAACGTTTGGCTACCTTCTTATGGACGGCAGTGCCCCAGGAAATATGTCGGATCTTTATTATGGCGGAGAAGGCGGAGTCGACACCCAAGGCAAATCTATCAGCAAAGCTGAACACCAGCTTATCCATGATCTCGCAACAGTCATCGTGAAAACCTGGTTGAAAGCCTGGCAAACCTGGATCCCTGTTGAAGCGGCAGAATTAAAACCAGTACCGTGCTTGCCAAAGGGGTTAGATCCCCTACTTATCAGTATTTTTGCTTATCAGATGGGTAATTACAAAGGTGAAATGATAATAGCCATGCCCGCATTCTTTGTTAGCGCAGCCGTTAACCGTGATGACCGGGACGTGGTATCTGACCCTGCTGAACTTTTAAAAAACATCCAGAAAATCTCTATTCGGGTACGGGCAGAGCTGTCCCGAAAGTGGGTATCTGTTAAACAAATCAAACACCTGAAAGAGGGCGATATCCTTCCTGTCGAATGGCCTGAAACAGCCTATCTGAGATCAGGTCGCAGCCTTCTTCATACTGCCGAGCCTGCCATGCTAACGGACAAACTGGTCCTTAAGATCGTTCGCCAAAAGAATCAGGAGCTGTAAGTGTCTGACGATAAAACTGAAGTTAATGAGTTCACAGATGATCAGGCAGAAGAAAGCGAAGCAAGTGAGGTAACACGCGAAGAAGAAAGTATTGATACGCTTCTGGAAGACAGTCTTGTAGATGATCCGTTAAATGCTGAGTCTGTCAGGGATGATCAAGATAGAGAAGCGGAAAAAACTGAACGAGAAGAAACGACACCCGGGCTTCCAGACCTGTCTATTATTGGCGACATTCCTATTTTACTCACATTGGAAGTAGGCGACAAAGAGATGGCAATTTCCGAGGTTTCATCTCTTCGGGTAGGTTCCGTTGTTACCCTGCAACACAAGGAAAGCGAACCTCTGGATGTAAAAGCCAATGGTGTGCTGATTGCCAAGGGAGAAGTTGTGCTTGTGGGAGATTATTACGGTGTACGAATCCTCAGCTTGACCAAAAACCAAACCAGCGATTTCAAGCTGAGTCCTTGATATGCCATTGACGGTTTTATGGAACTTATCAACGAAAACCTGCACAGCAATTTGGGGGGGAGGACTATTACTTATTTGCCCTGTCAGTTTCGGCGCAGGAAGCTTACCATTACTTTCGATCACCAGTGGAGATGCTACCCAGGATTTCAGTGTCAGCCTTCAAATACTTTTCGTTCTAACGGCGCTGACATTTCTGCCTACGGCCTTAATGGCCATGACCAGCTTTACCCGAATACTGATTGTTCTTGCGATATTACGACAGGCTCTTGGGCTTCAGCAAACACCACCAACCCGGCTATTAATCGGATTGGCTTTAATCCTGACTCTTTTTATTATGCGCCCGGTTTTTGAAGACATTCGCGACCATGCCGTAGAGCCATACCTGAATGATCAACTGTCTTTTCAGGATTCGGTGAAAGAAGGCGTTATCCCTCTGCACAGGTTTATGCTGAACCAAACCCGCAAAGCTGACCTCGAACAATTTTTTGTTCTCAGTGGGGAGAAACCTCCAGGTAATTTATCCGACACGCCGCTGACAACACTGGTTCCAGCGTTTCTGACAAGTGAACTGAAAACCGCTTTTCAGATCGGCTTTATGATTTTTCTGCCATTTCTGGTTATCGACCTGATTATCGCCAGCATCCTGATGGCTCTGGGTATGATGATGTTGTCTCCCCTGATTATTTCTCTGCCTTTCAAACTGATGTTATTTGTTCTGGTTGATGGTTGGGGAATGACCATTGGCAGTCTTGCCAGGAGTTTTTAACGATGGAGCCAGACCTTGCTGCCGACCTGCTTACCGATGCGCTCTATCTGGTAACGAAAATTGTTGCCGTGCTGATACTGCCTGGCCTTGTGACGGGCTTAATTATCAGTATTTTTCAAGCAGCAACCCAGATCACAGAACAAACGCTCAGTTTTCTACCACGGTTGTTGATCACACTTATCAGTATGGCGCTGGCAAGCCACTGGCTGATTCAAGAGCTCAGTGACCTGTTTATACGGCTTTACACATCAATCCCTGGTTTTCTCTGAGGGTTGGTAATGGCTGTATCCATCTCCTATCTGGAACACTGGCTTACCCTGTTTGTCTGGGCGTTTGCCAGAATCTCTGGTTTTCTGCTGACCTTTCCTGTGACCGGATCGTTTCTGCCAACCTCGGTGCGCCTGCTTCTGGCTATCGCTCTTTCCGTTACAGTCTTAACTTCCCTTCCCATAGATGCTGTTCAGAACAGCATCTATGGGCTCTCGCTGAGAAGTATTCTCTGCACTTTGGGCGAGTTTCTAACCGGGGTTATTTTCGGCATGGTGTTGAGCCTCTGGTTTAGCCTGTTCTCCATGGCGGGCCATATTACTGGCCTGCAAATGGGGTTGGGTATGGCACAGATGAATGATCCGGCAGGAGGCATCAGCGTCACAGTTATCAGCCAGATCTATCAGTTTGCCGCCTTGATTATGTTTTTCCTTATGGATGGTCATGCCACGGCTATTTCTATACTTCTGGAAAGTTTTCGCACCATCGCGCCAACAACATTTCTGGAAATTCTGCAATCAGCCGAACGCCTCATTCATTATGCTGGTTGGATTTTTTCAGCTGCCCTGATACTGGCACTACCTGCATTAATGGCTCTGCTGGTGATCAATCTGGCTTTTGGATTTATGTCCAGAGCAGCTCCTCAGCTCAACCTGCTCAGCCTTGGTTTTCCACTATCTCTGTTATCTGGACTATTAATAATTAGCTTCAGCTTTGAACAGTTTTCAACACCCTTTCGGCGTTTCACTCAGGAAGCCATTCTTCTCTTACGACAACTGGCGCTTCTCTGAATCATGTCCAGAGAACATGACTCGGCTCAGGAACCCACCGAACCGCCCGGTGAGCGAAAACTTCGTCAGTCCCGTGCTGAAGGTCAGGTTCCGCGCTCCAAAGAATTGGTTATGGCTTTACAGCTACTGGCATTCAGTTTCTTCCTGCTGATCATCGGTCCGAGTGCCCCTGATTCTCTGGTTCAGCTTTGCCGGTTAACACTGGGGATGCATCCGGCAGAAATTGTTGATGCCAGCTATATGATAAGTCGCTTGCAGTTTTCCGGTTCCGTTATTGTCGGCTTTGCTCTTCCCTTATTAGCAATTATTACAGTGGCAGCCATAGTCGGCTCTTTGATGACTGGAGGACTGATTCTCAGCCTGAAAGCTGCACGCCCTAAATGGGAACGCCTGAATCCCATTGCAGGACTCAAGCGCCTGATGTCTCTGCAAACACTGGCCGAGTTGGTCAAAGCTATTCTGAAAACCGTCGTTTTCTCCCTTATCCTGTTTTTATTTATGCGCCATAAATTACCAACCATGATGGCCGCTGGACAACAGGATCCAAGACCGGCAATTGAGGTTCTGCAGACTCTCGTTGTGAACGCTATGGTTTGCTTCTCTTTAGGATTTCTTGTTATTGGATTACTGGATGTTCCCTGGCAAATTTACCGCCACAACCGCCAGCTGATGATGACTAAACAAGAAGCAAAGGAAGGGCATAAAGAGGAAGAAGGCTCACAGGAAACCAAAGAAAGAATAAAACGAGTTCGCAAAGAACAAAGCAATCGTCGGATGTTGCAGGTGGTTCCTGACGCCGATGTTATTATCACTAACCCCGACCATATCGCTATTGCCCTTCGCTACGACCCTTTTTCCAAAAAACGACAAAGCGCACCTATTCTTATTGCTAAAGGCAGTGACCTTATAGCAGAAAAAATTGTGGAAATAGCGAAGAAATCCGGGAAACCGGTCATCTGTCAGCCACCTCTGGCAAGGGCTGTATTTTACAACGTTGAAATCGATCACCCAATTCCTGCAGGGCTCTATACTGCTGTGGCAAGGGTGATGGCTTATGTGTATCTGCTCAATAATTATCTGGCCAAAAGACAGGGAGAGCCACCGTCAATGATGGATATACCAATCCCCAAACAATACCAGCACGAATAAAACTCTGGCTGCTGTACATGACAGAACACACACAAACGACACACACAGTCCGCGCTGCATTTTCCAATTATCTGGCACCACCACTTTTACTGCTGGTTGCGCTGGCTATGATTATTCTCAGAATTCCACCTTTCTGCCTGGATGTTCTGTTTACCTTCAATATTGCTCTATCTCTGATTCTGCTGTTGCAATCTATTTATATTAAAAATCCTCTGGAATTTACGGTTTTCCCAACCCTGCTGCTGATCACTACCCTTTTGCGCTTGGCGCTGAATATTGCATCTACACGGATTGTTCTTCTGCAGGGGCATACCGGGGGAGCGGCTGCCGGAAAGGTTATTGAGTCCTTTGGTGAGGTGGTTATCGCCGGGGATTACATTGTTGGCCTGGTGGTTTTTATTATCCTGATCATTGTTAACTTTGTGGTGATCACAAAAGGCTGTACCCGTATTTCAGAAGTGACTGCCCGCTTTACTCTGGATGCCATGCCCGGAAAACAAATGGCCATTGATGCCGACCTTAATGCTGGCCTGATAGCTCCCGATGAAGCCAGAGAACGACGAAAAGAAGTAGGGCAGGAAGCTGATTTTTATGGCGCGATGGACGGTGCCAGTAAATTTGTACGGGGAGATGCTGTTGCCGGGCTTCTGATTCTGGCAATCAACCTTCTGGGAGGATTGGGGGTTGGCATACTCCAACATGATATGCCTGCAGCAGAAGCTTTCCACACCTATTCCCTGCTAACTATTGGCGATGGCATTGTTGCTCAACTTCCAGCATTACTACTTTCCACAACAGCGGCAATCATCGTGACCCGGGTGTCGGGGATGCACGATATGCAACACCAGATTCGGAAAGAGCTATTTGCTTACCCTAAAACAATTCTGGTGACTGCCGGACTATTGATCACCATTGGGCTTGTACCAGGAATGCCCCATGTCGCTTTTGCCGGTATCGGCATAATCATTCTTGCAGTGGCACTACTTTCCATGTCTGCGGCCAAAAAGGAAAGTCAGGAGCCCACACTCCCTGAACAATCACAGGCGCATTCAACTCTAGGCTGGCAAGACCTGGGAACTGTTGATGCCATTGGGCTGGAGATAGGATACCGGCTGATTCCTCTTGTAGACGAACGTTCTGGAGGCGAGCTGACACAAAGAATCAGGGAAACCAGAAAAGAACTGTCTCAGGAGCTGGGATTTCTGCTGCCTGCCGTTCATATTCGAGACAATATGGATCTCGACCCTGAAGCCTACATGATCACTATGCAGGGTGCGGATCGAGAAGGTTTTCAAATTAAAATGGGGCAATCTCTGGCCATCAAAACCGATGATGGGTTGGCCGCTTTGGAAGGCATCCAAACGCTGGAACCCGCCTATAAATTACTAGCAACATGGATAGACAGTAATGAGCAGCAGGAAGCCTTGAAAAAAGGCTATACCGTCGTCGATCCGGTTACCATTATTACCACACATCTCGGCAGGTTAATGAAAGCCCAGGCCAGCGAACTGTTTGGCTATGACGAAGCCCAGCAATGGCTTGAGCAGTTGCGCCCAACATCCGCCCGCCTTTGTGATGAGCTGATTCCCGACAAAATATCTCTCGGGCAACTGATGAAAACATGTCAGCAACTCTTACGGGATAATGTTCCCCTATCGGATCGAAAATCAATTGTGACTCGCTTGCTGGATAACCAGTTGCAACAGCAGGCCTCTGCTATCCAAATGGCGGAGCATGTTCGCAGCGCTTTGCGTTATCAAATTCTTGCCCCGCTCACTGAACGACAGAAGCCGGATGACCCTTTATTGCTGAAGGTTTTTACTTTGTCAGCAGAGCTGGAAAAAACCCTTCTGCAATCCTCTGAACAAGCCAAACAGACAGGTCATTACAGCGAAGAAGCATTTCCTGTAGAACCGGGGCTTACTGTGAAACTTCAACAAAGCCTACCGGAAGTGATTAACCGTTCTAGCAGTGCCAATACACCTGCAGTTTTACTGGTCACACCACAACTTCGGCCCATGCTGGCAAGATTTTCCCGTTTGTCAGCAGTGCGGGAGTTAACCGTGCTTGGGCTGACGGAAATACCGGATGAGTATCGAATAGAAATAATCGGTCAGCTGGGCTAGGTGGCGTTCTCAATTAGGCGTCAGAAATACTTTTGGGGGTAGAAATTTTATCCATTTGCCCAGTGCAATTATAAGCTCGCCCGGGAATTTGCCCCCAAATCATCTCCAGCAGTTTTGATGTAACTGCCCGCAAGCGCCCCTGCAGGCGACCGTTAACAATATTTAGTTCTCGACAACGGCCAACTCTCGCCTCCAGATCCTGCCAAAGTTGTTCTGCATTTTTCTTATGAGAACCTGATAGTGACGAGATGTAGTGGCGCATACCCGTTTCATCAGCCGTGAATTCGCCAGAAATTAACTGCTGGTTGCGACGATGGGCATTCAGGCGAATTCTATCCACATAAACCCGCAATTGTTGGGCAGAGCTTTCCACTTCTACCATATTTCTTTCCAGCAGATGGCGATGCTGAGCCAGAAGGGCACTTTCCAAAGTTTCAAAGAGCGTACGGGCATCAAGAAGATTACGGGCAATAGCATCCATGCTTTTGGCCTCCGGTAATAGGCGTTGAAAAGAGTTTATGGGTTGTCTTTATCTGCGGGCAGCTGGTTAAAGAGCCACTGCATTCGGTTGGCGAGCTGTTCATGATCAACAGGCATTTTTCCCTGCCGGATCACTTCCTGAACTTCTTCAACCTTCTCAAGGTCAACATCCTGCAGCGGCTCCAACTCTCCACCAAGGGCTTCGAGAAGGCGGGCACCGGTGCTGAGTTCAACCTTGTCGGCATTCTCCTGACTTCGGGCAGCCGGAGCTGATGCTTTGGAAGAAGCAGAACCAGAAACAGACTTGCGTATAACTGACGCAGGCCCTGAACGAGATCTTATTCTGTCTGAATCACCCATGTCTGTTCCGGAGGTGGTGCTCTTATAATCACTCTTCGGACTATTTCCGGCGGAGCTTAAGCCTCCAGACAGATTTATTTCACTCATATGACAGATTTCCTATCGTTCTACAGGAAATTAAACAGAGATAAACCCTGAATATTCACATAGGCCTGCTGACTGGCCGTTAATGCGGTCTGCTGGAGATTCAAACGGGAAATCGCCTCGCTGTAATCCAGATCTTCCAGCTCTGAGCGAAGTACCTGATCCATCAGTACCACATCAGAATGGCTGTTAAAGGTTGAATCCAGGGTGTTCAGCCTTCCCCCAACTGCTGTTTGGGTCTGTCCAAGGTTGCCGATGGTTTTATCAATAACACTGAGAGCCGTACTGATTTCCTGTTGCAAATCATCACTGTTGGATTTCAGGGCAGAACTCAGCCGAGTAAGAGCCGTGAATGTATCGAGATTTTCAATGGTGAACTGATCACCATCCGTTGGAGTGCCGGTAAACTCTGCACTGACCAACCCGCCAATATCGAGCTGATTACCTGTTGGTGTCACAGTATGGGATGTTGTTGAACCATCCCAGGCTGTAGCCGTTGCACTCCAGGTACCAGCGTTAAATGTCAGGGAAATATTTGAGTAGGCTTGGAACGCAATCTCGCTTTCCACTTTTACATTGTTCACCCCTGAACTGTTAGATGACAAACCATCAGAACGTATACCGGTATTGAAGAAAAGATCCTGTCCGGAATCATTACTGGCAAGCTTTGTGGATGCACTGATAGCCACAAACCTCTGCCGATCATCTCCATCGTAGAAGAAGCGATCAGGAGTCAGGCTTTGGCGAATCGGTTCAATCAGAGTATTGCTTCCAGCAAACATATATTGCCCATCAGCCAACCGATAGTTCGCCAGACTTTTTAACTCTTCAATCTGTTCATCAATCTCACCAGCCAGTGATTCAAGGTTGTTAGCATCGAAAGCTCCGTTACCAGCCAGCAATACGTTTTCTCTTGCTCTCTGAGCGACGTTCACCATATTCGTAAGCAGAGTGTCTTCCTGCTGGAGCACACCTTGCAGCGCATTCACATTGGCAATGTATTGATTGAGAGATGAGATTTCTTTGTTGAGATGCTGAATCTTCACGGTAGCCAAAGCATCATCACTGGGTTGCTGAATACGCTTACCGGAGCTAATGTCGCCGAAAGTTCGCGCCAGATCACTGCTCTGCCGTTGCATAACAGTCATCATCATATTACTGAACTGTGTTGTACTTACCCGCATGCGTCCGTGCTCCCGTTCAGATTTACTGTTCCGGAATAACAAATATTTAAAACAGCCTGAGCAAAGTGTCGAAAGTGCTCTGGGCTACCGAAATAATCTGGGCACTGGCTGCATAAGCCTGCTCTGCCCGTACCAGATTCATAGCTTCCTCATCCAGATTCACACCGCTGAATCCATCCCGCGCATCCCGGGTCTGCTCAAACAATGACTGACTGGTATCCAGTTCTGTTTTTACCTGTGATGTCATTACAGCAACCCGCCCGACCAGACGGGTATAACCTTCACCAAGGCTCACTCCACCATCGACAACAGAACCATTCACAACGCCATCACTGACCAACCCTGCATTTTGCAAATCTACAAGCTTCTGCAGTTGTTTATTGTCACCTGCAGAGTCAGGAATCTCTGCAAAAGCCAGAGCGCGGGCGTTATCAACGGCAACACCAATTTCGTCGGCCGCTCTGCGGGAAGGTTGTATCAGGTAGATATCACCATTATTTAATGCGCCCTTGTTCAGGCTGATATCCAATCCGTCAAAACCCTGTAAATCATTGTTGGGACCAGCGGGAACCGATGCCCAGGGAACAACGACCTTTCCGTCACTTTCCCGGGTTATCTGATAATTACTGCCATCTACCCGGAGTACATAATTTGTGGCCTGTAGTTTGCTGGAGTCATCCACAGCCACCAGCAGGGTAGCATCGCCTTCAGCAGCCAGAACACGATCGGCGGCTGGTACACCACTGAGAGGGAATGAAATCTGAAAGGAATCTCCCGCTGAAAAGCTGGCATCATGAACAGCAAACTCCAGCCCCTGGAAGGTTTGACTATCCAAAGACATCCATGGACCGGCTATTGAAGCCCCGGTGTCGTCATGAAGAGTAAAATTTGTGCCATCGTAGCGAACTTCGAATGTATCGCCAGTTAAGGCAGACATATCTGATACGTTTACACTGAAACGGGCATTGCCAGCATTACTGACATCCGAACTGACTCTGTTATTCGCTGGCAGCCAATTCACATCATTCATCAGCTGGCTGGTCGCTTCACCCTGATGGCCATCCAGATCATATCCCTGCCCCAGCAATTTGTTCACATTATCTGAGAAAACAAGTGCAAGACGCCCAACTTCATTCTGAACCTGGGGAAGCACACTGGTCTGGTAATCCTGCAAACCGCCAATGGCTCCTCCAAGATTACCAGCCAGCGGAATCGTTGAATTCGAGGTTTCCAGAAACAGCCCGGCAATATTAGGGTCTACAGGGTGGTTACCAACTTTCAAGGCATTGGTCTGGGTTCCCAGCACCAGAGGGTGGCCAGACTGAAGATATACATTGACCATACCATCGGGCTGGGGAAGAACCGTAATACCTGTGAGTGCCGCCAAGTCCTGAATGGTTTTTTCCCTCTTATCCATCAGGTCATTGGGGGTGCTGCCATTACTCAGAGCTTCCTGAATCTGTTTGTTATACCCGGCAACTCCTTGAATGTAAGCGCTAGCTTCCGATGTCGCTGTTTCCACCTGCACACTGAGCAAACGACTCTGGGAATCCAGTTGCTCCTGTACTGTGTTAAAACGTTGACTCAGAGAAACAGCTTCACTGATTACTTGCTGGCGGGCAGCCAGTGAAACCGGGTCAACACTAGCGGCGTTGGCTGCAGCAAAGAATTTATCCAACCCTTTGGTGATAACCGAACTTTCATTTCCCAGATAACTGTCAATCTGGTTCATATATTGGGCACTGGTGGATTTCTGATTATAAAGACTGGTGCTGTCTCTCAGCTGCCCTATCAGAAAACTATTCGCCAAACGCCTAACGTCGGTAACCAGAACGCCACTGCCAGCACTGGCCGAACCAGGGAAGTTAGTTGATATAGACGACAGTTGAACTTCCTGCCGACTGTAACCCTGAGTATTCACATTGGCGATATTATTACTGGTAACCGCCATAGTCTTCTGAGCAGTCAGCAGACCGCTTATGCCAATATCAGTAAGACTCATAACACACTCCCTGTGTTATTCATTCAGCTCTCTGTGTCCAACAAGCTGCCTGTTTCACTTGTACCGCCCAATTGCTTAACCAGCATATCGGCCAAACCAAACTTTCCGGAATGACTCATTTCCTGTGCGATCTGGCTATCAAACAGTGACTGGTACATATCCATCTGGGAGCTGTCCAGCAAACTGTTTTTTGCCAGCACTGCATTCGCCTCCCTGGCACTCTTTAACATCATATTAATAAACAGAGATTCGAATGCTTCTGCTGCTTCCCGCAGATCTTTGGGGTTATTTTTATTCCCCATTAGATCAACACTTGCTATTAATGAACTGCTATCAATATTCATCAGATCACCACCAGTTCTGCTCGCAAAGCACCGGCTTCTTTCAGTGCCTGGAGGATGGACATTAAGTCCGTTGGGGAAGCTCCTACACCATTAATGGCGGTCACAATTTCCTGTAGAGACACACTTTCCGGCACATAAAACATTCGCCCTCTTTGTTCCTCTATAGCAACCTGGCTTTCATCTGTTGTTTCCGTAGTACCCGAAGCAAATGCATTAGGTTGGCTAACACTCTTCGACTCCTGAATCGTCACAACCAGACTGCCATGGCTCACTGCTGCAGGGGAAACGCGAACATTCTGCCCCATAACGACTGTACCGGTTCGTGAGTTAAATATGACTCGAGCAGGAGGAGTGGAAGGTATAATTTCCAGCCTCTCCAAAACAGACATAAAGGTCACACGCTGGCTATTATCCACAGGGGCGGCAATAACGACTGATGCGCCGTCGTGGGCTTTGGCAACATCTGGTCCAAAGTGCTCGTTAACTTTACGAACAATTCGACGGGCATTGGTGAACCCGGGCTCTTTCAAAGTCAGAACAATTTCCTGACCATTGTTAAAACTGCTGGGCACGGTGCGTTCAACAATAGCCCCATTGGGAACACGCCCAACGGTCACCGTATTAATCGTCACTTTTGAGCCACTTGCCCCACCAGCCGAAGCACCTCCAACAACCATATTCCCTTGGGCAATCGCGTAAATTTCACCATCAATGCCTTTAAGGGGCGTCATCAGCAAGGTCCCCCCTTTCAGACTAGAGGCATCTCCAATTGACGACACCGTGACATCAATTTCCTGCCCTGATCGAACGAAAGGTGGTAAAACTGCGCTCACAGATACGGCGGCAACATTTTTGAGTGACGGGTCGCTGGAACCCAGAGAGATTCCAAACTCACGTAACATGTTAACTAGCGACTGTGATGTGAAGTGACCTTTCTTGGTTTTGTCTCCAGTACCATCAAGGCCAACAACTAATCCGTACCCCAATAGTTGATTGGTGCGGACGCCCTGCACATCAACAATGTCCATTAACCTCTCAGCTCTGGAAAACCCAGAACAGAACAAAATAAACAGGCAAAAGAGTTTCAGGCATTCCTTGCCTTGCATAAGCCCACCCATCAGAACAGAAACCATGGACTATTCAGTGCCCGTGTCAGCCATCCTTGTCTGTGAAGATCCTGTTCAGGACCAACACCGGAATAGGTTACATTGGCTTGGGCAAGGCGCTTGGAAGACACCTCATTATTGGTATCAATATCTTCTGGGCGAATCAGGCCCGACACCTGCACAAATTCAGCATCATTGTTGAGTCGCAGCCATTTTTCACCAGCAACTCTCAATGAACCATTAGGCAAAACTTCTATCACCTGAACACTGATATAGCTTTTTACAATCTCGTTCTTCCGGCTCAGGTTTGATTTGCCGTTGAAGTTACGTTTGGGCTGCAGATCAAATCCCAGGGAACGCCCTCCACCGAGAATATTTGCGCCTGTTTTTCCGAAAATAGTGGGATCGGGAATCGTAATACCACTGTTTTTATCAAAGGTTGTGCCAGAGTCTTTTTTGATTTCTGTTTTGTCTTCCAAAACCACCGTAAGAATATCGCCAACCCGGTAAGCCCTTCGGTCTGAGAACAACTGCATGGAATACGATTTTTGAAACAGGCTGTCTTTGACCGTCACCAAACCACTTTTTACTGCAGGCATAGGAGCCAGTGGCGTTTTATCAGCCACTGGCACTTTTTCGGGTTTGTGATCCTGCATAGCTGCACAGCCATTCAGCAGAATAACCAAACTTATCCACAGAATGCGCATCATATTAATGATTCCTCTGTTTAAAGTGTCTGGTTAGCAAATTGCAACATTTCATCCGTGGCAGAAATCACCTTGGAATTCATTTCGTAGGCGCGCTGCACGGAGATCATATTCACCAGCTCTTCCACAACTGTGACGTTGGAAGTTTCCAGTGTGTATTGTTTGATATTGCCTAAGCCTTCTGCACCGGGCACGCCTTCAACAGGGTCTCCACTGGCTGCAGATTGCAGGTAGGTATTGCCACCTCTTGACTCCAAACCAGCAGGGTTCACAAAGCTCACCAGAGAGAATTGGCCCAGCTCCAGAGGATCAATCTGGCCGGGTATGCTGGCCATAATCCGACCATCTTCACTGATAGTCAGGCTGGTAGCATCAGCAGGAACAACAATGTTGGGTTCTACTGGCTGGCCTGCAGCCGTAACAATGCTTCCATCAGTGTTCAGGTGAAACTGGCCATTACGGGTATAACCGGCCGAGCCATCGGGTAAAGTGACCTGAAAAAAACCATTTCCAACAATTGCCAGATCGAGAGCCTGACTGGTGGTTTGATAGCTGCCCGGAGTGAATACTTTCTGGGTACCGGTAATTCTTACACCACTGCCCACCTGCATACCCGAGGGCAGAGTATTCTGCTGATCTGAAAGAGCACCTGGCTGCTTTTCTATATGGTAAAAAAGATCTTCAAAACTAACCCGATCCCGCTTAAATCCCACCGTATTCACGTTGGCCAGGTTGTTGGAAATAATCGACATCTGGCGATCCTGTGCCGCCAGACCTGTTTTACTAATCCATAACGCTGGATTCATACGACCTCCTTGTCGTGTAATCCACATCGGTATTTTTCAAAGGAATCTTGGATGCTGTTATTAATACTACGGCTCTAAGGTCATCCAGACCTTCGCAACAGCAACCCAACCCCTTTTTACAACCAACGCTGTTCTAAGTTGTTATTCGTCTCTGATCATTCGATCGCCGCTGGCAGCCATCTGCTCTGTACTCTGCATAGTCTTCAGCTGCATTTCGTACTGACGGGTAAGGTTCATAAAATCCACCATCTCTTCCACCGCTCGGACATTACTGCTTTCAAGATATTCAGGTCGTAATTGGACAGTTTCATCCTGATCGGCCTCTTCGCCATCCAGTCTTCGAAACAGACCGTCTTCACCTTTAGATATTTCCCCAGAAGGTGGGTTTACCAGTTTTAATTGCCCAACTTGCACTAACTGATTAGCACCTCCACCCGCAGGAACCACACTCAAGGTGCCGTCATTTCCCACAAGAATTTTTCTGTAAGCGGGAACATTGATAGCTCCACCGACTCCCAGAACGATATGGCCTGCACCATTTTTTAAATCACCTTCTGCAGACACAAGCAGATCACCTGCACGGGTATAAGCTTCATTGCCTTCCCGATCTTCAACCGACAGCCAGCCTTCGCCGGCAATGGCGACATCCAGACTTCTACCAGTATGATCAACCGCTCCAGCAGTCATACGACTACCAACGCCTTTAGGAACAGTCATCACCCGGCTGCTTAAACCATCACCACCAAGATCCACGTGATCAGAAATCACGAAATCTGCACGAAAACCTGTGGTACTCATATTGGCAAGGTTATTGGCATGAACCAGCTGTGCCTTCATTGTACGGCTGGCACCAGATAACCCAACGTAGAGAGACTTATCCATTTATCCCGCCCTTAAATCGCTCATTAGATTATGTTCAGCAGTGTCTGGGTCAGGTTATTGGATGTCTCAATGGTTTTCGCATTAGCCTGGTAGTTTCGCTGGGCTTCGATCAAGCGAACCAGTTCAATAGAAAGATCAACGTTTGATTGTTCTAAGGCCCCGGCCTGAAGGGCTCCCAAGGTTCCAGAACCAGCCAGACCATAAAGAGGTGCACCAGACTCAAAACTGTTACGCCATAAACTATCGCCTATTGGAGTAAGCCCTCCTTCATTGGCAAAACCAGCAAGAATCAGCTGTCCCTGAACACGAGTCTGACCATTGGAATAGAGAGCACGTAAAGTACCAGATTCTTCAACTTCAATACCCGTTAACTTTCCGGATGGGTAACCATTCTGAAGCGCCTGGTTTACCGAGAACTCCGTACCTAACTGGGTGAGTTTGCTGAGGTCCAGATCAAAATCCAGATCAGCTACACCGCCAACTGTTAAGCCGGTAATAGCGATATCTCCACCAGAGGCCAGGGTTCCATCGTTATTAAAAACCAATGGGCTTTGAGCAATAGCTGGAGGAGTTATCACTGAACCACCAACACTTGTTCCGCTTGGTAAATCAGCACCATCAAACTGGTAATGAACATTCCAGTTGTTGTCTGAGGTCTTACCAAAATACATGCTGAGGATATGAGGGTTACCCTGACTGTCATAAATATTGAAAGCCATGGTGGAGTTATAAGATGCAGGGTCGCTGGCATCAAACGGAGAGTTAGCGGGAACAGTATTCCGAGCATCAAGGTTTAACTGGCCAATCAGTTCATTGGTTGCGCTGGCCTGCATATCCGCTGCACTCACCTGTAAATCCTGTCGGGTACCAGTAAGAATATTTCCGTTGGCATCAGCCGCAAAACCCTGCAACCTTAATCCTTGGTTGTTTACAAGATAATTGTCCTGGTCCATAGAAAAATACCCGGCCCGGGTATAAGCCTGCTGACCATTGTCATTCAGTACAAAGAAACCATTACCACTGATAGCCAAATCAAGGGCACTGTTTGTATAAGTAAGGTTGCCCTGACTGAACAGTTGGGAAGTGTTGGCAACCTTAACACCCGCTGCTTTACTGCTGCCTCCGCTCAGAGAAGAGGCATACAAATCCGCAAACTCACTACGGGATGACTTAAAACCAACAGTGTTGGAGTTGGCAATATTGTTACTGACAACTTCAAGATCCTGCTTGGCGGCTTTCATTCCGCTCAAACCAATTCCGAATGACATAATTCAGCTCCTTCTGACTTCTGTCGTTATCCGCCAATCCTGGCAATCTGGGAAAGTGGCATGGCACCAATTCCGGCAATATTCACTTCGACTTCCGAACCACCACCGGGAATCACCACACTTTCAACCTCGGAAGAGATAGCTACCGGCACTTTCAGCTGTTCATCGCCATTACTGGCTATCGCCGAAATGGAGTACACACCAGCATCAAGGTCCAGGCTTGAGGTATCAAAGTTCACGAGGCCTTTGCTGGCTTTGCCAAGATCAACTTCACCCACAATCTGACCATTAGCATCACTGACAATCACTCTCAGCTGGTCAGCATTGGAAGGGACAGCTACCTCACCAGACACAGACTTTCCTTCTTCTACTTCAATCACACTGGTAGGAACGGTTACCGTTTTGCCAACCAAACCAGTCGCCTGCATGGCCTGGGAGTACTGCATGGAGTTCACCGCACCGGTCATGGTTTGGTTCAGGCTTTCCAGGTTTTCCACACTGGTGATTTGCGCCAGCTGGGCAACAAAATCTGTACTGCTTTTTGGCTCCAGTGGATCCTGGTTATTAACTTCTGCCAGCAGCATCTGCAGAAAGTCTCTCTGCTGGAGTCCATTGCTTTCCCCCAGCTGAACACTGCCGGAGTTGGTTACGCTTTTGGAAATGCCGTTAACATCCATTTAACTGGCTCCGTTTTGATATTTATTGTCCAAGGGTCAGCAAACGCTGTTGCATCTTTTTGGCTGTGACCATAATTTCGATACTGGTTTGGTAACTGCGGGAAGCAGACATCATGTCTGCCATCTCTGAAACGATGTTGACGTTGGGGTAATAGACATAACCATTCTCGTCAGCATTGGGGTGACTGGGTTCGTACTGGCGCTGTTCCGTCGTTGCGGCAATACGTTGAATATCAGAAACCTCAACCTGCATAGAGGCATTCCCCACGCCACTGTTTTGCAAAGCCTCGCCCTGAATCACTGAGAACACCGGTTTCATCACCTGATAGGCTTCTTCCGGTGTAGAGCCTGCACTGCTGGCGTTGGCAAGGTTACTGGCCACAGTATTCAAACGAATTGTTTGAGCAGCGGCTGAAGAACCTGCTATTGAGAAAATCTGGTTTAACGACATTAAGCAATCCCTGCTTGGTGTTCTTATCAGCGACCATTAATAGCCCGGGCCAGCCCCTGGAATTTCATATTCAAAAAGGAAAAACTGGTTTGAAAGGCCAGTGCATTCTCAGAGTAATTAGCTTGTTCAACGCCCAGCTCCACACTGTTGCCATCCGTTGTTTGCTGTTGAGGAATACGGTATTTCACAGAGCCATCCAACCCTCGATCAATACTGCTAACGTGCTGTCCAGAAGTAGAAGCCATACGGCTGCTTTCCAGTTCCAACACATCGCCAAACTCAATATCTCTGGCCTTGTATCCGGGGGTATCCACATTGGCAAGGTTACCAGCCAACAGAGTTGCACGCTGAACCCTGAAATCCAGAGCCTGCGGATGAATGCCTAATGCGTTTTCAAAGCTAATTGCCACGTTCTCTTCCTTGAGTCACATTACTAACAGTTAATTCTATTGCGATATCTGTTGCGATACCTGTTGCGATATCTGTTGCGATATCTGTTGCGATATCTGTTGCGATATCTGTTGCGATATCTGTTGC